>CAYWZC010000030.1:22874-29209 GCA_964462745.1 uncultured Rhodanobacteraceae bacterium
GGCACGCCCGCGGCCCGATAGCGCGCGACGACATCCGGATGCGGGTGGCCGAAGCGGCTGCGCCAGCCGGCCGAGACGACCGCGAACACCGGCCGCAACGCGGCGATGAAGTCCGCGCCCGAGCCGGTCCTGCTGCCGTGATGCGGGACCAGCAACACCAGCGGCGGCCCGTCGCCGATCGCAGCCGCGATCGCGGGTTCCACGCGCGTGCTGATGTCGCCGCCAAGCAACAGTCGCCCGCTTTCGCCCTCGACCAGCAACACGCAGGAGCGGTCGTTGTCCCGGTATTCCGCGGCGGATGCGGCGGGCGGATGCAGGACTCGCAGGGTCACGCCGTTCCAGCGCCAGGCCTGGCCCGCGTGGCATTGCGCGAGCGGCAGGTCGCCGCGCGCGGGCTCGCCACCCAGGCGCAGCGCATCGGGGAAGGCCGTCGCGACAGCCGCCGCGCCGCCCGCATGGTCGTTGTCACCGTGGCTGACCATGAGCACGTCGAGCCGGTCGAGACCGATCGCGTGCAAGGTCGGCAACACCGCCGCATCGCCGAGATCGAAACCGGACGGATAGCGCGCCCCCGCGTCGTACAGCAACGCATGGTCGCGGGTCCGGATCAACACCGAGAGTCCCTGGCCGACATCGACGACACGCGCCTCGAAACCGCCATCGGCGGGTCGTGGCAGATGCGGACACAACAGCGGCAGGAACAGGACCAAACCGAGCGCGCGCGCCGGGATCGCGCGCGGCAGGAACAGCCAGATGGCGCCGAGCAACGCGGGCAGCACGGTCCACGGCGTCGCGCCCGGAAGATACCAGTGCGCGCCCGGCCAGGTCGCCATGCACTCGAGCAGCCACCATTGCGCATGCACGATCCATCCGGCCGGGACCAGCAGCGCCGCGGCCAACGCAGGAACGGCCAGCAACAGCAAGGTGCCGAGCAGCGCGAGCGGCACGATGACGAAACTGACCAGCGGCACGGCGACGAGGTTCGCCAGCGCGCCGACCAGCGAGGATTGGCCGAAGAACCACGCGGTCAGCGGCAGCAGCGACACCGTCATCAGGATCTGGCCGAGACCGAGTTCGCGCAACCAACCGAGCACGCCACGGGGCCGCGTGAGGCACAGCATGAGGATCGCGACGCCGACGAAGGACAGCCAGAACCCGGCCGACAGCACCGCGAGCGGGTCGAACGCGAGGATCGCGATCAACGCAAGCGCCAACGATTGCGCGCCGCCGACCGACCTGCGTCCGAGCCGCGCGAGCACGATCACCGCGATCATGACCAGGGTACGCACGGTCGGCAGGCTGCCACCGGCGAGAAACCCGTACCCGACCGCGACGAACAACGCAGCCGGCGCTTCGGCGATTCGCGCGGGGACGCGCAATGCGAGCGCGGGGCACAACCACCACAGCGCACGGATCACGAACACGCCGAACGCGGCCGCGACGCCGACATGGAAGCCCGAGATCGCGATCAGGTGCGGGATGCCGTTCGCGCGCGCGACATCCCAGTCATGCTCGTCAAGCCCGCGCGTATCGCCGACCGCGAATGCCTGCAACAGGTGTGCATCGTGCGCATCGGCGACCCGCGCGGCGATGCCGCGCGAGATCGCGGCGCGCAGCCCATCGACACATGCACCACCACCGAGCCGTCGATTGTCGCCGTCGTCGCGCACGTAGCCGGTCGCGACGATGCCACGCTCGAGCGCGAACCGCTCGAAGTCGAAACCACCCGGATTGATGACGCCGCGTGGCCGCTTGAGGCGCAGGCGCAACTGCCAGCGCCCGCATGGATCGGCCAGCGACTCGCGCAAGTCGTACCAGGAGACGCGCACGCGACCGCGCAGCGGCAGTTCGACGCCGTCGAGCGTCGCGCGTTCGATGCGCAACGTGAAACGCCATGCGTTGACGCCGCGTCGCGGCAACTCGTCGAGTACGCCGATGACGTCGAAGTCGCGGCCTTCCAGCGCGCGAGGCAAGCGTGCGTCGAGCGCCGAATCCGCTCGCCATGCACACCACGCGAAACCGATCAGCACGAACGCCGCGAGGCGCCAGCGCGGCCGGCGCCAAAGGAGCAACCCCGCCGCGAGCACGCCCACGCCCGGCAGCCAGACCGGAGGCAGGCGCGGCAGGCATTGCACCGCGAGCACGCCGAGCAACAGGCCGACGGCGGCGGCCGGGATGAAACCCGCACCTCGCTCACGACGGATTTGCGTACCTGCCTCGCCCATTCCGTGGCCACGCTCCCTGTTTCACCGTCCGGATCCACGACGCCTTCCATTGCAGGAACCGATCGCGGGAACCGGCTTCCGCCATGATGGCCCTTGCCGCGCCACCCTGAACCGCATCGCGTCGGAAGGCGGCTCCTACCAACACCTTCGCCGCACGCATTCCGTAGGAACCGGCTTCAGCCGTGATGCTCCTTCGTGCGCCATCCGAACCGCATCGCGCCTGAAGGCGGCTCCTACATCACATGCCTCGATCCCCGCGTTCCGCAGGAACCGGCTTCAGCCGTGATGCTTTTTCACGCGCCTCCGAACCGCATCGCAGCCGAACACGATTCCTGCATCACGACGGGCGCCGCTCCCGCGTCAAGGCGGGTGCGCCTCGTCACCGCCCGACCTCGCACAGTCGCCCCGCGGACAACTCGAGCACGCGATCGCAACGCGCAGCGAGGCGCTGGTCGTGGGTGACGAGCACCAGCGACGTGCCGATCTCGCGGTTGAGTTCCAGCATCAGTTCGTAAACCTGGGTCGCATTGCGTTCGTCGAGGTTGCCGGTCGGCTCGTCACCGAGCACGCAGGCCGGCCGCGTGACCAGCGCACGCGCGACCGCTGCGCGCTGGCGCTCGCCGCCGGATAATTCGCCGGGCTTGTGCGCGCGCCGCGCGCCGAGCCCGACGCGATCCAGCAAGGCGCTCGCGCGTTCGCGCGCGGTGGCGACCGACTCGCCACGGATCAGCAACGGCATGCACACATTCTCGAGTGCGCTGAACTCGGGCAACAGGTGATGGAACTGATAGACGAAGCCGAGCGCGCGATTGCGCAGGTCGCCGCGCGCGCGATCCGACAGTCGCGACATGCGCTTGCCGTCGACCTCGATCTCACCCGAAGTCGGCGTGTCGAGCCCGCCGAGGATGTGCAGCAAGGTGCTCTTGCCGGTGCCCGACGCACCGATCACCGCGACCGTCTCCCCGCGCCGCACGGCGAAGCTCACGTCGTCGAGCACCTCGGTGCGCAGGTTGCCCTCCTGATACGTTTTCGCAATGCGCTCCGCGCGCAACACGATGTCGCCCGCGCCGCCAACCGGTTCGTTCGCCTGACTCATTCGCGCTGCCTCAACCCGTTCCACCCGCGCCATACTTCAAAATGGATTACGGCTGCTCCTGCCGCCTGCCCTTCGGGCCGCCTTCGCGGGAATGACGCTCCGTGAGCTCACCGCTTCCCACTTCCGCTCTTCCGATTCCCGAATCCCGATTCCCGGCTCTTCCTCACTCATACCGCAACGCAGAAGCCGGATCCGTGCGCGCGGCGCGCCACGCGGGATACAGCGTCGCGAGCACGCAAAACACGAATGCGGTCAGCGTGATCCAGCCGACGTCGCCCCAGTGCAGGTCGCTCGGCAGTTCGCTGATGTAGTACACGTCCGGCGACAGGAAGTTGACCCCGAACGTGCGCTCGATCCATTGCACGAGGTCCGACAGGTTGAGCGACAGCAGCACGCCGAACAGCACGCCGAGACCGATGCCGAGCGAGCCGACCAGCATGCCCTGGATCATGAACACGCCCATGATGCTGCGCGGACTCTGGCCGAGCGTGCGCAGGATCGCGATGTCGGCCTGCTTGTCGGTGACCAGCATGACGAGGGTCGACACGAGGTTGAACATCGCGACCGCGACGATCAACGACAGGATCAGGAACATGACCTTCTTTTCCATCGCGATCGACTTGAACAGGTTGACGTGGCTTTGCATCCAGTCCGACACGCGATAGTACTGGCCGAGTTCGGCGGCAAGCGCGCGCGCGACCGGATACGCGCGGAACATGTCGTCGAGGCGCAGGCGCACGCCGGTCGGGCCGTCGAGCCGGTACAGCGTTTCCGCATCCTGCATGTGGATGACCGCGAGGCCGGCGTCGTATTCCTGCATGCCGGCCTCGAACAGTCCGACCACCTTGAAGCGCTTGAAGCGCGGCTGCGCGCCGATCGGCGACACGGTGAACCGGGCGACGAACACGGTGACGTGGTCGCCGGGACGCACGCCGAGCGACATCGCGAGTTCTCGGCCGAGGATGATGTCGAACGCGCCGGGCGTGAGGTCGTCGAGCGAACCGGCGACCATGATGCGGCCGAGCTCGGACACGTTCGGTTCGAGCGCCGGCAACACGCCACGGACCACCGCGCCGGACGAGCTGCGCGGTCCCTGCAGGAAGGCTTCGCGCTCGACATACGGCGCGGCGCCCAGCACATGCGGCTGGCTTTCCGCGAGTTCGACCGCCTTTTGCCAGTCATGCACGGTTTCATCGACGCCGGACACGGTCGCGTGCGCGACCATGCCGAGGATGCGCCCGGTGAGTTCCTTGTCGAATCCGTTCATGACCGAGATGACCGTGATCAACGCGGTCACCCCGACCGCGATGCCGAGGATCGACACCAGCGAGATGAACGAGATGAAATGATTGCGCCGCTTGGCGCGCGTGTAGCGCAGGCCGACGAAGACTTCGAGGGGACGGAACATTCGGGGAACGGATTCCTGGGATGGGGTTCGTCGTCACGACCGGCCCGGAACGTTTCGCCCCGATCGGCCGGCGGTTGTGACCGCGCAGGGCAGCGAGAGTGCCGCAAGGCAATGGTGGCGGCAAGCGCCGATCGCCTACGAACCTTGTAGGACTTCCGCTCGCGCGAGCAGCAACAACAGACGCCGCCGGCGTTCCGCATCGAGGTTGTCGCCCGCGAACGCGGCGCGGAAGCGTTCGCCGTCGTCGAGCCGGAACTCGAGGGTCAGCACGGGGCCGATGCGCGCATGGCGCAGCAGACGGGCCGCGTGTTCGCCGTGATCGTCGCGCAGCAGGCGCCACCCTGCCGCGCCGAATGCGATGTGGCGACAGCGCGGCCGCAGGTGACGCGCGATCGACCAGCTCCCGTAAGCGGCCGCGACCAGCGCGATCGCGATTCGCGCCGACCACGGCAAGGCGCAAGCCAGGGCCGCGGCGACCGCGAGCACCGTGACCAGCGCCACCGCCGTCGCAATGTGCCGCGACGGCGCGTAGTCAAGCGCGATGGTGGGCGCGGATCTCATGCACGATTGCGCGGATACCGGCTTCCTCCGGTTCGACGCGCGCGATGAGCCAGTCCCACAGGTCCGGGTCGGGTGCATCGAGCAGGGCATCGAACGCGGCGCGCCGTGCTGCATCGGCATGCGGGCGGCGTTCGTCCAGCCACCAGCCGAGCAACAGATCGAGTTCGCGCGTTCCGCGCCGGCAGCGCCAGCGCAGTCGTCCGGGGTCGGTTCCGTCGTTCATCGCAACGGCGCGGTCGGCGACGCGGCGCTCAGGCGTCGCGCCGTTCGACCAGCAGCTTCTTCGTCTCGGCGATCGCCTTCGCCGGATTGAGCCCCTTCGGGCAGGTGCGCGTGCAATTCATGATCGTGTGGCAGCGATACAGGCGGAACGGATCCTCGAGGTCGTCGAGGCGCTCGCCGGTGTCCTCGTCGCGCGAATCCACGATCCAGCGGTACGCCTGCAACAGCACCGCGGGGCCGAGATAGCGATCCGCGTTCCACCAGTAGCTCGGGCACGAGGTCGTGCAGCACGCGCACAGGATGCATTCGTAGAGGCCATCGAGCTTCGCGCGATCCTCCTTCGATTGCAGGCGTTCCTTGTCCGGCGGCGGCGCGCTCTGCGTGCGGATCCACGGCTTGACCGAGGCGTACTGCGCATAGAACTGCGTGAGATCCGGCACCAGGTCCTTGACCACCGGCATGTGCGGCAGCGGATGGATCGGCACCGCGGCCTGTCCGCAGTCGCTGATCGCCTTGGTGCAGGCGAGCGTGTTGGTGCCGTCGATGTTCATCGCGCACGAACCGCAGATGCCCTCGCGGCACGAGCGCCGGAAGGTCAGGGTCGGGTCGATCTCGTTCTTGATCTTGATCAGCGCGTCGAGAACCATCGGCCCGCAGGTGTCGAGGTCGACATCATAGGTGTCGACGCGCGGGTTCTCGTCGTCGTCCGGATTCCAGCGGTACACGCGGAACGGCTTGACGTTCTTCGCACCGGCCGGCGCGGCATGATGCCTGCCCGGCTGGATCTTCGAATTCTTCGGTAGCGTGAATTCAGCCATCGGAT
>CAYWZC010000031.1:0-29089 GCA_964462745.1 uncultured Rhodanobacteraceae bacterium
ACGAAATAATCGTTCTGCGCGTTCGTGTCGCCGTTGACCAGGTTCCCGGCTTCGGAGGTGAAACCGACCGCGTTGCCGCTGCACGCGATCTTCGGATCGGACGAGTCGCCGTCGGGCAGCTCGTCGCCCGTGCCCAGCATCACGAACAAGCTGTTCGCCGAGCCACCGCCCTTGGCGAGATTGCGCGGTCCCGCTTCGCCGGCCTGGAACACGTACAGGTTGCGTACGCCGCCGCCTACCCCCGGCACGAGATTGCCCGCCCGCGACGCGAACGCGATGCGACTGCCATCGGAGGAAATGCTCGGCTTGCCCGCATCGGCATCGGCCGGGGCGCCGCTGTCGCCCGTCACGAGCAACAGTTCGCCACTCGCGAGATCCTTGCGCACGATCTGCTTCGCGCCGGATGTCCCGCCGAGGCTCGGCGCGTTCGTGGTGAACGCGACATACTTGCCGTTCGCGGAAATCATCGGATCGCAACTTGCCCCGTCGGCCTCGCTGCCATCCTCGGCGACGCTGACGCGGGTCACCTCGCCGCTGACCTGGTCCTTGAGGAACACGTCCTTGACACCGTTGGTATCGTCGGCGACCCAGTTGCTCGCCGAGGAACAAAACGCCAGCAGCTTGCCGTCCGCACTCAGGCTCGGCGACTCGACGTCGCCGTCGAGTGGCTCGCCATTGGTTCCGGTCGTGTCGCATTCCATCTGGAACAGCGCGTTCGGCTGCGAACTGCACAACTGCCCGCTCGGCGCCTCGCCGTCCTTCGCCATGCCCTGCGCTTCAGCCGCTGGCTGGAACACGAAAGCGATCGCCTGGCCATTCAACGACACGTCCGGCGAACGGCTTTCGCCCAGCAACGGATTGCCGTTCCTGTCGCGATTGATGACGCGCATCTCGCCGGTGCGACGGTCACGCAGGTAGACGTCCGCTCCACCACTGCTGTTGGGGTTGCCCTCGACCAGATCCTTCTGCAGCGAACTGAATACCAGGATCGAGCCATCCGCGCTCAGCGCGGGTTCGATCGAGTCCTCGGTGGTTGGCGCGCCACTCACGGTCACCGATTCGAGCCGGGGGGGAGCGACCGTGCCGACAGCGGCAACGGTCGAGTAACGGATGATCTGTCCACTGCCATTGGTGTAGCGAACCGATGCCTCGTTGACGACGCTGCCGTCACCGGCGATAGCGTCGAGCGTCACGGCGACATCGCAACTTGCGCCTTCCTGGTCGTCCAGGCCGGCCAGCGACCAGGTGAGAACGCCCTCCTCGATCACCCCGCCTGCGCAATCGAGGCCGGTCACGGTCAGGTTCGCGGGCAGCGCGTCCTCGACGAGGATCTGTCCGACCGGAGCGCCACTGAAATTGCGCAACGACAACGTGTACGAGAACGCATCGCCGACCCGCAACGGTCCGGGCGTGCTCGCGGTCAACGCGAACACGAGGGTTCCTGCCTCGCCGCCATCGACCGGTGGTGGCGCGACGACCGTGAACGCACCGGGCAGACTTGCCTCCGGACCACCAAGGGTTTGCACCGCGCTGACCGTTCGCGGTCCGAGCGTCGCGTCCGCCGAGATGTCGAGGCGCAAGCTGGCGCGATCCGGGCCCAGGATGCGCAGGTCGCGGACCAACGTATCGGCTCCGAATGCGAAGGTCGTGTCGGTCTGGAAGCCGCTGCCCCCCAGCACGACATAGACGAGCGTGCCTTGCGCGCCGCTTGCCGGGCTTACGTCGACCAGCGTGAAATCGGCCGGATCCGTCGAATCGACCACGAACCCGTCGATGAGTTCGGCGACGGTTCCGCCGTTGCCAACGGTGACCGTGCGCGGCCCGGGCATCGCATCCGCGTCGATGTCGAGCGTGGCGAACACGTGCTGCGGGGTGGAATCGTAATCCGCGGAAATGCCGCTCACGGCGATCCCAGGGCCGAAATCGACCGCGACGGTCGTGCCACGCCCGCTATCCGGCGGCACGAGGCCGCTCGCGTCGATCGTGACCGCGAGGCTCGTACCCGCCATGGCATGCGCAGGATCCACGCCGAGGACGGTCAACGGCGGCGGCGCCACCAACGGGTTGACCGTGAATCCCCCGGTCAAGGTATACGTCTGCGCACCCTGTGTCGCGATCACGTTGCGCGGTCCCGGCTTCGCCGACGGATCGATCAACAGATAGGACAATGCAGTACCGGAATCCTTCACCAGGACGCCGCTCAGTGTGATGCCCGGGCCGAAGTCGAGGGACAGCGACGAGTCGAAGCCGCTGCCGGTGATGGTGACCCCGAGCTCCGGACTGTCGTAGCCGGCTCCCGGATCGCCGTTGTCCGGCGCGACCGCGGTCAGCGCGAGCGGCACGAACGCGGGATCGACCGTGAATCCGTCCGTCAACGTCACCGTCACGTCCGCCTGCGTGGCGCTGACATCCCGCGGACCCGGCGTGGCCGAGCCATCGATGTCCAGCGTGGCGAGGACGGTGTTCGCATCCTGCACGAAGAAATTCTGGACGACGATACCCGGACCGAAATCGAGCGAAAGTCCCGAGTTGAAGCCTTCTCCGCTCACCGTTACCGAAAGATTCGTCGTACCCGCCGCGCCATTCGGCGGGGCAACCCCGGTCAATGCAAGCGGCACGAATGGTGGGTCGACCGTGAACCCATCCGTCAGGGTTACCGACTCGGATCCGGCGTTCTGCGTCGCGGTGACATCCCGCGGCCCGGTGGCCGCGCCCGCATCGATCGCAAGGTTCGCCGTTGCGGTGGTCGAGTCCTGTATCACGATCGCGCCAACCGTGATATCGGGCCCGAAGTCGAACGAGACGTCGGGCTGGAAACCGCTGCCGCTGATCGTCACCGACAAGGAAGCGGCACCCGCTTCGCCATTGCCTGGCGTAACCGAAGTCAGTTCGAGCGGAGGCGGCGCCGGCTGGACGAGGAAGGCCCCGGTCGCCGTCGCAACGGCGCCCGCAGGTCCCTGCCGCGCGATGACGTCGTGCGGTCCGGTCGTCGCGTCGGAGGCTATGACCAAGGTTGCGGTTGCCGTCGAAGAATCGACGATAGCGAGATCCTGCACCGTGATGCCGCCCCCGAAGTCGAACGTTGTCGAATCGAGGAACGCCTGGCCGTTGATCGTCACCGCGACGCTTGTGCCGACTTGGCCGCTTGCCGGCATCACGCCGTCGATGTCGAACGGCGCTGGCGGCTCCACTCCCTGCAGCGACGCCACCTGGATGACCGTGGCTTCACCCGGATCGAGCGTCCGGGTCCATTGCAACCCGAACGTGACCAGACCGTCGCACGTACCCGGATCGACCTGGTCGTCCAGCCCTCCGTCGGCAACCTGTTCCCAATACGTCAGTCCGCCGTCCTGATCCACGGTGAACGCATCCGCAGGCGTCAGCGGCGCCAGTGCGATACCGCCGGGGCCGACCAGGGCTGCCGACGTACAAGCAGTCGCGCCCACGCTGCCGTTGGCGGGATCGTGAAACGTTTCAAACCCGAAAGGCGAGTTGCCGCCGAAAAAGACATTGAATGTCGCCGATCCCGATTGCAGGTTCGTGAGTACGAGTTCGTAGATCACGTAACCCTGTCCGTCGCTGTAACGGACGCGCGATTCCTTGGTTACCTGGCCACCCAACAACGTGAACTGGGTAGTGATCGCATACGGGTCCGTGGCGCTGCCACTTCCGCTGACCGGCCCCGTCAAGGATCCGTAACTCGGGACATAGACACCGGATTTCGTCAGACCGAAAGCAGCGGTGCCCGCCCCATGCGCGGTGAAATCCGGCCCGTACGCCGCACCGTTGAAACCCACCACCCAACCCAGATCGGACGTGAGCGGATTCTCCGGGTAGGACGCGTTCTTGTTCGGGTAATACTGCGGGTCGAAGCCGGTCGCGGAATCGACGACCTGGAAGGAATCGTCGTTGCCGACCAGGGTGATCCACGGCGCCCCAACGATCGGCGTGACGGTTACCTGCGCGTGCGCCGGCGATGCCAGGACCAGGCCGAGCAGCAGCGATATCGCGGCCACGGCCCGCAGGCACGAACCGGAAAGTTCGTGGAAAATCTTCGTATTCGACATGTCGCCTCCCGCAGGACCGTTGCCGGACATTGCGCCCGAACGGCAAACCGATCGCCCAACAACCCGTCCGGCGACGGTAGCGCGCGCGACCGTCCAGTGCAACTGCCACACGAGGCCCGACAGGCACTCAAGCCAAGGTACGTACCATCAGCGTGGCGCCATTGACCGCGACGACTTCCACCTCGCTGCCGGCGGGCAGGTCCGGCCCTTCGGCGAGCCACCAGCCGTCGCCGACGGGTATCCTGCCGCGCCCATTCACGATCGGCTCGACCAGGGTGAAGCGCCGTCCGACCAACCGCTGGCCGCGGCGGTTCAACAGCGGCTGGTCGTTGCGCTGTTCGGCCAGCGGGCGGATGAAGCGCCAGTAGATTGCACAGGTCGCTACCGCGAGCACGCCGAAAACGATGGCCTGCCCCAGCATGCCGAGGGCCGGCAACACGAAGGTCAGCACGCCCATCAGGGCCGCGGCGATGCCGATCCAGAGCAGGAAGTACCCGGGCAGGATCATTTCCGCCGCAATCAGCACGAGGGCAAGGATCCACCAGCCGTACTGGACCGCGTTCTCCGCGAAGTTCATCACGACATCCTCAGCGCAGCGGCGGCGCGACCGGCCCGCGCGGCGGCGCCGGCGGGCGCGGCGCGTTCTGGCCTTCGAGCGCGTACTTGCCGATCTCGGCGATGCCGGCCAGCGAACCGATGATGCCGGTCGCCTCGATTGGCATCAGCAGCATCTTCTGGTTCGGCGAATCGGCCATCGCCTTGAGCGCTTCGACGTACTTGTTTGCGACGAAATAATTGATCGCATTGAGGTCGCCCCCGGCGATCGCGGCGGACACGACTTCGGTCGCCTTCGCCTCGGCCTCGGCAAGCCGTTCTCGCGCCTCGGCTTCGCGGAATGCGGCTTCACGAGTTCCCTCCGCGGCGAGAATCATGGATTGCTTCTCCCCTTCGGCTTTCAGGATCGCGGCCTGCCGGAACCCTTCGGCTTCGAGGATGTTGGCGCGCTTCTCACGCTCGGCCTTCATCTGGCGCGCCATCGAATCGACCAGGTCGCGCGGCGGCTGGATGTCCTTGAGTTCGATACGCGTGACCTTGAGGCCCCACGGATGGGTCGCCTCGTCGACCACCGACAACAGGCGCGCGTTGATCTCGTCACGCTTGGACAGCGATTCGTCGAGCACCAGCGAACCGAGCACGGTGCGGATATTGGTCATGACCAGGTTGATGATCGCGATCTCGAGCTGGGCGACCTCGTAGGCCGCCTTGGCCGCGTCGAGAACCTGGTAGAACACCACGCCGTCGACCTTGACCACCGCGTTGTCCTTGGTGATGACGTCCTGCGACGGAACGTCCATGACCTGTTCCATCATGTTGATCTTGTGCCCGACGTTCTGCACGATCGGCACGAGCAGATGGAAACCCGGCGACAGCGTGTGGGTGTACTTGCCCCAGCGTTCCACGGTCCATTCATAGCCTTGCGGAACGATGCGGACCAGCTTGAACAGGACGACGACGGCGACGATGGCGACGACGATGGCGAGTATGGCGGTCATTACGAAGTTCCCCGGGCGGCGCCGCGCGAAGGTGCGGTGCGATGCGCGAGTATATCCGCGAAGCCGGAGCTTTTGCCTTCGCCTGCCGGCCGTTCTACCCTTCGGGCTTTCCGTACCGGCATCGGCATGAGCAACCCCCACGCACTGATCGTCGACGACGAACGCGACATCCGCGAGTTGCTGACCCTGACCCTCGGCCGCATGGGCCTCGTCGTCGAGACCGCGGCAGACATCGCCGAGTCGCGCGCGCGGCTCGCGTCGCGCGAATATGCGCTGTGCCTGACCGACATGCGCCTGCCGGATGGTTCCGGCCAGGAGATCGTCGAATTGATCGCGGCGCAGCATCCGGACACGCCGGTCGCGATGATCACCGCACACGGCAACGTCGATGCCGCGGTGCGCGCACTCAAGGCCGGTGCGTTCGATTTCGTGTCCAAGCCAGTCGACATCGACGTGTTGCGCCGGCTCGTGCAGACCGCGCTCAAGCTCGCCGATGCACGGCGCAGCGACCAGGAATCGAACAGCGCGCGCCTGGTCGGCGATTCGGAACCGATGCGCGACCTGCGCGCGACGATCGCCAAGGTCGCACGCAGCCAGGCGCCGGTCTACATCGCGGGCGAATCCGGGGTCGGCAAGGAACTCGTCGCGCGCCTGATCCACGACCTCGGCCCGCGCGGCGGCGCTCCATTCGTGCCGGTCAATTGCGGCGCGATTCCGACCGAACTCATGGAAAGCGAATTCTTCGGCCATCGCAAGGGCAGCTTCACCGGTGCCCACGCCGACAAGCAGGGCCTGTTCCAGGCCGCCCACGGCGGCACCCTGTTCCTCGACGAAATCGCCGAACTGCCCATGCACATGCAGGTCAAGCTGCTGCGCGTCATCCAGGAAAAGGCCGTGCGTCCGATCGGCGCCGGCTCCGAGGAAGCGATCGACGTGCGCATCCTGTCCGCGACCCACAAGGACCTCGCCGAACAGGTCGCACATGGCAGCTTTCGCCAGGACCTTTTCTATCGCATCCATGTCATCGAACTGCGAGTCCCGCCGCTGCGCGAGCGCCATGAGGATATCGATCAGCTCGTCACCCACCTGCTCGCGCGCCACGCGGATGCTTCGGGCATGCCGGTCGCGAAGCTCACGCCGGCCGCGTTGCACGCACTGATCGACCATCCGTTTCCGGGCAACGTACGCGAACTGGAAAACGTGCTCGAGCGTGCCGTGGCACTCTGCGAGGGCGGCACGATCGACGTGGCCGACCTGCATCTGGAGTCGAGCCCGCAGCCGCGCACCGGCGCGCACCACGCCGGCGAAGCGAATCCGGGATCGGCGGAAGACACGCGGGCCGCGGGCCAGTCGGCCGGCGGCGCGGGTGCGACGGCGACCCGTGATCTCGCGAGCGCGGTGGCGGAAACCGAACGCAGTGCGATCCTTTCTGCGTTGGAGGCGACCCGCTGGAACCGTACGGTCGCCGCACGCCGACTCGGTCTGACCTTGCGCCAGTTGCGGTATCGGCTGGAGAAGTTGGGCATCGAGTGACGTTTCTTATGGCCGGGGAAGTCCATCCGTGGACTTCCCCGGCTCGCCGAGTCCGGTTCACGCCCGGACTCGGCCCGATCCGTCGATCAACGATCGACGCGCGGGCGGTGCATCCCGGCATCGCATTCCGGCAGGAATCCCTCTCGCGACGGAAACATTCCACGGACTTCCACGGCTCCGCAGTACGAACATCCGCAACGGCATCGACGTTGACGTGATGCGACAGGCCACGGAGAATCCGGCCCCCATTCCCTACGCCGTTGCCGTGCAGGATCTTCCCGCCGATTCCCTGAAACCCGTCGATTGCCTTGCGGTGATTCCGGCTCGCGACGAGGCCGCGACCGTCGCCGCCGTGGTCGAGGGCGTGCGCGCGGCGCTCGGCTGCGACGTATTGGTGGTCGATGATGCGAGCAGCGACGATACCGCCGGGGTCGCGCGCGGGGCGGGCGCCGGAGTGTTGCGCCTGCCATTGCAACTCGGTGCGTGGGGCGCGAGCCAGACCGGCATCCGCTATGCTCGCCGCCACGGATACTCGGGCGTGCTGACCCTCGATGCGGATGGCCAGCATCGACCGGAATCGCTGCCCGCCCTGTTCGAGACCCAGGCCAGGCTTGCGGCGAATGTCGTGGTCGGCACCTGCGTGGGGCGGCTCAGCCGCGCCAAGCGCGTCGCATGGCATTATCTGCGCCTGCTGACCGGCTTGCGCCTCAGCGATTTCACCTCCGGCCTGCGCCTTTACGATCGACGCGCGCTGGAACTGCTCGCAGCACCGCTCGCGAGCCTGCTCGACTACCAGGACGTGGGAGTACTGATGCTGCTATCGAGCAACGGCCTGCACCTTGCCGAAACCGAGGTGCCGATGCTGCCGCGTCGCAGCGGGCATTCGCGCGTGTTCGCATCGTGGCCGGTGGTCGCGCGCTACATGTTGCATACGACGGTGCTGTGCATCGCGCGCATCGACAGCGGTCGACGCGGCCATGCCGAAGGCGGATCGCCATGCTGAGCGCGCAGATCACCTCGACCGTGCTCGGCATCGCGCTGGCCGGAGCGATCCTGTTCCTCGTCCGGCGCGACCATTTGCACGGTCCCTATGCGGTGTGGTGGCTCGCGGTCGCGGCCGCGACCTTGCTGCTCGGCGCGTTCCCGGTGATCGTCGTGTGGCTCGGACGCCTGACCGGCATCGGCTACGCGCCGGTGTTGCCGATCATCATCGGCCTGTCGCTGGTCCTGATCCGCCTGCTCAAGCTCGACATCGACCGTTCGCGCCAGGAACGGCAGATCCGCCGCCTGACCCAGAAGCTCGCGATCCTCGAGGACGAGCTCGCGCGCCTCGGCGCACCCGGTGCCGCGGATCGCGCCGACGCGGACCGGGACTGAACCGGTTGCCCGGACGCGACGCGGGCCAAGGCATGCGCATCCTTCACGTCGGCAAATACTACGCACCCGAACGCGGCGGCATCGAACGCCACCTGCAAGGCATCGCCGAATGGCAGGCCGCCCACGGCGCCGCGGTCCGCGTGCTCGTGCACCAGCGCCCCGGGTATCCGCGCAGCACGCTCGGGACATCGAACGGCGTCGAGGTACAACGCATCGGCTGTATCGCGGCACCGCTGTACACGCCGCTCAGTCCGACGTTTCCGATCGCACTCGCGCGCTGCGTGCGCGAATTCCGCCCGGACCTGCTGCACCTGCACCTGCCGAATCCCTCCGCTTTCGCGGCGCTCGCGAGCCGCGCCGCGCGACGCCTGCCGTGGATCGTGCACTGGCATGCCGACGTCGCGCCCGACCTGCCCGACTGGCGCCTGCGCGCAGCGTACCGCATCTATCGTCCGTTCGAGCGCGCGATGCTCGCCCGCGCGGCGGCGATCATTGCGACTTCGGAGCCGTACCGCGATGCGAGCATCGCGCTCGCCCCGTGGCACGAAAAGACACGCGTGATTCCGCTCGGCATCGATGCATCCGCGCGCGTCGAGCCGGAATCACGCACGCCGTCGACCGGCGCGCCGCTGCGCCTGCTCGCGGTCGGGCGCCTGAGTTACTACAAGGGCTTCGAAGTCCTCATCGAGGCGCTCGCGCAGGTTCCGGATGCGACCTTGGTGCTGGTCGGACGCGGCGAAACCGAACCATCCCTGCGCACGCGCGCAAGGGCGCTCGGCGTCGCAACGCGCGTCACGTTTGCCGGTGAACTCGACGACGACGCCCTGCTCGATGCCTACGCCACGTCCGACGCATTCGTGTTGCCCTCGCTCGACCGCAGCGAGGCGTTCGGCCTGGTCCTGCTCGAGGCGATGCGTTCGGGTTTGCCGGTGATTGCAAGCGCGATTCCGGGGTCCGGCGTCGGACATGTCGTGGTCGACGCGGAAACCGGCGTGCTCGTTCCACCGGGCGACGTTGCCGCACTCGCCGGCGCGATCGGGCGCCTGCGCGATCCCGCCTTGCGCGAACGCCTGGGCCGCGCCGGCCATGCGCGCTGGCGACGGGAATTCACCCTCGATCGCTCGGCACGGAAGACCGAGGATCTGTATCGCGAGATCCTCGATCGCGCGTGACCGCGGTGCCCGGCACGGTCGTCGCTGGTGCAACGCCGCATTCGCGCAGCAGCACCGCTGCGAACGCGAACACGACCGCGACACACTGCAACACGATGCGGTTCGCACTCGTGTAGTCCGCGGCCCAGGCCGCCGCATCGGTGAGCAGGAACAGCACGCAGGGGAATGCGAGACAAGCGAGCAACAGCAGGCCGGCAAACCGCGCAACCGCGTCGTCGCGCAAACGCGCGAAGCGCACGACCACGAGCACCGGCAAGGCGTACCACAGCAGGTGCCAGTTCGGCAGCAGGTACAAGCCGCCCAGCAATGCGCCGCCCACCTCGTGCCAGCCGAGGCGGATGGTGCCGATCGCGCCGATCGAAATCTCCGCTCCATGCACGCGCACCCAACCGAGTTCCGGCAACGGCAATACGAGCCATCCGGCCAGGGCGGCGACGAAGCCGAGTACCGTCAACCCGATGAACGCGGCTACGCGCCAGCGCGGCGCGATGCGCTCGAACGTGATGATCGCGCCGAGGCACAACAGCCATACCGCGCCCTCCAGCTTGATCGCGGGCAGGCACGCGGCGAGTGCAAGTGCGAGCCACCACGAGCCGCGTTCGCGGCACACGAGCGCGCGCAGCCAGGTGACGGTCGCGAGTCCGAGGATCGCCATGATCCAGAGGTCCGCGTACCCTGCGAGAGCGACATGCGCACCGAGCAGCGGCAGCGAAACCAGCGCGTACGTGAGTGCCATCGCGATACGCGCATCGACGCCGATCGCACGCCATTGTCCGTAGGCGGCGAGCGCGAAAGCGGCGCAGACCCCGCACCAAACCACGCCGATCAGCGGTTCCAGCCAGCCGCCCGCCGCGCTCGCGAACCACAGTTCGATCCAGGCGAGCAGTTCCGGATAGTTCCAGCTGCCGAGCGTGCGCGCGGCGGACTGCGACGCGGCATGCCAGGTCGCGGCATCCACGTAGGTTTCCGCATGGCCGAGCAGGAACCAGGCCTTGGCCTTGATCATCCACGCCGACCACGCATCCCACGGGAACACGGGACGCAACAGGGCTTCGGCCGCAAGGCCGTACAGGCGCCACGCGATCAGGCCGAGCAGCAGCCACCAGAGCCAACAGGTCCAGTCCCGCCGTCGCAGCGACGCAGCCACGAAGCGCCAGCCGCGCCACGTGAAACGCCCGGCCCCGGTCGACGGCGTGGCGCGCAGACGATCGCGCCGCACGCGCCACCCGACGGGCAGCCACGCGAGGACGCCGAACGCGAACAGCCACGGCGCCGCCTGCGCGAACGCATCGCGCGTGGCGTCCTGCGCGCACCAGCGCGCGAACGCGCCGGCCAGCAACACGCCGACCAGCCAACCGCCGCCGATCGCGGAGGCGACATCGGAACGCGTACGCGGCATTCCGGCAGCAAGGCACCAGCACGCGCCCCCCGCGAACAGTGGCAACAGCCACGCGAGGCCGTACGCGATCATGGCAGCGCCTCGCGCAGGCGATGCCGCTCGATCCGTCCCGTGTATTCGAGGACCAGCGGATTCGCGGCAAGTCCCGCGCGCGCGTTGGAACCGCCGGACGGCACCACCATCCGGCTCCGCGCGAGGACCTGCGCGAACTGCGGCGAACTTCGCAGGGCTGGCGCGTCGTACACCACGACATACGTTCCCGGCGCCGGCATCCGCCCACCATCGAGGATCTGGCTCCAGACCGCGACGTTGAGCGGCTGCAGATGCCAGATCAGGCGCAACACCGTGTAAGCCGAATCCGCGGCGACCAGCACGTGCGCGTCATTGCCGATGTCGCCCAGTTGACGCCGAACCTCATTCGCGGCATCGCGCAGGGATTCGTCGACCACCGTCGCGGTGCGCCCGGCGTAATCCTGGTTCGCGTACACGTCGCGCGCGGCACCGAGCCGCCATTGCAGGCTCGCCTGCCAATGCAGATCCAGCGCGAGCCATGCGACCGCCGCGCAGGCCAACGCGCACGCGCCGAGCGTACGCCCCCGCAAGCCGAGCAGGAGGAACGCCCACAGCACGACGCCGGCCACGACCAACGCGACGACGAGCACCAGCGACGCACCGCCCTGGCGGGTCGCATCGCGACCCAGCGCATGCACCGAACGTTGCGACCACGGCCAGTAACCGGACCACTCGGTCGCCAGTACGCCGAACGCGCCGCGCCATGACGCCGACCACAGCTGCGCGTCACGCAGCACGAAGGGCTCGAAGCCGATGCCGGACGGAATCGCCTGTGGAGTCGGATATTCGGCGAATCCTACTTCGATGATGCGTCCCTGCCATTCGGGCACTTCGGAAAGCGCGAAGGACGCGACCCCGTGGCCGGGCCATGGCAGGGAAACCGTCTGCACATCCGCGGGGCGATCCGCGCGTCGGAACAGGAAGGAAACCTCCAGGGTGCGCGGGAGGTCCTCGAACCGGTAGCGGAGCACGTCAAAATCCGCCGCATCGAACCCGTCCGCCGGCAAAAGGGTCTGCAACGCCACCTCGCGTTCCCCTGCGGAACGGATACGCAGGCCGTCCGCAACCGGCTCGCCCGCTCCGGTCACGATCCCGAATTCGGCAGCCGGCAAGGATCGCTGCCCGGCCGGCAGCAGATCGCTGTCCCACTCCGGCCGTGCGGCCACGACCAGGATCGCCACCAGCGTCGCAGCGACGGCAACCACGAACGCGAATGCGCGCAAGGCCGGCACCGCCCCGCGGGACCTCATGCGCCTTCACCCGTCCGGCAGACGGCGAAGCGATCCAGATCCGCGAGTTCGTCGTCGTCGAAGCCCGCGCGGCGCCGCGCCCCGTGATTGAACGGACCCCTGACGCCGCCGGGCATGAAGCGGTCGAGCAAGTCGCGGAAAGTCGTGCGCGGATCGACGCCATCGCGCACGCAGCACCAGGTGAACCAGCGCGAACCCGCCGCGACGTGCGCGACTTCCTCGCGCAGGATGACCTCGAGAATCTCCGCGGTCGCCTGATCGCCCACGCTGCGCAGGCGTTCGATCATGCCCGGCGTCACGTCGAGTCCACGCGCCTCGAGCACCCGCGGCACCAGGGCCATGCGTGCGAGGCACGAATCGGCCGTCCTTGCAGCCATCGTCCAGAGGCCGTCATGCGCGTCGAAATCCCCGTACGCATGGCCGAGTTCGGCGAGGCGCGCGACCAGCATCGAGTAGTGCCGCGCTTCGTCCGCTGCGACCGCGACCCAGTCCCGGTAGTACGCCGGCGGCATGTCGCGGAAGCGATACACCGCATCCCAGGCGAGATTGATCGCGTTGAACTCGATATGCGCGACCGCATGCACGAGTGCGGCGCGACCGGCATCGCTGCCGAGTCCGCGCCGCGCGAGCCGACGGGGCTCGACGAGCCGTGGTCGTGGCGGGCGCCCGGGCACGGCGATCGGGCGCGCGGGTGACGCGGCATCCATCGCGAGTTCGCCGCGCGCGAACACGGCGGAGAACGTCGCGGTCAGTTCGAGTTTCGCGGAGGGATCGGTCGCATCGAGGCAGCGACGCGCGGCGTCGAACAGGTTCGCCGCGTTCGCCGGCCGGACTTCCCCCGCGAACCGCCCCACCGCGCGACGCACGGCAGGCGCGGATTCAACCGGCATGCCGCCGGCCGCTCTTCGCGGCGTCCGAACGCGCGAACTCGAGGCTGCGCAGGTAGTCCGGATCGACCCCGGTCACGTACTCGCCGGAAAAGCACGAGGTGTCGAAATGCGTGAGCGCCTCGTTGCCCTCCGCGACCGCGGCGACGAGATCCGGAAGATCCTGGTAGATCAGCCAGTCGGCGCCGATGATCTTCGCGATCTCGGCTTCGCTGCGCTGGTGCGCGATGAGTTCCGAAGCGGCCGGCATGTCGATGCCGTAGATGTTCGGATGGCGCACCGGCGGCGCCGCGGACGCGAGGTACACCTTCCTCGCACCCGCATCGCGCGCCATCTGCACGATCTGCTTCGAGGTCGTGCCGCGCACGATCGAGTCGTCGACCAGCAGCACCACCTTGTCGCGAAACTCCAGTTCGATCGTGTTGAGCTTGCGGCGCACCGATTTCACGCGTTCGCTCTGGCCCGGCATGATGAAGGTGCGGCCGATGTAGCGGTTCTTGACCAGTCCGTCGCGTACCGGCACGCCGAGCGCCTGCGCAAGCGGGCCGGCCGCGGTGCGCGAGGTGTCGGGAATCGGAATCACCGCGTCGATGTCGTGGTCGGGCATCTCGCGCCGGATCTTCGCGGCCAGCCGCTCGCCCATGCGCAGGCGCGCCTTGTACACCGACACGTCCTCGATCATGGAATCGGGCCGCGCGAGGTACACGTATTCGAAGATGCACGGCGCGTGCTGCATCGGTTCGGCGCACTGGCGCGCGTGCAGTTCGCCCTGCGGCGTGATCAGGACCGCCTCGCCGGGCGCCACGTCGCGCACGCGCTCGAAACCGAGGATATCGAACGCCACCGATTCGGAGGCGACCGCGTACTCGACGCCTTCGGCACTGCGCCGTGACCCGAGCACCAGCGGGCGGATGCCGTGCGGATCGCGAAATGCGAGCACGCCGTAACCGAGCAGCAGGGACACCGCGGCATAACCACCGACGCAGCGCCGATGCACGCCCGCGACCGCCTTGAAGATGTGGTCCGGGGTCAGCGCGTAGCGATCCTGGATCTGCAACTCGTGGGCGAGCACGTTGAGCAGGATCTCCGAATCCGAATCGGTATTGAGGTGACGCCGGTCGGCGGCGATGACGTCCTCGCGCAGGCTTTCGGTATTGACCAGGTTTCCGTTGTGGCCGAGCGCGATGCCGTACGGCGCATTCACGTACAGGGGTTGCGCCTCGTCCGAGCCTTCCGAACCCGCGGTCGGGTAGCGGCAATGGCCGATGCCGATCGTGCCGGCGAGGTCGAGCATGTCGTCCTGGCGGAACACGTCGCGTACCAGGCCGGAACCCTTGCGCAGGCGCAATTGCGCACCATCGACCGTCGCGATGCCGGCCGCATCCTGGCCACGGTGCTGGAGCACGGTCAACGCGTCGTATAGCGCTGCCGCGACCGGGGATTTGCCGACGATGCCGATGACTCCGCACACAGATGTATGGCTCCGGTTCCTGATGGCCCAACCAGTACATCCTGTACTGCTTGGGCTCGCCGAGTCCGGTTCACACCCGGACTCGGCTCCGACAGCCAACGCTTCGCGTCGGCTGCGTGCGATGCTCCTGCATCGCGGGCTGCATTTCCTGATGGCCCAACCAGTACGTCCTGTACTGCTTGGGCTCGCCGAGTCCGGTTCACGCCCGGACTCGGCTCCGACAGCCAACGCTTCGCGTCGGCTGCGTGCGATGCTCCTGCATCGCGGGCTGCATTTCCTGATGGCCCAACCAGTACGTCCTGTACTGCTTGGGCTCGCCGAGTCCGGTTCACGCCCGGACTCGGCTCCGACAGCCAACGCTTCCGTTGGCTGCGTGCGATGCTCCTGCATCGCAGGGCTTCCTTGCGCTTCAGCGCCCTTCCTTGTCCGCGGCAACTGGCGTTGCAGGCGCCACCGGCGCCGGTTTCGACGTATCGGCCGCTCCCATCGCCGGCACCGCCAATTCCGCAGCCGGTTGCAGGTAACGCGCAATCCCTTCGGGAACCCGCTCGCCGAGCCACCCGGCCGCACCGCGGAAACCCGGCAGCAATTGCGACTCCTGCCACCACGGATCGCGACTGAATGGCGTGAAGCCAACCAGGAACACGAGCAGGGTCACCAGCGCCGCGCCACGAACCAGGCCGAACACCATGCCGAGCAACCGGTCGCTGCCGGACAAGCCGCTGCCGTCGATGAGCTTGCGCATGATGAACGCGACGATTGCACCGACCACCAGCACCGCGACGAAACACAACGCATAGCCGAGCAGCACCCGCACCGACGGCACCGATATGGCGTCGGTAAGCCGTTCCGCAAGCACCGGACCGACCGTCCAGGCGACCCAGAACGCGACCACCCAGCACACCAGGGCGAGGACCTCGGCGACGAAACCGCGCCACAGGCCCATGAGCACCGAGAGCGCGAGGATCCCGATCACGATGTAGTCGGCGAAGTTCACCGGGTCACGATCACGCCTTCGATCTTCAGTTTTTCCTTGATCGCGGCGCGCAGGCGCTCGGCGCCGCTGCGCTCGGTCTCCGGACCCGCGCGCACGCGCCACAAGGTATTGCCGCCACTCGTCACATCATCCGTGAAGGCCGCGAACCCGGCATTGCGCAAGCGGTCGCGCAACAGGTTCGCATCGGCCTCGGTGCTGAACGCGGCCAGTTGCACCGCCCAGCCACCGGCGCGCCCGGCCGGCAGCGCGCTCGCGGGTGCATCGGCGGTCGCGTTGCCGCTCGTGGTCACGACGCTGCCCGGCACGTCCGGCTTGAGCCGCTTGATGCGCAGCCGTGCGGCCTCCGCACCGGCCTTGTCGGCGTACGGACCCACGCGGACCCGCTGCGCGGCCTTGCCGTCGATCTCGGTGGCTTCCGCAAACGCGGGGAAGCCGCCACGTTCGAGATCCGCGACCAGGTCGCTCGCATTGCCGGCCTTCGCATACACGCCGAGGTGGACGAGATAACGGCCGTTCGCTGCGGTCCCGGGCGGTAGCGGTTTCGCTGCCGGTGCGGGGGTCGGTGTCTCGGGCGGTTTCGCAGGCACGTCCGTGGCCACCGGCTCGTTCGCTGCCGGCTGCGTTTCCGCGGGTTTTTCTGCGATCTCGCCTGGCGTCGGCGCGACCGGTGCCGGCGCGGATTCGGTTTCGGCGACCTCGGGCGCCGAAGAATCCCGTGCCGCTTGCGGCGCAACCGGATCCACCGGCAGCACGCGGGTCTGCAACTCGCTGTCCGGAGGCGGCGGGATGCGCAGATCGACCGTTTCGGACGCCGGTTCCTGACGCGGCCCCGACAGGAACATCGGGACGAAGATGATGGCCAGCGCGATCAGCACGACCGCACCGAGCAGGCGCTGTTTCATCGACGTTTCCATGGATGCGTACCGGTTCTCGACCACGCCATGATAAAGCAAATGCGCGGGGATGCCCTGTCGACCCGGTTCCGCGTTCAGTTCATGCACGACTCGCGTGCGGAGGCATGGGCAAGGGCGGCCGCCGCGACGAAGAACGAACCGAATGCGACGATCCGGTCGCCCGCTCGCGCGGTCGCGAACGCCGCATCGAGCGCGTCGTCGATGCGCGCATGCGCGTCAACCGGGGCGGTCGCAAGCTTGTCCGCCATGCGCTCGCGCAGGGCCGCGGCGTCGAGCCCGCGGGTCGAATCCGCTTCCAGCCCGCCGAGATGCCACACATCGATGATGCCGGCCAGCGCGCCGACCACCGAACCGACATCCTTGTCGGCCAGCGCACCGAACACGGCATGATGGCGCCCGGCAACCGGGTGCGCCGCGAGCCACGCGGCCAGCACGCGCGCCGCCTGCGGGTTGTGCGCGACGTCGACGACGAGTTCGACCGGACCCGCGAAGCGCTGCATGCGCGCGGGTACGCGGGCGTCGCGCACGCCGGCGGCGATAGCGGCCGGATCCCAGCCGAGGCGATCGCGCAACGCGAACAACGCGGCGATCGCCGCGCTCGCGTTGTCGAGTTGGCAAGCCGCATCGAGCATGGGCCGCGGCAACAGCAACGAAGGCTTCGCATGCCCGGAATCGTCCCAGCCGATCCAACGCCAGGCATCGCCGCGTTCAACGGCACGAAAATCCACGCCTGCACGGCGCAGCGATGCACCGCTCGCCGTCGCCGCGTCGAGCAGGCCGCGCGGCGCCTGCGGGTCGCCGACGATCGCGGGTCGACCGGCGCGGAAGATGCCGGCCTTCTCGCGACCGATCGTGTCGCGATCGTCGCCGAGCCAGTCCTGGTGATCGAGGTCAACCGTGGTCACGATCGCCGCATCCGCGTCGATCAGGTTGACCGCATCGAGGCGTCCACCGAGGCCGACCTCGAGCAGCGCGACATCGAGCGCGCCGGCGGCAAACGCGAGCAGCGCAGCCAGGGTCCCGTACTCGAAATAGGTCAACGGCACGTCGCCGCGCGCGGCTTCGATGCGCGCGAACGCATCGACCAGGGTCGCATCGTCGATGTCCTGTCCATCGATCCGGATACGTTCGTTGTAGCGCAGCAGATGGGGCGACGTGAATGCGCCGACGCGCTTGCCGGCCGCAGCCAGCATGGCTTCGAGGAACGCAACGGTCGAACCTTTGCCATTGGTGCCGCCGACCGTGATCACCAGCGACGCGGGCGGCGGCGCGCCGAGCGCCTGCCATACGCGACGCACGCGATCGAGGCCGAGCTCGATTTCGCGCGGGTGCACGCGTTGCTGGTAATCCAGCCACTCGGTGAGGGTCATTGGAGACGGGAGACGGGAGACGGGAGATGGGAGACGATGCAGGAGACGAGGGCGAACTCACGGCGTGGTCGCGAGATTCTACCGATTCCTGCCCTGCTCCCCCGTCAACGCCGCAGGATGCGACGCGGCTTCCACGGCAGCTTGCCGCGCCAGTACTGGATCAGGACGAAGCCGCCGACCATGCCGCCGAGGTGCGCGAAGTGCGCGACGCCGGCCTGGGTACCAGTGATGCCGAGGAACAACTCGAGGATGCCGTAACCGGTCACGAACAGCCACGCCGGCATCGGGATCGGCGGGAACAGCAGCATGATGCGCGAATGCGGGAACATCATGCCGAACGCGAGCAGCACGCCGAACACGCCACCCGATGCCCCGATGGTCGGATAGAAGCCGCCGGTGAACCAGTGGATGACCGCAAGCTGGGCGAGCGACGCGCCGATCACGCTGACGAAGTAATAGATCGCGAATGGCCGCGAACCGAACAACTGCTCGATCGCTCCCCCGAACATCCACAACGCGAACATGTTGAATGCGAGATGCATGAGACCGCCATGCAGGAACGCATAGGTCACGATCTGCCAGACCTGGAATCCGACCATCAGCGGCTGGCCGTTTTCGTAACCGGCGAACTGGTGCGGACCGAGCGGCCACAATCCGAAGTGGATGACCAGCCAGTTGCCGGTCAGCATCTGCGCGAGATAGATCGCGACGTTCGCGATCAGCAAGGCGCGGGTAACGGGGGGAATGTCGAAGTGCATGGAACTCCTGCAGGTCGGCTGCTCGGGACGGGCGGGCACGCGGGGCTCGACGCAGGATGCGGCCTGCGCGCGTACGATTCAACACGCAACGTGTTGCCGCCTCGGGTCGCGAAACCGGGATCGGGGAGGATGCGGCTCAGCTTCGCGACTTGCGCCGGTTCGCCGCGGCGGCCGGTCCGGGTGCGGGCGCGCCCCACAGCAGGCCATCGAGGTCGCGTTCCCAGCCGTGTCGCGCCAGGTCGACGCGTCCGTTCCGCACCAACACGCCATCCGCGGCGAGCCGGCGAACCTGCGTGCGAAAGCCCCGGCTTCCGGGAGGAAACGCAATGCGTCCATCCGCTCGCAGCACGCGGAACCAGGGCAGTCCGGCCTCATCCGGTGTTTCCCGCAACACGCGCGCGACCAGTCGCGCGCGCCGTGGCAGGCCCGCGCGGGCGGCGACATCGCCGTAACTGGTCACGCAGCCCGGCGGTATCGAGGCAATGACTTCGCGGATACGTTGGTGATGGAGCGACGTGTTCAAGGACAGAAGAATGGAACGTTCGACGCAAGTGCGGAAACCACGATGCTGGCGTTTCGCGAGATCCGACGTCCGTCACAGCCGCCACCGCTCGCGCGAGCGCACCCTGCAGGACGAGGAACGGTGGTCACGGCGATCTGCGATCGCGCGCCCTACTGCCAGCCGAGAAAGTGCATGACCTGCACGAGCATCCAGGCGAGGCCGCCCGTGATCGGCAGGGTCAGGATCCACGCCCAGACCATGCGCTCGACCACGGTCCACTTGATCGCGTTGAGACGCTTGGCAGTGCCGACGCCCATGATGGCGGCGGACACGTTGTGCGTCGTCGACACCGGAATGCCGAGTACCGACGCGGTGATGATGACGCTGGTCGACGCGGTATCGGCGGCCACGCCGTTGATCGGATGCAGCTTGACCATCTTGTGGCCGAGTGTGCGGATGATGCGCCAGCCGCCGGCCATCGTGCCGGCCGCCATGACCAGCGCGCACACGACCTTGATCCAGACCGGGATCGTGAAATCGTGGTCGAGCGTCTCCGGGACGCGCAGGAAGTGGAGAAACTGCGGGATCTGGTCGAGTGCGCCGGCCGTGGTCGCGCCGGCGAGCGCGAGGGCGATGATGCCCATGGTCTTCTGCGCATCGTTGAGGCCGTGCGACACCCCCATCGCGCTGGCCGACAGGATCTGCAGCTTGCCGAAAATCCCGTTGACCGTGCTCGGTCGCACGCGTTCCCTGAGCGGGCCGGAATCGCCCAGCGCCGAAAGCAGGGCGTAGAGCAGGCCCATGATCGTGAAGCCGATGGCGAATCCCGCCACCGGCGAAATCACCATCGGCACGATCACCTTCGGAACCAGCCCGCGGCTCTGCCACCAGTGCTCGGCGCCCTGCCACCAGATGATTGCATCGGCATTGTTGTGCGCGGCGGCAAGCGCGGCCCCGCAGAGGCCGCCGACCAGTGCGTGCGACGAACTCGACGGCAAACCCCACCACCAGGTGATCAGATCCCAGATGATCGCGCCGAGCAACGCACAGATCAGCACCTGCGGCGACACCACGACCACGGCGCTGTCGACCAGCCCCGCCGCGATCGTCTTCGCGACCGCCGTGCCCCACAGCGCACCGAGCAGATTGGTGGCCGCCGCGAGCAGCACGGCCTGGGTCGGACGCAACACCTTGGTTGCGACCACGGTCGCGATCGAATTGGCCGTGTCGTGGAAGCCGTTGATGTACTCGAACGCGAGCGCCACCAGGACGACAGTCAGGACCAGCGTCAGGCTCACGTGGAGTCCTTACGAATGCTTGAGAACGATGTGGTAGATGATGTTGCCCGCGTCGCGGCAACGGTCGATCGCCTTTTCCAGCAGTTCGAACAGATCCTTGCGCAGCAGCAGTCGGATCATGTCGGTCTCGTTCGTGAACAGGTCGCGGTAAAGCTCCAGCAACAGTCGGTCCGCCTCGCTCTCGATCGCCTGCATGCGCTCGTTGAGTTCGTGCATCGCATCGAGCTTGAAGCCGTTGCGCAGCTCCCTGACCATCTGCTCGATCACGTCGGTCGCGCTTTCGAGCATGGCCGCGCGCGATGCGTAATCCTGGTCGGCGAAGCGTTCCGGGAACATCGCGTAGCGATCCGCGAACTTCTCGATCGTCTTCGGGATCTTGTACAGGGCACCGGCGAGGGCCTCGATGTCCTCGCGCTCGAGCGCGGTGACGAAGGTATCGACCAGTTCCCGGTTGATCTCCGCGAACAGGTCCTTCTCGCGGCGCCTGGCGAGGCGGAACTCGTCCAGCGACGGCGTCGGCCGGCCCTCGTCGAGCATCGCGATGAGCGCCTGCGCGCTGAGCCGCGCGGCTTCCGCGCTGGCCTCGAGCAGGCCGTAGAAACGGTCGCCCTTGCCGAATATCGTTTGCAGGGAAAACATGTCGATCGGTCCCCAGGGCTGGCCGGTGGGTCGCGCGGTCGCCTGCGAGGACGCTGCGCCCGGCGCGCGGGGCGCATATTACCGTAATGTGACAGCCCGGTCGGAGACGGCCTGCGCATCGGGCCATCCGCGGCCCGGGATGACCGCGTGCCGGACGCACACGAAAAGGCCGCCCGGATCGCTCCGGACGGCCCGTGTCGAGCAGGGAACGTGGATCAATGTTCCTCGGGCGCCTCCGCGGGAGTCGCGGCCGGCGCTCCGCTGTCGTCGGCGACCGGAACGTCGAGCCCGCGACGCTCGAGCAGCGGCTCGATGCGGGGCTCGTGACCCGCGAAGTCACGGAACAGCTCCAGCGCATCCTTGCTGCCGCCACGCGACAGCAGCGTGTCGCGGAAATGATCGCCGTTCTCGCGAGTCAGGCCGCCATGCTGCTTGAACCATTCGACGCTGTTCGCATCGAGCACCTCGGACCAGATGTATGCGTAGTAGCCGGCCGCGTAACCGCCCATTATGTGGCTGAAGTACGGTGTGCGGTAACGCGGCGGCACCGCGTAGAAGTCGATGCCGTCGGCCTTCAGCGCCGCCGCCTCGAACGCCATTACGCCATCGGCGGCGGGCAGCTGGTCCGCGGACAACTGGTGCCAGCGCTGGTCGAGCATCGCGGCGCCGAGGTACTCGGTCGTCGCAAAGCCCTGGTTGAACTTGGCCGTCGCGAGGACCTTGTCGAGCAATTCCTGCGGCATCGGCGCGCCGGTCTGGTAGTGCTTCGCGTAATTGGCCAGCACGCTCGGCCAATCCGACCACATCTCGTTGACCTGGCTCGGATACTCGACGAAATCGCGCGGCACGCTGGTACCCGCGAAGTACGGATACTCGACGTTCGAGAACATGCCGTGCAGCGCATGGCCGAACTCGTGGAACATGGTCGTGACCTCATCCCAGGTCAGCAGGGTCGGCTGGCCTTCCGGCGGCTCCGGAATGTTCAGGTGGTTCGCGACCACCGGCATCGTGTCGAGCAGGCCCGACTGCGACACGTACGCGTTCATCCACGCACCTCCGCGCTTGGACGGACGCGCGTACATGTCGGAAATGAAGATCGCGAGCTGCTTGCCATCCTTGTCGAACACGTCGAACACGCGCACGTCTTCCTGGTACACGGGCAGGTCGTGGCGTTCCTTGAAGGTCAGGCCGTAGAGCTGGTTGGCGGCGTAGAACACGCCGTTCTGCTGCACGTTGTCGAGTTCGAAATACGGCTTCATCTGGGATTCGTCGAAGTCGTACTCGGCCTGGCGCGCCTTCTCCGTGTAGTAGGCCCAATCCCAGGGCTCAAGCTTGAAGGTCGGCTCGCCCTTCGCGGCCTGTTCCTTGTCGATCATCGCCTGCAGCTTGGCCGCCTCGCGCTTCGCGTTCGCGACCGCGGCCGGCGCAAGCTTGCCGAGCATGTCGTTGACGGCCGCCGGGGTCTGCGCGGTTTCATCGGCCAGCACGTAGGCGGCGTAATTCGGATAACCGAGCATCGCGGCCTTCTCGGCGCGCAACTTCACCACCTCGGCGACGATCGCGGTGTTGTCCCACTCGTTGCCGCGGCTGCCGCGCGCAATCGATGCCTCGTAGATGCGCTCGCGCAATGCGCGGTTCTGCAGATAGGTATTCGGCGGTTGGCCGGTCGTGTTCTGCAACGCGATCACGTACTTGCCGTCCAGGCCGCGCTCTTTCGCGGCTTTCGCCGCAGCCGCGATCTGCTCGTCGGACAGGCCCGCGAGTTCCGCAGCGCTGTCGACCACGACCGCCGAATCGTTGACCTCGGCGAGCACGTTCTGGCTGAACTGGGTGCCGAGCGTCGCGAGGCGGCCGTTGATTTCCTTGAGCCGGACCTTGTCGGCATCGGACAGCTTCGCGCCGGCACGCACGAAATCGGTGTGGTAGCGCTCGATCAGGCGCACGCCTTCCGCGTCGAGACCGAGCTGGTCGCGTTGCTGGTACAACGCATCGATGCGCGCGAACAGCTTCGGATTCAGGGTGATCGCATCGCCGTGCGCGGACAGCTTCGGTGCGTACTCGGCCTGCAGCGCCTTGCGCGCGTCGTTGGTGTCGGCGCCGACGAGGCTGAAGAACACCGTGGCCGTGCGGCTCAGGATCTGGCCGGACTTCTCCAGCGCGACGATCGTGTTGTCGAACGTCGCCGGTTCCGGGTTGTTCGCGATTGCCTCGACCTCGGCGAGGTGGTCGGCCATGCCGCGATCGAATGCGGGACCGAAATCGCTGTCGCGGATCTCGTCGAAACGCGGGTAATGCAGCGGCAACGAACTCTCGCTGAAGAACGGATTCACGTGCGTGGACGTCGACGCGTCGCTGGCCGTGGCGGGTTCACCGGCGGGCGCATCGTCGGCCGGCGTGGACTTGCTGGCGCAACCGGCGGCGGCAACGGCGACCGCAGCGGCCAGTGCAATCACGAGCGGTTGATTCATCGGCGATTCCTTGTTGTGGGACGGTAACGGCCTAGCGTAACGCACGATGCGGTCGCGGACCCCTGCCCAAAGGCATGCTCGCGCGGTTCCCATCCCGGGACACAAGTCGGGGCTCGCGCGGCGCCTGCTGGGCTTCCGCGATCAATCCGGGACCGATGATGCTGCCTGGAATCGCGCTGCGCGCGTCGCTGAACGAGAGGTTTCGCACCCGGCGGAACGGCGCAGGCGCACGACCAGGCATCGCAGGAACCGGCTTCAGCCGTGAGGCTCTTGCGCTTCGTGCAAGCGATCGAAACGCCAGAGTGACCGCCGCTACTTCCTGCCCGCCGCGCGCTGCGCCTCGCTCAGGATCCCGTGCAGGATGCGCACCTCGCGCTGGTCCGGCTGCGCGCGCAGGAACAGCCGGCGCAGGCGACGCAACACGATGTCCGGCGCGCGACCCTTGTGGAAATCGATGTCGACGAGCGCACGTTCCAGATGCGCGAACAGCATTTCCATGTCGCCGCTGCTGGCCGGTGGATCGCGGTCGGACGGATCGCGTCCGGGCCGCGCGACATCCATGTCCGCCGATGCACCCAGCGCACCGAGTCGCAGCTCGTAGGCGAGCACCTGCACCGCCTGGGCGAGATTGAGCGACGCGAAGTCCGGATTGCTCGGGATCGCGACCGCTGCATGGCAGAGCTTCAACTCGTCGTTGTCGAGACCAACCCGCTCGTTGCCGAACACGAATGCGACCTCGCCACCGGCTTGCGCGACCTCACGCGCCTGGTGGGCCGCGCCGCGTGGCGCCAGTTCCGGCAGGGCGACGCCGCGGCGTCGCGCGGTCGCGCCGAGCACGAACCGACAGTCGGCGATTGCCGCGGCGAGGGTGTCGAACACCGGGGCTTCCTCGAGGACTGCATTGGCGCCCGCCGCGAGCGCGAACGCATCCGCGTGCGGAAACCGCTTCGGCGCAACCAGCACCAGGCGGTCGAACCCCATCGTGCGGATCGCGCGCGCGGCCGCGCCGATATTGCCCGGATGCGAGGTTCCGGCAAGCACGAAGCGAATGCGGCTCGCGCAGGGATCGTCGGTCGGCAGCGGGTCGGTCACACGGAGTCCTGGCAGGTTTCGGGTTTTGCCGCGACAGGCGATCTGCTACCCTCGCCGCCCGCCCGCGACGGTGCCGGCGAGTTTCGCACCGCGCCGCACCGCGCCAGCCGCGCATCGCCAATCACGGAACCACGATGACCAGACCAGCCGTCAATGTTGCGGTACGCGCGGCGCGCAATGCCGGCCAGGTCATGTTGCGCCACATGAATCGCCTCGGTGGCCTGGCCGTGGTCGAGAAGCAGCGCATGGACTTCGTTTCCGAAGTCGACCGGCAGGCGGAAGCGGAAATCATACGCGAACTGCGCCGTGCGTTTCCGGGCGACGCGATCCTCGCCGAGGAAAGCGGGGCGAGCGGCAAGGGCAAGCGCACCTGGGTCATCGACCCGCTCGACGGCACGCACAATTACCTGCGTGGAATCCCGCATTTTTGCGTATCGATCGGCCTCGTCGAGCATGGCGACCCGATCCACGCGGTCGTCTACGACCCGCTGCGCGACGAACTGTTCACCGCGAGCCGCGGAGACGGCGCGTTCCTCAACGACCGGCGCATCCGCGTGACCGCACGCGCCGGCCTCGAAGGCGCCCTGCTCGCGACCGGTTTCCCGTTCCGCCAGCGCGCGCATCTCGACGCGCAACTCGGCATGACCCGCGCCCTGCTCGCGAGTGCCGAAGACATCCGCCGCAGCGGCTCGGCCGCGCTGGATCTCGCCTGGGTCGCGGCCGGCCGCCTCGACGGCTATTACGAAACCGGACTCAAGCCCTGGGACATGACCGCGGGCTGCCTGCTGGTGCGCGAAGCCGGCGGCGCGTACTGCGACTTCGCGGGCCGCGAAGGCATGCCCGAAAGCGGCAACCTCATCGCCGGCAATCACAAGGTCCTGAAGGAAATGGTTTCCGCGGTCGCGCCGGCATTGAGTCCCGCGCTATTGCGCGGTTGATGGGCGGAACCGTACCTCGTCGGTTCCGCGGCTGCGCCGCTTGAACCGACCTACTCCCGTTCGCAGCGGTCCAGCAGATCGTAGGTCGGCTCAAGGCCCGAAAGGGCCGAAGCCGACGTTTGGCCGGAGCCGACACATCGTGCTCACTCTGGCCCGATCAGGCGCACCTTGCGCGAACGCTGCCACCACAAGAGCAGGCTCAGGGCCAGCAGGATCGGCGGCAACCAGTAGGCGATCTTGAGCCAGCGGTGCGGTCGGTTCCAACTCGTGCCGAAAATGAGGTCCATCGCGACCGTGGGGGACTCGCCGATTTGCGGCAGTCCCTCGGCGAGTGCGTCCTGCAGATAGGCCTGGCCAAACGTGCCGAGCGCCGGCACCAGTGCGTCGAGCTGGCGACCGAGCGCAATGTACGTGGCTGCGAACGGTGCCTCCCGGTTCGCCGACGCGACGATGCCGGTGCCGGCCTCCGGCAATTGCGGCGCGGCGCCCCAGACCGCGAGGTCGAACAGCAACGCCAGCGCCAGTACCACGTACACGTAGATGGGCAGGCGCCGAGCCATGTCACAGCATCCCGGTTTCGAGCTTGGCCGCGTCGGACATCATGCTGTAGTTCCACGGCGGATCGAACACCAGCTCGACATCGGCCTCGGTGACGGTCGGCACCATTTCGAGCTTGCTGCGCACGTCCTCGACGAGGATGTCGCCCATGCCGCAACCCGGCGCGGTCAGGGTCATGCGCACGCTGACCCGGCGCGCCCCTTCGTCGGTGTGTTCGAGGTCGCAGTCGTAGATCAGGCCGAGATCGACCACGTTGATCGGGATTTCCGGATCGAAGCAGGTGCGCAGTTGCTGCCACAGCAATTTCTCGATGTCCGCATCGTCCGCATCCTCGGGCACCGCAAGCGGCGCCGGCACTTCCTTGCCGAGCGCATCCGCATCCTCACCGCGAATGCGGAACAGGTTGCCTTCCACGTACACCGTGAAACTCCCGCCGAGCGCTTGGGTGATGTAACCGGGCTGGCCGGCCGGCAAGGTCACCGCGTCGCCTTGCGGCACCATGATCGCGGCGCAGTCGCGCTCCAGCTGGAACGGTTCGGAATTCATGTTGTAGCGGGTCATTGGGGAGACGGGAGACGGGAGACGGGGAAGCGGGGAGCTGGGACCACGCGTCCCCACCGGTCCATATTATGGCGCGAAGGACAGGGAACAAGGCGCGACGCGGTCACGCCGCGAGTCCGGTTTCGCGCAGGCAACGGCCGAACAGGCGCATCGCGGCGTCGATGTCGGCCGGCGGCAGGCCCGCGTAGCCGAGCAGCAGGCCGGGTTGGCGCGGTGGCCTGAGGCAGTACGGCGCGATCGTGTACAGGCCGAGACCTCGCGTGCGCGCGTGCGCGGCGAGGCGCTCGCAATCGGCGTGGTCGCCGGTCCGGAGCCATGCGATCAGGTGCATGCCCGCATTCGAATCGACCACCTCGACCGCTGAGCCCGCATGGCGCGCGAGACCGGCGAGCATGGTTTCGCGACGCTGGCGCAAGGCCTGGGTTGCGCGGCGCAGGTGGCGTTCGAAGCCCGCATCGGCCATGAAGCGTGCGAGCGCGACCTGCTCCAGCGCCGCGCAACCGCGGTCCTCGAGCCACTTCGCGGCGACGAACGCCTCGCGCAGGGCCGCCGGCAAGACCATGTAGCCGAGCCGCAAGGCCGGGAACAGGGTCTTGGAGAAACTGCCGATGTAGATCACGCGGCCATCGCGGTCCAGCGACTTCAGCGCGGCGATCGGCCGCCCGCCGTAGCGGAACTCGCCGTCGTAATCGTCCTCGATGAGCCACGCGCGACGGTTCGCGGCCCAGTCCAGCAACTCGATGCGTCGCGCGAGCGGCAACAGCGCGCCGGTCGGGAACTGGTGCGAGGGCGTCACCACTGCAAGCCGCGCGCTCGCCGGCAGCGCCGCGGGCACGAGGCCCTCGTCATCGACCCGGCAACCGCGCACGCGCGCGCCGTGCGCGGCGAACGTCTGCCGCGCGCCTCGGTAATGCGGATCCTCGAGCACCACGGTATCGCCCACGTCGAGCAACACGCGCGCGGCCAGCGCAAACGCCTGCTGGGTGCCGGACACGATCATCACGTCCGCGGGCCCCGCGTCCACGCCGCGGCGGCGCGCGAGGTAGTCGCAGATGCGCTCGCGCAATACGGCGAGGCCCTGCGCATCCGGATAATCGAAATCGGTATGCTCAACCGCACGGCTGATCTCGCGCCGCCACGCGTTCGCGAGCGCGGGATTGGTCATCGGCACGCCGTACTGGAGGTTGTAGCGCAGGTCCTGGTGCTGGCGACCCGGGATCGCGGAGCCGTCGCTCACGCCGAGCGCACGCCGCGCGAACGGCGACATCGGCGCGACCAGGGCGGCCGCGCTGCGCCTCGGCTGCGCGCGCGCACCGACGTCGGCGACGTAGCTGCCGGAGCCGACCCGACCAATCACGAAACCCTCGGCCTGCAACTGCTCGTACGCGGCGAGCACGGTATTGCGCGACAGATCGAGCTCGCGCGCGAGCGTGCGGCTGGCCGGCAGGCGCGCACCGGCCGCGAGCCGGCCGTCGCCGATCGCGGTCTTCAACGCGCGGATCAGTTGCGCGTAGCGCGGACCCTGGCGGTCGAGTTCGAGGTACATGATTGGCACCACTGACAGCGCCAGGATTGGCGCTCGATACGGCCAATCTCGCGCCGTAGGCTGGCGCCGTCAAGCGATTCCCGTGAACAGGAGACACGAGGCCACGAAACGTGCTCCGTCATCTCGTGTCGACGCCGGCCGAGCGTCGAAGTGCCGCCAAGTTCGGAGGTGTCATGCCGCAAGAATCCGCACGCCACCGCGTGCAACGCAGCAAGGCGCGTGCGCGTTACGACAGCGCGAGCGTCCACACGATCCTCGACGCGGGCCTCATCGCGCACGTCGGATTCTGCGTCGATGCGCAACCGTTCGTGATCCCGATGCTGTATGCGCGCTCGGGCGATGCGCTGCTGTTGCACGGCTCGATCGCGAGCCGCCTGTTGCGCGAAGTCGGCAGCGGCATTCGCGCGTGCGTCGAGGTCACCCTGCTCGACGGACTCGTGCTCGCACGCTCGCACTTCCACCACTCGGCAAACTACCGCTCGGTGGTCGCATTCGGCACAGCGCGCGCGATCGTCGATCCGGTCGAGAAAGCCGACGCGCTTGCGCGTTTCGTCGATGCATTGATACCCGGCCGTGCCGCCGAATCGCGGCCCGGCAACCGCAAGGAACTCGCCGCGACCGCCGCATTGTGGTTCACGATCGAGGATGCGAGCGCCAAGGTCCGTGA
>CAYWZC010000032.1:0-8090 GCA_964462745.1 uncultured Rhodanobacteraceae bacterium
GTCGACTGGCCGAGGCCGACATTCGTGGTCTGGAACACCGCCTCATAGGTCAGCGTGCCCGAACGCGACACCACGCCGACCTTGCCGGGCTTGTGGATGTGACCGGGCATGATGCCGATCTTGCACTCGCCGGGCGTGATGATACCGGGGCAGTTCGGTCCGATGAGGACCGTGTCCGGATACTGCCGGAGCACGTTCTTGACCCGCAGCATGTCGAGTACCGGGATGCCTTCGGTGATCGTGACGATCACGCGGATGCCCGCATCGGCCGCCTCGAGGATCGCGTCGGCCGCGAACGGTGGCGGCACGAAGATCACCGACGCGTCCGCACCGGTCTCGTTGACCGCGTCGAGCACGGTGTCGAACACCGGCAGTCCGATGTGTTCCTTGCCGCCCTTGCCCGGGGTCACGCCGCCGACCAGCCGGGTACCGTATTCGAGCGCCTGCTCGGAATGGAAGGTGCCCTGCTGGCCGGTGAAGCCCTGGGTGATGACCTTGGTGTTCTTGTCGACCAAAACGCTCATGTGCAATTCCCTGGATTCGTTTCCGGCGATTCCGCCAGTTCGTCATTCCCACGCAAGCGGGAATCCACTTCGATCTTCAATGGATGCCCGCCTACGCGGGCATGACTTCGATTCGTTGTTCGTCAGTCGCAATGGATCGTGGTCACGCGGCCTTCGCCGCCGCGACCGCCTTGCCGGCCGCATCGTTGAGGTCGTCTGCCGGGGTGATCGCGAGGCCCGACCGGGCGAGCAGTTCGCGGCCCTTCTCGACGTTGGTGCCCTGCAGGCGCACGACCACGGGGATCGTCAGGCCGACCTCCTTGACCGCCGCGATGATGCCCTCGGCGATGAGGTCGCAGCGCACGATGCCGCCGAAGATGTTGACCAGGATGCAGCGCACCTTGTCCGAGGACAGGATCAGCTTGAATGCCTCGGTCACGCGCTCGGTGGTCGCGCCACCACCGACATCGAGGAAATTCGCGGGCTCGCCACCGGCGAGCTTGATCACGTCCATCGTCGCCATCGCGAGACCGGCGCCGTTGACCATGCAGCCGATGTCGCCGTCCATGGTCACGTAATTGAGATCGTGCGCGCGCGCCGCGGCTTCGGTCGGGTCCTCCTGCGAATCGTCGCGCATCGCGGCGAGATCGGCATGGCGGAACTCCGCGTTGTCATCCGAGTTGACCTTGCCGTCGAGTGCGACGAGATCGCCCGCCGGCGTGATCGCGAGCGGATTGAGTTCGACGAGCGACAGGTCCTTGTCGTTGAACAGGCGATACAGGCCCTGCATGATCTTGGTGAGCTGGTTCGCCTGCCTGGCGTTGAGGCCCATGTCGAAAGCGAGGCGCCGGCACTGGTAGGCCTGCAGGCCCTCGACAAAGTTCACCTCGACCGTGTGCACGTCCTCGGGATTCTCGCGTGCGACCTGTTCGATATCGACGCCGCCGCGCGCCGAGGCGATGAAGGTCACCGCCTTCGCGGCGCGATCGACGAGCACCGACAGGTACAGTTCCTTCGCGATGTCGCTGGCCTCGGTGACGAGGACCACGTTGACCGGCAATTCGCGACCGCCGCTCTGGTAGGTTTCCATGCCGCGCCCGAGCATGCCGGCCGCGGCGGCCTTGACCTCGTCGGGGGTCTTGCACAGCTTCACGCCGCCGGCCTTGCCGCGGCCGCCGGCGTGGATCTGCGCCTTGACCACCCAGTGTTCGCCGCCGAGTGCACGGGCGGCTTCGGCGGCGGCATCGGCCGTCGCGGCGATCTTGCCGGGCGGCACCGGGATCGCGTACGCGGCAAACAGTTCCTTGGCCTGGTATTCGTGGAAGTTCATGCGTGTACCTTGCAAAGAGGGAGGCATCGCCATCCGCCGGGCGGGTGGACGGTACGAAAAACCGGGAGGCGACGACAGGTGCCGGTCGCGACGGTGCGCGTATTGTGGCCATGGCGCGGGCCGAAATCAAAATCCGCGGGGTGCGCGACTTATACTGGGCGGCGACACACGCCCTGCACGGGCGCCGAAACACCCACGCAACGGTCGTCGCGGGAGGCGCGTCGCAAGCCGATGTTCGAATCCTGCCTGCCAATGTCGCGACGCATCCGGGACTGCGGAGAAGCCGTGATCCCGCGCAGGTGGAGCTGCCATGCACGCTGACGGCATCGGGCTCACGGGCGACATCACCCGCCGCGAAATCTACTTCTTCAACCTGTACCGGTGCCTGCAGGCGGTCGTCTACATCGGCCTCGTGTTCAGTCCGTATGCGGTCGACTGGGTCCGCCTGAGCCACCCGCAACTGGGGCGCGTGACCGCGCTGGTGTACGTGGCATTCGCGCTGGTCTGGCTGTTCGCCACCGACCGGTTGCGTACCCGCCGCGCGCTGACCATCGGCGTCGCCCTCGTCATCGACATCCTGGCCGCTTCGCTGGTCGCGACCGCGCTCGCCGGTGCGAGCAACTCGGTACCGATGATGCTGATCGTGAACATCGGCATCGCGGCCCTGCTGCTGCCGCTCAGCCAGTCGCTCGCATTGGCAGCGCTCGCTGCATTCGGCGTGACCCTGCCGGTGTTCTTCGTGAACGTGATCAGCGGCGCGGCGGGTGTCGCCAGCATCGACGCGTGGTTGTTCGCGGTCGCGTATTTCGCGGTCACCCTGTTGTGCAACCACCTCGGCCGCCACATGCGCGCAACCGAAGCGCTTGCCGAACAGCGCGGCGTCGACCTGCTCAACCTGGAACAGGTCAACGACCTCATCATCCGGCGCATGCGGACCGGCGTGTTGCTGGTCGACGAGGCGAATGCGGTACTGCGCATCAACGAGTCGGCATGGAACCTGATCGGCAACCCGTCGCCGGGCGAACGCGACCTCGGCAGCATCGCGCCGGAACTCTCGCGGCGGTTGTATCACTGGCGCCAGACCCATCGTTCCGACCAGACCGCGGTCGCGCTCGCGCCGGACGCGCCGCAGGTGATCCCGCGCTTCACGCGACTCGCACCGAACGACGACGCGAACGTGCTGATCTTCCTCGACGATACCTCGCTGCTGTCGCGCCGCGCCGAGGAACTGACCCTGAACTCGCTGGGCCGCCTGTCCGCGTCGATCGCGCACGAGATCCGCAATCCACTCGCGGCGATCCGCTACTCCGCGCAACTGCTCGGCGAATCGCCGCAACTGGACGAGGGCGACCGGCGCCTCGCCGAGATCATCAACAACCACTGCACGCGCGCCAATGACGTGGTCGAGAACATCCTGCAACTGTCGCGCCGCGAACGCTCGCGACCGGAGAACCTCGATCTCAACGCCTGGGTACTCGCGTTCGTCGACGAGTTCAAGCGCGATACCGACCTCGGTGGTGACCAACTCGGCGCGGTGACCCAGAACCGCCGCATCGAGGCGCTCGCCGATCCGCAGCACCTGCAGCAGGTGGTCTGGAACCTGGTGCAGAACGCATTGCGCTACGGCCGCCAGCCCGGCGAGCCCGCGCGTGTCGTGGTCGCCGCGCGGCTGGCCGGCGACAAGGGCCTGCCGCTGCTCGAGATCATCGACCGCGGCCCGGGAATCCCGCCGAAAGTCGCGGCGCAGATCTTCGAGCCGTTCTACACGACCCACGAATTCGGCACCGGGCTCGGCCTGTACCTCGCGCGCCAGATGTGCGAGGCGAGCCAGGCGACGCTCGAATACGTGCCGCTGGCCGGCGGCGGCGCGTGCTTCCGCATCAGCCTCGCTCCCGTGGTGACGCTCACCCGCAGCTTCGCGACCCCGCCTCCGCGCTGAACATCAGTCGCGGATGCGGCCGGCGCCTTCGTTGTCCCAGTAGCCGAACAGACGGCGCGCGATGAACTTGTACGCGCGCTTGCCGCTCGCGTGCCACGCGCGCGTGATCCACGAGCGCCGCGCGAGCACGCGACGTTCGGTCGGGGTCAGGGCTTGCGGGCAGTACGTGCGCTTGTGCTTGAGCAGGTGGCGCAGATCCTCGCGTGCGAGCAGGCGGAAGAGCCGCCCGCGGCGGCGCAACCGCATCGCGAGCTGGAAGTCGACAATGCCGGGCGTGCCGTCCGCGAGCACCAGCCAGTTCGGTTCCTTCGCGAGGTCGTTGTGCGCGATGCCGCACGCGCGCAGGCGCCGCAGCAAGCGGTGCGCGGCGCGGAAGTACGCCGGATCGCGCGGTTGCGCGCGCTGCATCGGTTCGCCGTCGAGGTAACTGCGCAACAGCACGCCGTCCTTCCAGGCCAGCAGTTGCGGCAACCCGGGTACCTCGTCGATCGCGGCGAGCACGCGCGCCTCGCGGCCGCCCGCCCAGCGCGCGAACCAGCGCAAGCCGCGGCGCGCCGCGTAGGTATCGCGGCGGATACAGCGGTACTCGCCTTCACGGCACAACTCGATGCGTCCGAACGCGTCGGCCTTGAGCAGGGTGATTTCCATCGCACGAGTTTACGCCGAGGGCCGAGAGCTGAGGGCCTGGAGCCGGTGGAGGGCGGGGTCCGACTGCGTGACGACTACTTCCCCGTCTCCCGTCTCCCGTCTCCCGTTTTCCGTCTCCCGTCTCCCGTCTCCCAGCCCTGAACTACACTACCCCGCAGCCACCCCCATCCACCGACGCCGCGTTCGCACCCGCCATGACCCTGCAGATCGCTCTCTACGTACTCGCCGCGCTGCTGATCGTGGCCGGTTTCGCGGGCACCATCCTGCCGGTGGTGCCGGGCGTACCACTGGTGTTCCTCGGCATGCTGCTCGCGGCGTGGACCGACGGGTTCCAGCATGTCGGCACGTTTACCCTGATCGTGCTCGGCCTGCTCACGTTGATCGCGTTGCTGGTCGATTTCGTTGCCGGCCTGCTCGGCGCGAAGAAGGTCGGCGCGAGTCGCCTCGCGCTGTTCGGTGCCGCGGTCGGCACCGTGGTCGGCATCTTCTTCGGCATCCCGGGCCTGTTGCTCGGGCCATTCGCGGGCGCGCTGCTCGGCGAACTGTTCGCGGGCGGCACGATGCGTCGCGCGACCGACGTCGGCATTGCCGCATGGCTCGGTTTCCTGCTCGGCACGGTGCTCAAGCTCGCGCTGTGCTTCGCGATGCTCGGCATCTTCGCGCTCGCGTTCCTCGCTGGCTGAGTCAACCGCTCAGCCGCGCGACAGATGCGCGATCGCGCGTTCGCTCTGTTCGCGCCGGCTGTCGTCGAACGGCGTGATCGCGATCCGCTCGATCGTGCCCGCATCGATGCAGCGCACGTTGACGTCGATGCCGTCCGGGTTCGAGCGCGGGATGTAGAAGCTTTTCACTCCGCACACGCCGCAGAAGCGGTGCCGCGCGGTTCCGGTACCGAAACGATACTCGACGAGGTCATCGGCACCGGCCAGCAAGCGGAAGCGCGCCGTGGGCACGATCAGGTGCAGGAATCCGCTCATGCGGCAGATCGAGCAGTTGCATTCGAGCGCCTCGACCTCGGCAGGCGCTTCGACTTCGAAACGCACACGCCCGCAATGGCAGCCGCCGCGATGGATCATCTCGTCACCCGTCGCGGACGCCGGTCTCAGCGCGACGCGGCCGGCACGGGTGGCGGCAACGCGGCGACCGGGCGCGGCTTGCGCGCCACGAGCCAGACGATCAACGCGACGAACAGCAACGGCAACACGAGCGGCACGAGAGCAAGGCCGAACGCGAACGCGAGGCCCGCACCGACCAAAACCAGTGGCAGGGCCACGAGCCCGACAATCACCGCACCGAGGATCCGGAACACGAGACCGAGGACGGCGAACACCAGCCACAACGCGAACGCCACGGCGAACAGGGCGAACATCGCCGGCAGGACAGCGGTTCCCGCGGCCAGCAACATCAGCAGGAAAACCGCACCGATCAGGGAAAACAGGCCGCTCAACATGGCGTACTCCTTGCAGGATCCGGGAAAATCCACCCCCGGATCGAGCCCGGGCTGGCCGTGGACTTTCCCGGTTCGTCGAGTCCGCTACCTGCGCGGACCCGACTCCGCAGCAACCGCTGCTGCCGCGAACGGCGCATCCCTGCGTCGTCAGGGAAGATTCAACTTGATCCTACACCGGCCCGGCCCGCGCGTGCCTGTGCGAAAGGTCATTCGCGTCGTAAGCTAGGCGCAATGCGAAGCGCCGGAGGGCGTGGCCATGGCCAGCATCGAACTCGCGATCCACCTGCGTCGCACCGACGCGCCGACCCCGGCCGCGCTGGCCGGCCTGTGCCTCGCACGGCAGCTCGGCGCCTACGTCTACGGCCTGCATGTCGTGCCGATCGCACCGGCCGCGTTCGCGTCGCCCGAGGCGGTCGCGCTGCAGGTCCACGAAGCCGAACGGTTCTACCGCGATGCACTTGCGCGTGCGCCGTGGTGGCAGGCGGAACTTGCCGCACGCGGACTGTCCGGCGAATGGCAGGTCGCGCAAGGAGACAACGTGCAGGCCCTGTGCCACGCGTCGCGCTGGTGCGACCTGCTGGTCATCGAACGACCGGTGCTGAACCCGGACGCCCCAACCGGTTGGGGCGTCGCCTCGCGCACCGTGTTCGATGCATGCGCACCGACCATGGTGGTACCCGAACCGGTGCGCACCGAATGCGTCGGCCGCAATGTCGTCGTTGCCTGGAACGGCAGCCGCGAGGCGATGCTCGCAATCCGCGGCGCGTTGCCGGTGTTGCGTCGCGCCGAACGGGTCACGGTGCTGGAGGGCGAGCCGGCGGACAATCCGTTCGGCCTGCGCCACCTGCCCGCGCCCGATCTTCGCGCCTGGCTCGGCAGGGCCGGCATTGCGGCCGAATTCCGCCAATTCCGACCGGACAACGGCGTCGGCGCGGCAATCCTCGACGCCGCGCACGGCGTCGAAGCCGATCTCATCGTGATGGGCGCCTGGGGTCGTTCGCGCGTCACCGAACTCGTGCTCGGCGGCGCCACGCGGCACCTGTTCCAGTCGAGCGACCTGCCCTTGCTGGTCGCCCACTGAACGTTCCGCTCCCGCGCAGCGCGCGGGAGCAGGCGAGCGCTGCTACTTCGCGGCGATCAGGGCGAGGGTCATGTCGAGCATGCGGTTGGAGAAACCCCACTCGTTGTCGTACCACGCGAGCACCTTGACCAAGTTGTTGCCCATCACGCGTGTCTGGGTCGCGTCGTAGACCGACGAAAGCGGACTGTGGTTGAAATCGATCGACACCAACGGCTGGTCGTTGACGCCGATCACGCCCTTGAGCCGGCCCTCGCTCGCCTCGCGCACGGCCGCGTCGATCTCGGACTTGCTGGTCTCGCGCGCTGCGACGAAGCTGAGATCCACGACCGAGACGTTGATCGTCGGCACGCGCATCGAGAATCCGTCGAGCTTGCCGTTGAGTTCCGGCAGCACCAGGCCGACCGCGGCCGCGGCGCCGGTGCTGGTCGGGATCTGCGACATCGTCGCCGAACGCGCGCGACGCAGGTCCTTGTGGAACACGTCGGTCAGCACCTGGTCGTTGGTGTAGGCGTGGATCGTGGTCATCAGGCCATGCACGATGCCGATCTTCTCGTGCAGCACCTTGGCCAGCGGCGCGAGGCAGTTGGTCGTGCACGACGCGTTCGAGATGATCTGGTGCTGCGCGGTGAGCTGGTCGTGGTTGACGCCGTACACGAACGTGCCGTCGACATCCTTGCCGCCCGGCGCGGAGATGATGACCTTCTTCGCGCCCGCCGCGATGTGCGCGCCGGCCTTTTCCTTGGTCGTGAACAGGCCGGTGCATTCGAGCACGACGTCGACGCCCAGCTCGCCCCATGGCAGTTTCGCCGGGTCGCGCTCGGCACAGACCTTGATGCGATCGCCGTTGACCACGAGGTCGCCCGCCTCGACCACGACTTCACCCGGGAACCGGCCGTGCACGGTGTCGTAGCGGGTCAGGTGCGCGTTGGTTTCCGCATCGCCGAGGTCGTTGATCGCGACCACGCGGATCTCGTCGTTGCGCTTCGCTTCGTACAGCGCGCGCAACACGTTGCGGCCGATGCGGCCATAGCCGTTGATGGCGACCTTGACAGTCATGGAGCGACTCCTGTTGATCTGGTTGCGCGCAAATCGATGCCACCCGGAGCGTCGTTGCGCTGGCGAGCGCCCGGCGGAAACGC
>CAYWZC010000032.1:8190-18683 GCA_964462745.1 uncultured Rhodanobacteraceae bacterium
CGCGGCGGTCATCGACGCGGCGCTCGATTTCGACCCGGCCTCGGGCCGCATCGGCACGCACAGCGCCATGCAGGTGGTGGATTTCCTCGACCGAGCCGGCTGGCACGTGGATTGGGTGCTGGAAACCCACGCGCATGCCGACCACCTGTCCGCGGGCACGTGGCTCGCGAAGCGTCTCGGCGCGCGCCTCGGCATCGGCGCGGGCATCGTCGAGGTCCAGCGCACGATCCGCGAGCGACTCGACCTCGACAACCTCACGGCCGACGGTTCGCAGTTCGACCGCCTGTTCGCGGACGACGACACGTTCCACATCGGTTCGCTCGAAGTGCGCGTCATCGCGACTCCCGGCCACACCGCCGATGGCGTGAGCTACCTGGTCGACGATGCGCTGTTCGTCGGCGACACCGTGTTCGGCCCCGAAGCCGGCACCGCGCGCTGCGATTTCCCGGGCGGTGACGCGGCGACGCTGTACCGTTCGATCCGCCGCCTGTATGCGCTCGACGACACGACGCGCATGTTCCTTTGCCACGACTATCCGAGAGCCGATACCGAACCGCTCGCACAGACGACGATCGCTGCGCAGAAAACCCGCAACGCGCAACTCAGGGCGGACACGAGCGAGCAGGAGTACGTCACGATCCGCCGTGCGCGCGATGCGACGCTCGGCGTGCCGAAACTCCTGTGGCCCGCGATCCAGTTCAACATCCGCGGCGGGCGCCTGCCGCCCGCGCAGGCCGATGGTCGGCATTTCCTGAAATTGCCGGTCCGCTTCGACGATGCGGCCGCCTGACGCGCGCCGGCGCATGGGGCCGGGATGGGTGTCGCGCATCGCGGCCGCGATGCTCGCGACCGTGTTCTCGGTGCCGGCGCTCGCCTGGGGACCGACCGGACACCGGCTCGTCGCGGAACTCGCCGAGCGCGAACTGAGCCCGATGGCACTATCCACCGCGAAACGCCTGCTCGCGACCTCCGGGGACCACTCGCTCGCCGACGTCGCGAACTGGGCCGACGACCTGCGCAACGACCGCGCCCAACGCAGCGAATGGCGCGCGACCGCGAAGTTGCACTACATCAATTTTTCCTCGTCGAGCTGCCGCTACGACGCGGCCCGCGATTGTCGCGACGGAGCCTGCGCGGTCGGCGCGATCGAACGCTACGCGCGCATTCTCGGCGACCACTCACGCCCCGATGCCGAACGCGCCGAGGCGCTGCGCTTCCTCGTGCACTTCGTCGCCGACGTGCACCAGCCGCTGCACGCGGGCTACCGCGCCGACCGCGGCGGCAACCGCTACCAGGTGCAGTTGCATGGCCGCGGAACGAATCTGCATTCGGTGTGGGACACGCCGGTCGTCACCCACGAGCGGCCATCGTGGCGAAAGTATGCCGACCTGCTCGCCGCAACGCCGCTACCCCGCGGACGCGGCACGCCTGCGCGATGGGCGGAGGAATCCTGCCGCCTGACCCGCGATGCGGGCATCTATCCACGCGGCCACGTGATCGACGATCGCTATCTCGAACGCATGCAACCGCTCGCGCAACGCCGTATCCGCGAAGCCGCGGCGCGGCTTGCGTCATTGCTCGAACGGGAACTCGGCGCGCGTTGAGATTGCGCGACAAGCGCCGGCCGTGCGTTGCACGTCCGACCTGCGGTCGTCGCAGGCCGGACGCGCGCAGCGCGGCCGGCTCGAACCGACGCCGATCGCCGCCTACAACGCCTCGGCCACCGCGATGACGCGCTCCACCGTGAATCCGAAATGCGCGAACAACACGTCGGCCGGTGCGGACGCGCCAAACGTGTCCATGCCGATCACGGCGCCGTCGAGGCCGACGTACTTGCGCCAGTAGTCGCTGACTCCCGCTTCGATCGCAATGCGCTTGCGGCACCAGGACGGCAACACGCCTTCGCGATACTCGACCGGTTGCGCGTCGAACACGCTGGTGCACGGCATCGACACGACGCGCGCGGCGATGCCCCGGTCGGCGAGCGCGCGCATCGATTCCATCGCGAGTTCGACCTCGGAACCGGTCGCGATGAGGATCAGGTCGAATTGCGACGACGACGGATCGGACAGCACGTAGCCACCACGCGCGATGTCGGCCTGTTGTTCCTCGCTGCGCGGCTGGTGGGCGAGTGTCTGGCGCGAGAACACGAGGCAGGTCGGGCCGTCGCGGCGTTCGATCGCGGCCTGCCACGCAACCGCGGATTCGACCGCGTCGCACGGCCGCCAGACCGGATTGTTCGGGATCAGGCGCAGGCTCGCGAGATGCTCGACCGGCTGATGGGTCGGACCGTCCTCGCCGAGGCCGATCGAATCGTGCGTGTAGACGTGGATCGCGCGCGCCGGGGTCAGCGCCGACATGCGCACCGCGTTGCGCGCGTAATCGGAGAACACGAGGAAGGTCGCGTCGTACGGGATGAAGCCGCCATGCAGCGCGATGCCATTGCTGATCGCGCTCATCGCGAACTCGCGCACGCCGTAATGGACGTAGTTGGCATTGCCCGCATCGCCGAGCAGGTCATGCGATCCCTTCCAGATCGTGAGGTTCGATCCGGCAAGGTCGGCCGAACCGCCAATGAGTTCCGGCAGCAATGGACCATACGCGTCGAGCGCCATCTGCGACGCCTTGCGCGAGGCGACGGCCGGCGCCTCGGCTTGCACGCGGCGCGCATACGCGGCGGCAGCAGTCGCGAAACCGGTCGGCAGTTCGCCGGCCATGCGGCGCGAGAACTCCTCGGCCAGATCCGGATGCGCGGCACGGTAGCGTTCGAACAGCGCATGCCATTCCGACTCGCGCCTTGCCCCGGCGGCGCGCGCGTCCCACGCCGCGTAATACGCCTGCGGGATCTCGAACGGTGGGTGCGTCCAGCCGAGCGCGGCGCGCGCGGCCGCGACCTCGTCCTTGCCGAGCGGCGCACCGTGGCAATGTTCCGTGTCCTGCTTGTTCGGCGCGCCGAAGCCGATGATCGTGCGACAGCAGACCAGGGTCGGCCGATCCTGCGTCGCGGTCGCGCGGGCCAACGCAGCCGCCACCGCGGCCGCATCATGGCCGTCGACCTCGCGGATCACGTCCCAGCCGTACGCCTCGAAGCGCGCGGGCGTGTCGTCGGTGAACCAGCCGCGCACCTTGCCGTCGATCGAGATGCCGTTGTCGTCCCAGATCGCGACGAGCTTGCCGAGGCCGAGGGTGCCGGCGAGCGATGCGGCCTCGTGCGAGATGCCTTCCATGAGGCAGCCGTCGCCGAGAAACACGAAGGTTCGGTGATCGACGATCGGCAAGTCGTCGCGATTGAAACGCGTCGCGAGCACCTGCTCCGCGATCGCCATGCCGACCGCGTTCGCGAGGCCCTGGCCGAGTGGGCCGGTCGTGGTTTCGACGCCGGGCGTCTCGCTCGCCTCGGGATGGCCCGCGGTCTTCGAATGCAACTGGCGGAAGCGCCGGAGTTCGGTGATCGGCAGGTCGTAGCCGGATAGGTGCAGCAACGCGTACTGGAGCATCGAGCCATGCCCGTTCGACAGCACGAATCGGTCGCGATCGACCCAGGCCGGATTCGCGGGGTTGTGGCGCAGGAAGTCGTTCCACAGCACCTCGGCGATATCGGCCATGCCCATCGGCATGCCCGGGTGGCCGGATTTCGCGGCTTCGACCGCATCCATGGCCAACGCACGCACGGCATTGGCCAACTCGCGACGGCTGGGTTCAGGCATCGGACGGGCTCGGCAGTTCGGGAATGGCGCCGTCGCGGCGAGCCGCCCACGGCACGTGCATTGTCGCCGATGGCGACCCGGCTTGTCGCGCACCGCCGTACGGCAGCTCGCCGTTCATCAATTATTGGACTTGTCGGTATTGAAATAGCCCGCATTGAACCCCAGCTTAAGTCGCAACGGACAGAGGCGAACGCCGCACCTGCCCGCAAGGTCTCAGCACGGCGAGATGTCCGCGACATCGTGGGCGCCGCCATCCCCCTGACAAACGGAGTGTTTTGCCATGAAAACTACCCTGCTTGCTGCCGCGATCGCCGCTACCGGCGCGCTCGTCGTGCCCGCCCTGGGCCATGCCCAGGCCCACGACGGCCTGTTCATCAACGGCAACATCGGCCAGGCTACTTTGGACGAAGGACCGTTCGACGACGACGACACCGGTTTCGGCGCGAACATCGGCTACCGCTGGGCGGTTTCGCCCAACGCGCTGATCGGCATCGAGGGCGGTTACACCGACCTCGGCTCGTATTCGGCCACGGTGGTCGACCCGGCCGGTCCCGTGGGTCGCGCGAAGGCCGACATCACCGGCTGGAACATCGGTGCGAACGGACACTTCAATTTCACGCCGAACTGGTATGTCAGCGGACGTGCCGGCTGGTTCCGGGCCGACCTCGAATCGCGCCTCGCGTTCGACGTGCCGCCGGACATGACCGATCCGGTCGCCGGCTACCACATCGACGACACCGACAACGGCTGGTATGCCGGCGCCGGTTTCGGCTACGACTTCAGCACCAACGCGAGCATCGGCCTCAACTATGACTACTACCGCGCGGATGCGAACGGCTTCAAGGCCAAGCCGAGCATGGTGTCGGTGAGTGGCGAATATCGCTTCTAGAACGGTCACGCCGAAGGTCACCAGGTACTCCCCCAACGGGAGCCACAGGGCACGGACGCCGGGACGAACCCCGGTTCGCGCGAGCGGACCGGGGTTTTTTCATGGGCCAATGCGCCACAGGCATCCGGATCGCGACCTCTCCCGCAGCGCAGGCCGCTTGCCGGCTCATCAGGCCCGCGGTGGGTACAGCGGCGGCAGGGGCTCGTCGGTCGTCGCTCGTGGGAGTCCTGCATCGTTCCAGCCGAAACCGCCCTTGAACGCGCGTTCGAGGCGCTGGGCGAGCCCGTCGGAACGGGCACCGGCGTAGCGCACGCGCGCGAGCTCGGACAACGCATCCCGCTGCGCGGAATCTCCGAGCCGCGCCGCGACCTCGCCGAGATTGTGCAGGCGCGGACGCTCGGCGCGTGCCCAGGCCAGCAATGCACGTTCGGCACCGACGTGATCGCCGAGCGAGCAGGAACGCAGGAACCGAGCGCGCGCATTGCCGTCGGCGATCCCGGATCGCGGGTCCGGCGCGGCGCGACGAGCGCGCGTGCGCCGCTGCCACCACCAGAACAGCGCGAGCGTCGCCAACCAGAGGAACAGGCCGAGCGCGGCCAGAACCTGCCATGCATGCAGGTTCGACCCCGACTCCGCTTGCGGCGCGGCAACTGCCGACGCGCGGTCCGCCCCGGGTACCGCTGTCGTCGGCGCGGTGGTGCGCGGCGCCGCCGCCGGGCTGCGGTCCGGCGCATCGCCCGCGGGCAGCACGGTCACCGTCTGCGCGGGCAGCGTCGTGGTCTCGACCTCGTCACGGGCCGTATTCCACCAGCGCACGGAGATGCCGGGTATGGTCAACGTGCCCGGTCGGCTCGGCACGAACGCAAACTTGCGCACGCGCTCGCCGTAGATCCAGGTACCGTCATCGCGCGTGCGCGTCTGCGCCTTGTCGGGATAGGTTTCCGCGCCATCCACCGCCGGTAGCGTGATCTCGGGCAACTGCTCGTAACCGAGGCCCTTGGCCTGCAGGCGGATGGTGCGCGTGATCGGATCGCCGACATGGACCTCGGTCGGCGGCGGGCTTTCGTCCTGCAAGGTCAGGTCCGCCGCCGGCAGCCACGCCGCGCCGCTCCAGCCGGCCGGTCGCGGCCGGACATCGAGGGTGATCGGGTCCGAGCGCGCACCGACGCTGCGCCCACGACTGAAGAATCCAGTCGGGTCGGACGCGTCGAGTGCGCTGCCGCGAAACGCGATCGCGGGAATCGTCAATTCGCCGCTGCGCTCGGGGATCAGCGCGTAGTGGCGTTCGACGACGTGATAACGCCGCCCGCCGAGCTCGGCGAGGTAATTGCGGTCCTGACCGAGCCGTTCGCTGACGAGGCCGTCGGCCTGCGGTTCGCCGAGATCCCCGTTGGTCAGGTTGAACGCGTAATACAGCTTGACCGTGTAGCGTACCTGCTGCTGCACGTACGGCGTGGCCGGATCCGCGCTGACCGCGAGGAACACGTCGTCCCCGGCCCGGCCCTGCGCCCCGGCCGCGGCGGGCAACACGGTCAGGACCAGCGGATCGGTGTGCGCCGAGCCGACCTCGATCGCGGGGATCGTGATGCGACCGGCGTGGCGCGGCTCGAGTCCGACCGCCCACACGGTTTTCGCGCTGCTGCTGCCATTGACGATATTGACCGAGCGGCTCGACTGGCTGCCGAGCTGGTTGAAGTCCTGCGCGAGCGCGGAGAAATCCGGTTGTGCGACAAGGCTGCTGTCGGCTTCGATGTTGAGCGTCACGGTCTCGCCGAGATGCATCGTGTCGCGATCGAGCCAGGCACGCACCTCGACCGCCACGGCCGGAACCGACGCACCCAGCGCAACGAGCGCGATCGCGAACAGCCATGCGACAGCCCGTGGCATGCATCGCCATACCGGTATCGGATGGGAGTGCCGCTTCATTCGCCGTCGTCTCCGTTGCGCTGGCGCTGCTGGTATTCGAGCAGGAACTTGCGCCGCAACAAGCCGCCCGGATCGTCGGGCACCCGCTCGAGCCATTGTTCGAGCGCCTGCTGCTGTTCGCTGCGTGCCGTTTCCGCACGGCTCGGCGCGCGCGCGCCCTGATCCTCGCCGGGCTGGCCCTCGCCTGCCTGGCCCGCTTGCGTGGGATCCTCGCCGTTTGCGAGTTGTTCGTCGAGTTCGCGGCCGAGCGCCTGTTGCTGCTCCTCGCTCGGTTGCGCGCCGGCATCATCCGGATTGGCGGCGTTCTGCGCGGAATCCGGCTCCTGCGTTTGCGGATTCGTCGAATCGCCCGATGCATCATCCGCAGACGCCTGGTTCGACCCGGCCTCGTCCGCCCGCTGGCCATCCGGCGGCGATGTCTCGTCCGGATTTTCGGTTCCGGTCGGTTTTGCGTCCGCCTGCGACTCGCCTTCCGGGGATTCCGGGTTGTCGCCCGCCGAGCGCTGCGCGTCGTCCGCGGGCGGCTGATCCTTTTCCCCGCCGGAACCGGCATCGCCTGCGTCGCCCGATGGCGACTGCGACCCGGGCGGCGGGCCCGATGGTTCCTGCGGATGGTCCTGTTGCTGTTGCTCCTGCTGCTTCAGCCAGTCCTCGACCGCCTGCCGGTTGGCCGCCGCGTCGGCCATGTCGGGCGCGAGTTCGAGCGCCTCGTCGTACGCGGCGAGTGCATCCTCGTAGCGTCCGAGCTTCGCCAGCGCGTTGCCGCGGTTGTAGGCCGCATCGGCCGTCTTTCCCGCCTCGGCATACGCGGCGGCGGCGCGCGCGTAGTCGCCGCCGCGATACGCCGCGGTGCCGCGCCACGCGGGCGACTCGGCCACTTCGGCCGCCTTCTCCTGATCGTCGGCGGCGAGCGCGCGCGCGGCCTGCTGGTCGGGCCGCAACCACAGGTCGTCGAACGAGATCGCGTACGCCGGAGGTGCCGGAGCGAGCAGGACGAGCGCGAGGACCATGAGCCAGCCGCGCCGGAATCCGGCCAGTGCGAGCGGCAACGCGAGCAGCAACAGCCACGGACCGCGATCGCGCCAGCGTGTACCGCCTGCGGCATCCTCGGCCGGTTCGCCGGCGGCCGCACCCCGTTGGTGATCGGTCAACAGCGCGTCGAGATCGGACGCGTCGGCGCTCAGCCGCGCGTATCGCCCGCCACCGGCGGCGGCGAGCGCGCGCAGGTTCGATTCGTCGAGGCGCGGCACGACGATGTTGCCGCTCGCATCCTTGAGGAAGCCGCCGCCCGGCAAGGGCACCGGCGCGCCGCCGGTCTCGCCGACGCCGAGCACCGAGATGTCGAGCCCTTGCGCATGCGCATCGCGCGCCGCCGCGAGCGCATCCGCACCCACGCCATCGGCCAGCAGCACGAGTTCGCCTTGCGCAAGGCCCGCCTGGTGGATGAGATCGACCGCACGCTCAATCGCGCGCGCGGTCGCATTGCCCGCGACCGGCATCGTGTCGGGCCCGAGCGAATCGATCAGGTTGCGCACCGTGTTCACGTCGTCGGTCAGCGGCGCCGCGACGAACGCGTCGCCCGCGTAGGCGATGAGCGCGGTCTGCATGTCGGCGCTGCGGGTCAGGATGTCGTTCAACTTGTAGCGCGCGCGTTCGAGCCGGCTCGGGCGCACGTCCTGGGCCAGCATGCTCGGCGCGAGTTCCAGCGCGAGCACGCGCGCGGCCTCGTTGCGGTACAGCGGCACCGGCTCACGATCCCACGCCGGGCCCGCGAGCGCCGCCACCAGCAGCGCCCAGAGTGCGGCGGCGAGCCAGGGTCCCGCGCCGTCACGCGTTTCGCCCTGCGCGAGCAAGTGCGGCAACAGGTGCGCATCGACCGCCGCGCGCCAGGCACCGGCATCGTCGCGGCTGCGCCGCCATGACCACCACAGCAGCGGCAGCACGCCGAGCAGCAACAGCCACGCGGGGCGCAGGAAGTGGAAGTCGATCAGCCCGCTCATGCCGGCCTCGCCACGCGTTGCCAGCGCCGGCGCCAGCCACCCGGGAGGAACGCGAGCGCGCCTGCCGCAAGCGTGCCGAGCAGCGGAATCCAGTACAGCTCGTCGATCGGGCGCAGGCTCTGGTTCGCATCGGCGGCTGGTTCGAGCGCATCGATGGCACGATACACGCCGGCCAGCTCGGCGCTGTCGCGGGCGCGGAAGTAGCGGCCGCCGGTCGCCTCGGCCATGTGCGTCAGCATCGCCTCGTCGAGGTCCGCGGACGGATTCACCACGCGGCTGCCGAACAGGCTGTCCACGCGCAGCCGGTCGGCGCCGATGCCGATCGTGTAGATGCGCAGGTCGTTGGCGACCGCGAGTTCGGTCGCCTTGTCCGGATCAAGTTCGCCAGCCGTGTTCACCCCGTCAGTGAGCAGCACCAGCACGCGTTGCTCCTGCGGACGATCGCGCAGGCGCTTGACCGCAAGCCCGACCGCATCGCCGATCGCGGTCTCGCGACCCGCGAGGCCGATCGCGGAACCGGTCAGTTGCGCGGCGATCGTCTTCAGGTCGAAGGTCAGCGGCACGAGCAGGTAAGCGCGGCTGCCGAACAGGATCAGGCCCACCCGGTCGCCTTCGCGACGCCGCACGAAATCCGCCGCGATCGCCTGGATCGCGGTGAAGCGCGGCACCGCACGCCCCGCGAGCTGCATGTCCTCGATGCTCATGCTGCCCGAGGTGTCGACCGCAAGCAGCAGGTCGCGACCGCTGCGCGGCACGTCCTGCGGCTCGCCGAGCCACTGCGGTCGCGCAGCGGCGCAAACCAGCAAGGCCCATGCGAGCAACGCCAGCATGCGGCGGAATCGCGGCACGGCCGAAGCATCGGAGGGCGCGGGCAGGACCAGGCCCGGATACGGTACGCGCAAGGCGGCCATCGTCCGGCCGCGCGCGCGCGGCGCGAAGCGCGCAACCAGCCACGGCAGCGGCAACGCGAGCAGCAGCCACGGCCAGGCCAGTTCAAACATCGGCTTCGCCCGTGTGGACAAAACGCGTGCGCGCGACGCGTCGGCGGCGTCGCGGATGCTGCGGGGCCTGGTCGGCGAGGACGCGCGCGAGCCAGGCGCGGACGGCGCCGACCAGTGCTTCGGTATCGAACTCGGCAACGCGCCGGTAAGGCGCATCGATGAGCGCCCTGCCCGGCCCGCTCCGGAACGTGTCGGCTCCGGCCCGGGCGTCGAGGAACGCGAGCCATTCCTCGCCGCGCAACGCGGCGGCGCGCGGATCCAGCAGCAGGCTCGCGCGGCGCATCACGCCGGACAGTTCCGCCGCGAGCCGCGCGGCATCGGGTTGCGCCGCATGCCGCGCCGCGATGTGCTCGACTTCGGCACGGATGCGGCGTCGCCAGCGACGCGCGCGTACGCTGCGCAGGCCGCGGAAAACGAGGATCGCGACGACGACCAAGACCAGCGCCGCGAGCAGCCACCAACCCGGTGCGGGTGGCCACCAGCCCGGTTCGGGCGGCAGGTGGATGTCGCGCAATACCGGACCTTCGGTGAGCGGTGCGGGGTTCATGCCGCACCCACCGCGACGCGATTGCGCGCGAGCATCGGCGCAAGCCCGCGTCGTACGTCGGCATGCGCATCGATGTCGAGCACGCGCACGCCGAGCCGCGCACAGGCATCGCGCAGGTGCGCGCGCGCGTCGGCAAAACGCGATTCCCAGGACGCGCGCGTGCCCTGCTCGTCGAAGTCGATGATCCGCCGCGCGTCACCGACCTGCAATGCGTAGCGGCCCGGCGGCGGTGCGCTGACTTCGAGCGCGTCGCGGACCAGCACGACACTCGTTTCATGGCGCGCCGCGATCCGGCTCAGGGCCGCCCGCGCAGGTTCGTCGAAGCTGAAGCCGTCACTGAGCAGGGTGAGCCGCATCCCCGGTCGCAACAGGCGTTGCATGCGCGGCAGCGCCGCGGACAGCGGCTCGTCGCGCGCGTCCGCC
>CAYWZC010000032.1:18783-28994 GCA_964462745.1 uncultured Rhodanobacteraceae bacterium
CTGCGCGCGGTCACGCGCCAGTCCATGTGGCGGATGTCGTCCCCGGCCTGGTAGATGCGCGACTCGCGGAAGTCCACGCCGCGACCGCGCCAGCGCGACTGATGCCCACCCGAATGCGCGGCCGGACTCCTGCGCCGCGCATCGATGCTCGCACCACGCGCATACGCGGCCAGCGCGATGAGTTCGTCGAGGGAGGCGTGGATGGCGTTGGTCATTGAAGCGGGAATCGGGATTTGGGAATGGGGGAAAAGCCGGGATTGGGGATTCGGGATTGGTAAAAGCAGAGAAATGGAAGCGTGCGATTACGCGATTCAATCGGCGCCAATCCCTCCGTTCCTGGCTTCTTCCGAATCCCGAATCCCAAATCCCGAATCCCGGCTCCTAAGGCAACGGCACCCGCTCGAGCAGCGTCGCGATCACGCGGTCCGCGCTGATGCCCTCGGCCTCGGCTTCGTAGCCGAGCAGGACGCGGTGGCGCAAGACGTCGGGCGCGACCGCGTGGATGTCCTCGGGGGTCACGTAGTCGCGCCCGGCGAGCCACGCATGCGCGCGTGCGCAACGGTCGAGCGCGATGGTGCCGCGCGGGCTCGCGCCGTAGGCGACCCAGCGCGCGAGTTCGGCACCGTACGGCGCCGGGTCGCGCGTCGCGAGCGTGAGCTGGACCAGGTATTCCTCCAGTTGCGGCGCAAGATGCGCCTGCAGCACTTCCGCACGCGCGGCGAACACGTGCGCCTGGCTCACGAGGCGCCGCGGTGGCGGCGACGGGGCAAGCGCCTCGTGCGCCTGTTCGCGCGCGAGGGCAAGGATCGCGGCTTCGGCGAGCGCGTTCGGATAATCGACGCGCACATGCAACAGGAAACGGTCGAGTTGCGCCTCGGGCAGCGGATACGTGCCCTCCTGCTCGATGGGATTCTGCGTCGCCATGACCAGGAACAGCTTCGGCAACGCGTAGGTCGCACTACCGACCGTGACCTGGCGCTCGCCCATCGCCTCGAGCAGGGCCGACTGCACCTTGGCCGGCGCTCGGTTGACCTCGTCGGCGAGGATCAGGTTGTGGAAGATCGGCCCGCGCTGGTATTCGAATGCGCCGGTCTGCGGACGATAGATTTCGGTGCCGGTCAGGTCCGCGGGCAACAGATCCGGCGTGAACTGAACGCGATGGAAATCCCCCTCGATGCGCGCCGCGAGTTCCTTGATCGCGGTGGTCTTGGCGAGGCCCGGTGCGCCTTCGACGAGCAGGTGACCGTCGGCGAGCAGGGCGATCAACAGGCGATCAATGAGCGCCTCCTGGCCGAGGATGCAACGCGCCAGTTCGGTGCGCAGGGCGGAAAATGCGGCGGCCGGGGCCGTGGTCGATTCGGGCATGTCCATGACAGGCGGAAGGTTCTCGGGGGATGATCGCACGCGCACGACGCGCAGCGCCGGCTGAGACCGCAAGCGGGCGCGGAAGTTTTATCGGGGGTACCTCCGTTCGACGCAGCGCGACTGCGCGACCGGACATCGCGCGGACGCACGCGCCTTTCGTGGCCCCGCGCAAATCACTCGTGGATCCGAGGCTGGCCACCGACCCGGTGCGCGACCGGCCCTCCCCGTTATTCCAGCGCATCCTCGAACGCGAGCGGCTTGCCGAACAGCCAGCCCTGCGCATAGCGGCATCCGAGTTCGCGCAAGCTGTCGCGTTGCTCGACCGTTTCGACGCCCTCGGCGATGAGGTCGCAACCCAGCGCCACACCGAGCGCCACGATGGCAGCGACCACCGCCTTGCCGCGCGGGGTCGCCAGCGCTTCGACGAACTGCCGGTCCAACTTGACCTGATCGAACTCCAGCGTAAGCAAGGTTCCGAGGTTCGACCAGCCGGTACCGAAGTCGTCCAGAGCGACCTGCATGCCGACCGCGTGGCAACGCGCGATCAGCGTGGCGACCGAATCGCGATCGGAAAGCAGGCTCTCGGTAACCTCGAGTTTCAGCGTGGATGCGGGCAGGTCGTGCGCGGCAAGCTTCGCGAGGATGTGGTCGATGAGTTCGGGATCGTGCAACTGGCGCGCCGAGAGGTTCAGCGAAACGAACGGCAGGCACCGTCCCCGCCGCGCGACATCGGCGAGTGTCGCGCAGACCTGCTCCAGCACGAAGTCGCCGAGCGGTACGATCAGCGAAGTCTCCTCGGCCAACGCGATGAACTCCACCGGGGAAATCGCACCGTGCAATGGATGCGGCCAGCGCAGCAACGCCTCGTAACCTGCCAGCGGCGCAGGATCGCCGGCGCCAATCTCCACGATCGGTTGCAGGTGTACCTCGAGTTCGCCTCGTGCGAGCGCCTCGCGCAATTCGCTTTCCAGGCGGATCTTCGCGATCGCGGGCGCCTCGTGTCCGACAACCAGCGACGGCAAACCGGATTCACCGGAAAGCCCCGCGAGCGCGGCGCGATAGCGTCCGAGCTGGTCGAGAAGCAGGGCGCGCACGACCGGGTCGGCCGCCGCGACGCGCTCCCCCAACTGGCGTCGGTCGATGGGCAGGAACACGCAATCGGTGATGGCAAAGGCGCTCGCGCTGCGCGGCGCGTCGTCGATCACCGCCATCTCGCCGAGCAGTTCACCGGGCCCGAGTTCGGCCACCACCTGCGGGTCGCCATGGCGCCGGGTGCTGATCTGCACGCGGCCGGACTCGATCAGGAACGCCGCCGTCGGCGGATCGCCTTCGGCGAAGATCGTTTCGCCGGCGCGGAAGTGTCTGCGCGTCCCGTTCACCCTGCCCCCCGTACAACGATCCGGTTCAAGTGAGCGTCCCAAACGAGAAGGGGCGCCATCGCGCCCCTTCTCCAATCGGCGTTCGAAACGCCGCCATCAGGGGCAGGCCGGACTGATGCTGCCACCCGATCCGGCGACCCCGACCGTGACGCTGCGTGCGCCTTCGGCCGAGAACACGCACTGGGCGTCCACGTCATCCTCCGCAACGACCTCGAAAACCGCAGATCCGTTCGAGCCGGTCGTCGCCGACGTCGGGGTTATCGTGATGCCCGCATCGCAAGCCGCCGTCACGGCGACGTCGGGCAGCGGCGTCGGACTCTGTCCGCTCGAGTAGCTCGTGATCGTGATGTTGGCCGGGGTCGACGCGCACACGTTGGCCGGCGACGCGGACAGGAATCCGACCTGTACGAGGATATCCACCGATGCCGTCGCACCGGCGCCGCTGAACGTCAGCGTGCCGCTGCTGCCACCCTCGCCGGCGGGCGAAAGACCGCTCGTCGTGACGCTCGCGGTGGCACAGCCGTCGGTTCCGGTCACGCTGTCCAGGATACCCGCAGCGCCGTTTCCGTCGACATTTCCGGACCCACCCTGCAGGTCCGCGAACGAGAACGCAATCGGCACGCCGCGCAGCGGAATGCCGAGCGCGTCCGTCACGCAGACGAACACATCGACCGTTCCGTTGCCGGCAATCGGATTCGGGAACGCGGTCATGGAGGCGGGTGCGACGCCGGGATACGACAGCACCAGGCTGTCGGCTACCCGGCGGGTGATGTTGCCGTGGTTGCGGTCGATGCCATTGCCCTGCGCCCACAGCGCGAACGGGGCACCGACGTCGCGGACCTTGTAGTTGACCTTCGCATGCACCCGACCTTCGGCATCCGTTGCGCCCTGCGATTCGTCGAGGCTGACGTTGTTGCCGTTGCCCGAGCGTCCGATCAGGTACGGAATGACGGGGCCCGCCGGCCGGTTCGTGTTGATGTAGTTGAACACCGGCGTCGCATTCAGGCTGGTTTCGGTGTTGACCGGGGACAGCACGGTATGCGCACTGGTCAGATCTTCGTAGCCCTGGTTCGCCCAGCCGAACAGGACCAGCGCATCGCCCGGGATGACGCCGCCGCCGGCGCTGAAGAAGTGCCCGGTCGGCGCGGTGAACAGGCTGCCGTTCTGCTGCGGATTGCCGTCGTTCCCCGAAATCAGGAACGGCGTCGTATTGCTGAAGTTCTCGTGGTCGACCGGCTCGTCGACGAGCCCGAACGCGATCAGCGTACCCGGCACGACGGGTCGGCCGTGATGGTCGCTGGCCTGGGCGGTCACCGTCAGGCTCAGGGTCGCGTCCGGATCGACGGGAATTCCGTCGTCACCCGGCTCTTCCGGTTCGACTCCGGGTGCGGCCGGCAACCGGTTGATCGTGATGCCCGGCAGGCGCGGCGCGAATACCGGCGAGGTGATGCGCACGCTGTACAGCTCACCGTCCGTCGCAATGACTTCGGCGGTCGTCGTGACCGGACTGGTGATCCCGTTGGAAACGTCGTTGTCGGCACCGTCCGCGATGATCCGGACCTCGACCGGCGCATCCTGCGGCGTCGCATCGGTCACCTGCAGCGATGCGGTCGCGATGCCGCGAATGGTGTGGGTGGTCACCGACGTGCCGCTCGATGTGCCACTGGCCGATTGGGTGGACAGCGTCGCGCCGCCCGCGTCGCCGACGATCTCGAAGCGAACGTTGTCGAAGATGTCGTTGCCGCTGCCCGGATCGGCAACGAACTGGCCGCCGCCATCGCGAACCACGGCGCGGATCGCGGTATTGCTGCGTCCGCCGGAAGACGGCGCGTAGACCAGGGCCGGGTCGGCCGCGGCCTCGATCGAGGCCGGCATCGCACCGACACCCGTCGATACGGTGAACTCGAGCGTGGTCGAAACGGTACGGCCGGTAATCGGATCGACGGCCGACGCGGTCAGCACCGCGGTCCCCGCGACGTCGTAGGAGGTCGCGAAGATCACCGCCGAACCGTTGTTCAGGGTGATCGGGAACGTGACGATGCGCTGCGCCATCTCGTTGATGTCTTCGGTTTCCGGATCGTCCGGCGGCGACAGCGTGACCACGGTCGGCGGATTGATCGTGACCGTCGCGTCACCTTCCGGCGACGTGATCCGGCCGGACGCGTCACGGAACGTGATGCCGACTTCGGCCATGAACGGCGAACCCGGATACGGCAGCACGTTGCCGGGGTTGAGCGGCAGGCTGGTCGTGTTCGGGGTCAGCACGATCTGGCCGCTCTGCGGTGGCGAGGTCGCGCCGCCGCCGTCTCCGCCGCCGCCGCCACAACTGGCCAGGGCGAGGCCGGCGAGCAGCGCGACGAGGGACTTGCAGGCAGGATTCATCATCGTATCTCCGGTGTTGCTGTTCGATGGTTGGTGGTCAGGGAGTCAAGGGATCGATCGACGCGGCCCGGGGTCCGCGCGTCCCGCCTAGCTGTCGCGTTCCTTGAGGATGCGCGGGGTCACGAAGATCAGCAGTTCCGCCTTGGTGTCGTTGCGCCCGTTGTTCTTGAACAGGTGGCCGAGCACCGGCAGGTCGCCGAGCAAGGGGACCTTGGTCTGCGTGTCCTGCTTGCTGATCTCGTAGATGCCGCCGAGCACGACGGTCTGGCCGTTGTCGACCAGCACCGCGGTGTTGACCTCGCGCGTGTCGATGTTCGGGATCTGGCCGCCGCCCGGAGGCGTCGTGTAGCCGGCCACCGCGTCCTTCTTGACGCTGAGGTTGAGGTATACGCGGTCGTCCGCGGTGATGGTCGGCGTGACCTTGAGTTCGAGCACCGCATCCTTGAAGTTCACGGTCGGCTGGCCGACACCGCCACCGCCGGTCTGGAACGTGACGTAACCGATTTCCTGGCCCTGGCGGATCGAGGCTTCCTTCTGGCTCGCGGTGATCACGCGCGGCGTGGAAATGACTTCGCCGCGGCCTTCGGTCTGCGCGGCGGACAGTTCGAGATCCAGCAGGTAGTCGGCGCCGAGGATCGCGAGACCGAAACTGCCCGCCGACGCCGCGGCCGGCAGGTTCACGTTGAGGCGGTCGCCGAGCGCGGGCACCGCGATGCCGCCGGTGGTGCTGCCCGGTGTGCCGGGCGTGGTCGGGATCTGGCCCGGCTGCACGACCGGCAAGCCACGACCGCCGTTGAAGCGATTGTTGAGCGCGATGTTCTGCATCGTGTCGTTCGCGCGCGCCGTGCCGCTGGTCGTGATGATGTTGCCATCGTGATCCTCGTAGCCGCCGCTGACGCCGAACTTGACCCCGAGTTCACGCGCGAAGCTGTCGGTCGCGATGACGATGCGCGATTCGATCAGGACCTGCTGCACGGGTCGGTCGAGGACCGACACGAGCTGGCGGATCTCCACGATCTTGGACGGGATGTCACTGACCAGCAAGGTGTTGGTGCGGTCGTCGTAGGTCACGCTGCCGCGCGGTGAAAGGAAACCGCGCTGGGCCTGGTTGCCGAGACCGCCCTGCCCGCCGGCGGTTGCGTTGGTCTGGGTCTCCTTGGTCAGGAGGGCCGCGATGTCGCGCGCGCTGCCGTAGCTGATCGGGATGTAGTCGGAAACCAGCTCCTCCTGGATTTCCTGCTTGATGCGCGCATCCGCGAGCGCCTGTTCGCGTGCCGCGATCTCGGCCTGCGGGGCAACCCAGATGACATTGCCGTTCTTGCGCTTGTCGAGGCCGCGTGCGCGCAGCACGATGTCGAGTGCCTGGTCCCACGGCACGTTGATGAGGCGCAGGGTCACGTTGCCCTGCACGGTGTCGGCGACGACGATGTTGAGGTCGGACACGTCCGCGATCAGTTGCAGCACCGACCGGGTCGGGATGTCCTGGAAATTGAACGTGACGCGACTGCCGCTGTATTCCGGTTCGGCGTTGCGGCCGCGGGCCTTGTCCTCGACTTCCTTCGGATTGACCTCGAGCACGTATTCGGTGCCGGTCTGGTAGGCGAGTTGTTCGTACGGCTGGCGCGCGCTGACCTCGATGCGCGCGCCATTGCCCTGCTGGTGCGTCTCGATGTATTGGACCGGCGTTGCGAAATCGAGCACGTCCAGACGCTGGGACAGGCGCGCCGGCAGGCTCACGTTCATCGCCTCGAGCACGATGCGATCGCCCATCTGCTTGAGGTCGACCGCGGTGCCGGGCCCGGTGAAGCGGACGATGACGCGGCCGCCGCCGTTCTCGCTGCGCCGGAAGTCGATCGAATCGACCGCGGTCCGGGTGACCGCGATCGCCTTGGTCGGATCGGTGCTCGCGACCGCGACGGCGGTCGCGCTGGTATCGAGCATGCCGCTGTTGACCGCGATGATGAGCGAATTGCCGTTGACCCGCGTCGTGTAGCCGGCCGGTCGGAACAGATCCACGACGACCCGCGTGCGCCCGGCCGCCTCGACCGCGGAAACCGCCGAGGTGGCGCCCGCGCCGATGTCGATACGCCGCTGGACGAGGCCGTTGCGGGTATCGGCGAGGTCGAATGCGATGCGCGGCGGGGTTTCCGTCGTGAATACGCGCGGGGTCGCGACCGGATTCGCGAAGTTCAGGGTGATCTCGACCTTGCCGCCCGGCAACGCCGTATGCGACATGCTCTCCAGCACGTTCTCGGCCAGCGCGGCTGGCGCGACCAGCGCCGCGGCCAGTACGACAAGGTACAGCAGGACGGCCTTGGCCGATTGCGGGAGAAGCGTCAGCTTCGGGGTATTTGCCATGTTCATGCTCATTGCGGGTGCCCCCAAAGGGTCGTCATTTGGCGTCGTCCAGCGCGATCGTCGCCTGGCGTTCCATCCAGTTGCTGCTCGGGTCGGTCTGCACGAGTTCGACGAGCTCGATGCGGTTCTCGTCAATCGTGGTGATGCGACCGAAATTCTGGCCCATGTAGTTGCCCACCCGGACGCGATAGATCACGCCATCGGGATCCTTGATCAGGCCCTCGACATCCGCGCCGAGACCGATGGTCCCGACCATGTCGAGGCTGTCCAGCGGGAACGCCTCGAGCGGTTCGCGCGGGCGGTCGCGATCCGGCTGCGGACCACCGGTTGCCGCCTGCTCCTGCTCGGCGGGGCTGGCGCTGAATGGATCGCGCATCTGTTCGTCGGCGTAGGTGAACACCTCGAACTTCTTGATTTCCGGCGGCGGTTCGAGCGGCACGCCCTTCTTCGCCTCTTCCTGCTGGATCCAGGCGCGCAGATCCGCGTCGCCGCGGGTGCAGCCGCCGAGCAGGGTCACGACGAGAACGGCCAGGCCAAGCCGGGTGGCGATGCGATGGCGCATGTCACTTACCTCCCTTGGCGGCTTGGGCGGCGGCTTCCTGCGCGGCGGCTTCCTCGTCGTCGAGGTAACGGTAGGTCTTGACCGTGCCCTCGAGCATGAGGGCCGAGCCGGACGCGGCGTCGCCATTGCCGACCGGCTTCAACGATACGTCGTGCATGGTCAGGATCACGCTCGGCTTCTTGAGCGCCGCGACGTCGCTGATGAACTTGCCGAACTGGTGGTAGCTGCCGACCATCTTCAACTGGATCGGCTTCTCCGCGTAAACCTCCCGAAGCTGCTCGGGACCGGGCTGGAACAGTTCGGTCTGGATGCCCGCGCCGAGCGCGGCCTGCGAAATCTTGTCGAGCAACTGCGGCATCTCGGTCTTGCCCGGCAACTGCTTGACGAAGGTGTCGAGGCGCGCGCGGATCTCGGCGAGCTGCTTCTTGTACGCATCGAGGTTGACCACGCGCTTCTGCTTCTCGGCGAACTCCGCGCGCAGCGTGGCCTCCCTGCTTTCCACGCGCACCAGTTCATCCTGCTGGTCGCGGATCTTGAACCACCATCCGGCGAGCAGGATCACCGCGAACACCACGATCACGAAGAAGACCTTGACCGAGCGCGGCCAGCCGCCGACGTTGGTCCGGTCCAGGTTGCGCAGGTCGTCGAGCAGGCTCATGGCGTGCCTCCCGTCGTCGTCGCAGCGGCTACCGGCGTGTCCACGACGGGCAGCGGGATGTCGGTTACCGAAGGTGTTGCGTTCGCGGCCGGTTCCCCGCCCGCAGGTTGCGCCTCGCGGCTTTGCGTGGCGCCTGCGTCCGGTGCGGGCGCGGCCGGCGACGATGCCTCGGGCGTGGATGATGGTTCCGGCGCGCCGGCTTCACCCGTGGCGCCCTGCTCCGCGGCGTTTCCGGTGTCGCCGGAACCGGCTGCATCGACGCCGTTTGCACTTGCGGCAGCGGGATCCGCCCCGGTGGCGTCTTCGGGCACGACCTCCTCGGGCTTGCGCAGTTTCACGTCCAGCGAAAACACGTACGGCGTCTTGCGCACGTCACCCTCGCCGCTCTTGTTTTCGATCTTGCGCAGATCCGAATAGCCCATCCAGTGCGAGGCGTCGAGGTGGCGCATGTAGGTCGCAACCCGCGAGTTCGACTGGGCGACGCCTTCGAGGTTCATCTGCTCGCCGACCTGCTTGAGCGAGGTCAGGCGCACGCCGTCGGGAATGGTGCGTACGAGCTCGTCGAACAGATGCACCATCTGCGAGCGGTTCGCCTGCAATTGCTCGATGATCTGCTTGCGGGTCAGCAATCGCGAGCGTTCCTTGTCGAGTTCCTTGATCTCGACGATGCGCTTGTCGAGTTGCGCGATCTTGTCGGTCAACAGCTGGTTGCGCGCTTCCTGGTTGTTGATCCGCGCGACCATCCAGCCGATCAGCAGGGCCAGCACCAGCAGGCCGCACAGGGCGGAAAGCCCGAGCAGGCCGTAGAACTCGCGTTCGCGCTGCTTGCGCCGTTCGACTCGCCACGGCAGGAGATTGATTCTTGCCATCAGTCGAAGCTCCTCAGGGCCAGGCCGGTAGCGATCATCAGCGCCGGCGCGCTTTGCGCGAGCTGCTGGGCCTGGATGCGGCCCGCCATCGACATGTTGGCGAGCGGATTGGCGACCATGCACGGAACGCCGAGTTGTTCCTCGACCATGTCCGTGATGCCTGCGATCGACGCGCAGCCGCCGGCCAGCACGACCTGGTCGACCTTGCTGAACTCGCTGCCCGCGAAGAAGAACTGCAGCAGCCGGCTGATCTGCTGGACCATCGATTCCTTGAATGGCTCCAACGCCTCGGCGTCGTAGGATGCCGGCAGGCCGCCCTGGCGCTTGGCCAGTTGCGCTTCCTCGTAGGACAGGCCGTAGCGGCGCATGATCTCGTCGGTCAGCTGGCGACCGCCGAACACCTGCTCGCGCGAATAGATCGTGCGCTGGTTCTTGAGCACGATCAGGGTGGTCATGGTCGCGCCGATGTCGACCACCGCGACCACCGCGGTACGCGGCACCGCGAGCTGGTCGGCGATGAGCTGGAATGCGTTCTCCATCGCGAACGCCTCGACGTCGATCGTGCGCGTCGTCAGGCCACCGAGATCGAGCGCGGCCACGCGCAAGTCCACGTTTTCGGTGCGCGAGGCGGCGAGCAG
>CAYWZC010000033.1:0-12155 GCA_964462745.1 uncultured Rhodanobacteraceae bacterium
CGTCGAGCTTGACGATGCCCGCGACCAGGCCGTAGACGCCGACCGTCATCACCAGGCGGCACCGAGAACAGCACGCCGAGCAGCCCGCCGAGGCCCGCGATCGCGAGTACCCAGGAATAGCGGAAATCGTCCCAGTAGCCGAGGATCACCAGCGCCGGGATCGTGAAGATCACGCCCGCCGCGATCGACGAACCGGCCGACGCGCCGGTCTGCACGATGTTGTTCTCGAGGATCGTGCCACCGCCGAGCAGGCGCAACACGCCCATCGACACGACCGCCGCCGGGATCGCAGTCGCGATGGTCAGCCCCGCGAACAGGCCGAGATACGCATTCGCGGCGGCCAGGATCACCGCGAGCACGATCGCCAGCACGATCGCGCGGAAGGTCAGTTGCGGTACGGCTTCGGTACTCATCGCATCTCCCCGATTCGGTCAGGATGGTTGGCGGTAGTCGGCATGGCGTCCTGCGGTCCGTCGCGCATGGTAGCCGCTTCGCGGCGCTTGCACAGCGCGGAATCGCAGGACGACGCCCTCTCTGCGGGCCGCGCCGCCGTGCCGGCCGTGTCGGCCCAGAGTTCGTAGGCGCTTTCCGTGACGAACGCCCCATCCAGCGGCCGTACCTCGAACTGCAGCGTGCTCGTGGGTTGCGGCAGCGCGAAATCGACATCGAGCTGCGACCAGCGCCGCGTCGGATTGGCCTGCAACGCGGGCCAGCCGCCGACGCGCTCGCCGTTGACCCACAGTTCCGCCTGCTGGCCGCCGATGCCTGCGGCGAACGTGCGCCGCAGCCGAAAGTGGCGTCCGGCAACCGGCAACTCGAACGCGAAGCGGGAGACGCCGGTCCCGCTGCACACGCGCGCACTGCGCTCGGTCGGGGGTTCGTCACCGAACGACGCGGTCTGGACCGCGCAGCGTGCATCGGCCGCCGACTCGTAGCGTGCGGCGGCCTCGGACGCGGCATCGCCGAGCTGCAACGTGGCGACCGGAACCTGGCTGGGTTCCGCTCGCGCGTAGTAATACGCGAGCGTGTGCACGCACATCGGCTGGTTGCCGAACGGCCCGTTCTCGAGGCGCATCCGGATCGAATGTCGCCAGGTCGGCGCATCGGTCAGGAACCAGCGATACATCGCGGTAGCATCCTCCGCGAACCCCGGCTGGCGCAGTGTCGCACCCGCAAGCGGTCCCGCGTAAGGGCCGAGGTCGAAATAGAATCCGCCATTGAACAGGTCCTCGACGCCGGTACCGTAGCGCAGCGGTTGCACGCTCGCATCGATGTAGGTGCGCTCGTCACCCTCGAGGTAGTAACCGCCCACCTGCCCGTCCGCCGCCATCATGCGCGCGGCGAGGCCGACGAGCCGCCCGCTGCCCGCGTGTTCGAGGATCGTGAAATCGCCATCGCGCGCCGGATCGGTCGGGCAAGCCGCACGCTCCTCGACGCGGAACGTGCCGGCGTCCGCGGGTGGCGATTCGCCATCGCCGGCAACGGACCATTCCACCGCGACCGGCGCAACGCCATCGTGCAGGCGCAGGCTGATTCTCGCACCGTCACGAAACGGCATCGGCAGGTCCGCGTACAGGACATCGCCGGCCGCGACTCCGGCAAACACGCCGCGCGGATCGCGCGGGTCGAGTGCGGATGCGGTGAAAAATGCATCGAGCGTCGTGTCGACCGTGGTCTCGCCGTCGAACGCGAACAGGATGTCGAGGTCCGCCCAGCGCGCGCGCTCGACGCGGATGCGCAGCGCATCGATCCAACCCGCGCCGGTCCGATCCGCGAGCACCAGCGGCTGGCCGGAAGCGACGCTGCCGCGCTGTGCGTCGGCGCCGGAAAACACGGGTCGATCGGTGCGCGCCGGTCGCCGCGCCGCAGCCAGCGAATCGATGAACGCGCCGCGCCCGAGCCGGTGCGCGAGCGCCGCGTCGACCGGGCCGGATTCGGCGACCACCGCGGTGTCGGCAACCTGGGTGTACTCGACCTGGTACCACAGGGTGAGGTCCGCGCCACCCAGCAACGCGATGCGGATGCCGTCGCGATAGGCAATCGCTCGATACGACACGTTGCCGCCGCTGTTCCGACGCCGATCCGACGCCAGCGCGCCGACCGAACGCCGCGGCAGGAACGGCGCCACGAAGAACTCGTCCAGCGGTTCGTCCACGACGGGTTGCACATCGCCATCGACATACACGCGCAGGCGCACGTCGTGCGGCAGGCGGCGACTGCCGCCAACACCATCGCCCATCGTCATCCAGATGCGCGTGATCGCGCCCGCTCCCGGCTGGTCCAGCAATACCGCCTCGGTGCCGTCCGGCGTCGCGTCGTAGCGCACGAAGCGCGGGCCACCGAACTCGGTGCTTGACGAGCTGCGGTCGTAGCGACAACCGTCCAGGCAATGGCTGCTCGCGAGGTAACTCGCGTGATGCCCGCCGATGCGCGCGAGCTCGTGCGAATCCTGCCCGACCTGCCAGGGCAATCCGGTCGCGCCCGCGAGCGACCATGCGCCGAGCAGCAGCAGGGGCGACCAACGGGATCCGCGACGGCTCACGGCCCGCAACCGCTACCGATCATCGATGCATCCCGCCGCGAAACAGCCGCCGGGCGGGGGGCGTTCCGGCGCTTGCGCACCCGGAGCTGCAATGGGCCTTCTCATTTCGCCGCGGCCACTGCGGGTTCCGTGCCGATGTTGCGATCGAGGAACGCGATCACGCGCGTGTAGAGGTCCGCGACATGCTCCTCGTCATAGAAGCCGTGGCCCTCGGTGCGCTGGTACAGCCATTCGTGCTCGACGCCGCGTTCCTCGAGCGCCGCATGCAGGCGTTCGCCATGCACGGGCGGCACGCGTTCGTCCTGGCCGCCAACCACGATCATGAGCCGGGCCTTGATCTTGTCCAGGTGGTTGATCGGCGAACGCGCGGCCAGATCGTCCTGATTGCCGCCGAGGACCATGTTGAGATACTCCGCGCCATACTTCATCTGTGGAATGTCACCGCGTGTGTACATGAGGCCGAGATCGTAGACTCCGACATAACCGATTGCGCACTGGTACAGATCCGGCTCCTTCACGACGCCTTCGAGTGCTGCATAACCGCCGTAACTGCCCCCAAAGATGCAGATGCGCTTCGGATCGGTAATGCCCTCGGTGATCGCCCAGCGCGTCGCATCGGTCACGTCGTCCTGCATCTCGCCACCCCACTCGCGGTAGCCTCGATGGATGAATTCCTGTCCATAGCCGCCTGAACCGCGGTAGTTGACCTGCAGCACCGCATAACCCCGGCTTGCGAGCATCTGCACGTACGGGTCGTAGTTCCAGGTATCACGCACGCCAAACGGACCGCCATGCACGAACACGACCATCGGCAGGTTCTTCGCCGATTCCCGCCCAACCGGGCGAGTCAGGTAGCCGTGCAATACAAGCCCATCTCTCGCCTTGACCCTGATCGGCTCCTTGCTCGCCATCTGGTCAGGCTTGATCCACGGCGCGCGCGAGACCACGAAACGCACCTGTTTGGTATCCGCGTCATACAAGTAATAGCGGCCGGGTGCGACATCAGCGTGTACCAGTATCAATACCTTCTTGCCGTCACGCGACGCATTGACGAAATCGACGTCCTCGCCCGGAAACTGCTGCATCAGCGAGATCAGCAACTTCGTCTCCGGTGCACTCTTGTCGATCAGGCTCACCGCGGGGCGACCGGGCATCGAAACGATCGCGAACGCATCCTGTCCGTCGAAAGTCGGCAGGAGTCGTTCCAGATCCGCCTGCTGGCCGCTCCACAGCGTTTTCATCTTGCGCGTGGCGACATCCCACAAGCAAAGACCACCAGCACCATGACTACCGTCGCAGCGGAAATACACCCCGCTGTCCTCCTTGTTGAAACCTATTGGTACGAGATAACGCTTGTCGCGCTTTGCATCAAACAGCAGGTTCCACTCTTGCCGATCATCGGCACGGTAGTAGACCTTCATGTACTGATCCTCGTCCGAGGCGTACACGAATCGTATGCGGCCCGCGTTATCGGCGATGAACTGGCCGTTGACGATCGGCGAGCGCGCGAGCTTCACGGTGCGCCCGCTATCGACGTCAATTCGATGCGCTTCAGGGATCAAGCCGCTTGAACCGATTGTGATGCGACCATTAACCACGCCACCATCGAAGTGATAGATGGAGACGAGCAAATGACCGGGATCATAAGGTTGTCGTTCGAGAGGCACCGCCGCGGCGAGGCTCTGCTTGCGCTTTGCGATACGCGTACCCAGTTGCCTCTGGCCTGCGCGTATCCCGTAGATGATGTCGTTACCGCTGCCGTCGGCATTGATCGTGTACAGCTCACCAGTCGCCTGTGGCGCCTCGAGACTGCCGAACCGCTCACCGATCGCGTACAGGAGTTTTTCGGGGCCGACCCAGCGAAAATCCGCGACGTCGGTATTCGCAGGCATACCGATGTTCTTCCCGCTCATGTCAGCAAGGCGTAGCAGGCTCAGCACGGGCTGGTCGTCGACTACGGCGCTCGCGGCGAGATAGTCACCATTCGGCGACAGGCGGACCTGGCGAAACTGCGCGTGCTTCGCGAAATCCGCGAGTGGTACTTCGGCCGCGAAGACGGGAACGGCGATCAGGCCGAGCAATACGAGAACGATCCGGCGGACGGTGCGCATGGCAAGCTCCCTGGCTGCGAAGACAACGGGAAACGCCACGGCCCCGGCATGCGCTGGCCCCATCACGCTTTCCCCCGCGTGCACGATACCGGCGCGTTCCGGGTCGCGCAAACCGCGGTGGCCTGCAAAACCGGGAAGGCCGCGCCGTGCCGTTACGGCCGGATCCGCCCGTAGCGATCCTCGAGACGCACGATGTCGTCCTCGCCGAAATAGTCGCCGCACTGGACCTCGATCAGATGGATGTCCGCGCCGGTCGGATTCTCGAGCCGATGCACGGTGCCGGCCGGGATGTAGGCCGACTGGTTCGCCTCGAGTAGGAACTCCGCGTCGCCGATACGCACCTTCGCGGTGCCGTGCACGACCGTCCAGTGCTCGCTGCGGCGTTGGTGCGATTGCAGCGACAGCACGTGGCCGGGGCCGACGGTCAGGCGCTTGACCTTGCAGTCCTCGGCGTCCTGCAACACGGTGAAACTGCCCCACGGGCGATGTACGGTCGGATGATGGACCGCGCTCGAATGACCGCTCGCGCGCAGTCGTTCGACGACCTCGCGCACTTCCTGCGCACGCTCGCGATCGGCGACCAGCAATGCGTCGCCGGTGTCGACGATGACGAGGTCGCGCACGCCGACCGCCGCGACGGTGCGCGCACCGGCCTGCACGTAGCAGTTCGTGCTGCCGACCAGGATCGCATGGCCCTGCACGCGGTTGCCGTCCGCGTCGGATTCGGCGTCGAGGTCGCTGAGCGCCTTCCACGAGCCGATGTCGCTCCAGTCGAAGGTTGCGGGAACCACCGCGACGCGGGCGGCCTTCTCCATGACCGCGTAATCGAACGAGATGTCGGGCTGGGCGAGGAACGCCTCGCTCTCGAACTCGACCGGACTATCGTGGTTCCTCGCACTCGCATGACATGCACGCGCGGCCTCGAGCGCGTCCGGGCACACCTGCTGCGCCGCCGCGACCAATGCCCCCGCACGCAGGCAGAACATGCCCGAGTTCCACACGTGGTCACCGCCGGCGAGGTAGGACTCGGCCGTCGCGCGATCGGGCTTCTCGACGAATGCGGCGACCTCGCAACCGCCGGTCCCGTCGATCTCGCTGCCGATACGGAGATAACCGAAACCCGTCTCCGGCGCGTCGGGCCGGATGCCGAACGTGACCAGCCAGTCCGCCGCGGCCAGTCCGGCGGCGCGGCGAACGTCGCGCGCGAATGCGTCGAGATCGCGGATCAGGTGGTCGGCGGGCAGGACCAGCAGAATCGTGTCCGCACCATGGCGGGCCTCGGCATGCAGCGCGGCAAGCAGGATCGCGGGCGCCGTGTTGCGCCCGGCCGGTTCGAGCAGGAACGGCAGGCGGTCGAGGTCGGCGCCGGGATGGCGCGCGTATTCGTCGCGGGTCAGGAAGTAATTGTCGCGGCCGGTGATCGTGAGCACCTCGCCGCCCGTCGCGACGCGCAACGCGCGATCGAGGGTCTTGTACAACAGGCTTTCGCCGTCGGCCATGCGCATGAACGGCTTCGGATACGCACTGCGCGACACCGGCCACAGGCGCGTGCCGGCGCCGCCGCTCAGGACCACCGGCAACAGCATCGTCGCGTTCTCCATCAGCACGCCAACCTTTCGGCAATGACCTCGCGCAGGCCATTCCGCCACGCCGGCAAGTGTAGCCCGAAGCGGCTTTCGAGCCGCGCGCAATCGAGTACCGAATACGCGGGGCGGCGCGCGCGGGTCGGATAATCGGCCGTGCCGATCGGCACCACGCGCGGCACGCGTTCGACGAGGCCTGCCGCGTGCGCCTCGGCGAAGATCGCGGTCGCGAACTCGAACCAGCTGCACTGTCCGGCGGCGGTCAGGTGGAAGGTGTCGCAACCGGCATCGCCGGCACCACCCGGCGTGGCGAACGTCTGGCCGAGGATCGCCGCGGTCGTCGCTGCGATCAGTGGCGCCGAGGTCGGCGCACCGACCTGGTCCCGGACCACGCGCAATTCGTCGCGCTCGGCGCCGAGGCGCAACATCGTGCCGAGGAAATTGTGGCCGCGGGCCGCATACACCCACGCCGTGCGCAGGACCAGGTGCGCGCAGCCGCTCGCGCGCACCGCCTCCTCACCGGCCAGCTTGGTCCGGCCGTAGACACCGAGTGGCGCGGTCGCGTCGTCTTCGCGATACGGTTCGGTCCTCGTTCCGTCGAACACGTAGTCGGTCGAGTAGTGGACGAGGCGCGCATCGTGCGCCGCGGTCCATGATGCAATTTCGGCAACTGCGTGGTGGTTGATGCGCTCGGCGAGCCGAACTTCATCCTCCGCGCGATCGACCGCGGTGTAGGCCGCCGCGTTCACGATCAGGTCCGCCCCGGCCGTATCCAGGCCCTCCGCGAGCGATGCGGGATCGGCCAGATCGACTGCCAGGCAAGCGCCGCCGCCAGCCAGTTGCCCGTCGCGTGTCGCGGCGACGACTTTCCCGAGCGTCGCAAGCGGTTGCAGCAGCGCCTGGCCGACCTGGCCATTCGCCCCGAGCAGAAGGATTCTCACGGCCGGTACGGCGGCAGCCGATCATGTGCAATATCGGCAAGAAACGGTGCGGCCGAATCCTTGTCCGACAGCACGGGCGCGCCGAGCGGCCAGTCGATCGCAATCGCGGCGTCGTTCCAGCGGATGCCCGCGTCGGCGGCGCGATCGTAGAGCGCGGTGCACTGGTAGGTGAACGTCGCGTTCTCCGACAACACCGCGAAGCCATGTGCGAAGCCTTCCGGTATCCAGAAATGACGCTTGTTGTCGGCACTCAGGACTGCAGCGGCCCAGCGGCCGAACGTCGGCGACCCGACGCGGATATCGACGGCGACGTCGTACACCTCGCCCTCCAGCACGCTGACCAGCTTGCCCTGCGGATTCGGCCACTGGTAATGCAGGCCGCGCAGCACGCCCTGCGCCGAGCGCGACACGTTGGTTTGCACGAAGCCGGTCGGCAGGCCGGCATCGGCGAACTTGCGCGCATTGAAGCTCTCGTAGAAGAAGCCGCGCGCATCGCCGAACACATCCGGCTCGATGACGATGCAATCCGGAACCGCCGACTCGATGAGCTTCAAGGCGTCGCCCCCTGTACCAGCAGTTGCTGCAGGTAGCGTCCGTAGCCGTTCTTCGCGAGCGGCTCGGCGAGGCGCGCGACCTGTTCGGCATCGATCCAGCCGTTCTGCCACGCGATTTCCTCGGGACAGCACACCTTGAGCCCCTGGCGGTTCTCGATCGTCTGGATGTAGTTCGACGCCTCGGTCAGCGACTCGTGGGTGCCGGTGTCGAGCCACGCGTAACCGCGTCCGAGCCGTTCGAGCATCAGCGTGCCATCCTCGAGATAGCGCCGGTTGAGGTCGGTGATCTCGAGCTCGCCGCGCGGCGACGGTTCGAGGTCGGCGGCGAGTTCGCAAACCCGTCCGTCGTAGAAATACAGGCCGGTGACCGCCCACGAGGATTTCGGACGCGCGGGCTTTTCCTCGAGGCCGATCACGCGATCGGTGGCGTCGAACTCGGCCACGCCATAGCGCTCCGGATCGCGCACCCAGTACCCGAACACGGTCGCACCGTTCTCGCGCGCATCGGCGCGCGCGAGCTGGTCGGTGAGGCCGTGGCCGTAGAAGATGTTGTCACCGAGGATCAGGCAACTCGGCTTGCCGCCGACGAATTCGCGGCCGATCAGGAATGCCTGCGCCAGTCCGTCCGGTGACGGTTGCGCGGCATACTCGATCGAAATGCCCCACTGCGAACCGTCCCCGAGCAGGCGCTGGAACAATGCCTGCTCGTGCGGTGTGTTGATGACCAGTACCTCGCGGATGCCGGCCAGCATCAGGGTGCCGAGCGGGTAGTAGATCATCGGCTTGTCGTACACGGGCAACAATTGCTTGCTGACCGACTGGGTCAGCGGATACAGCCGCGTGCCGGAGCCGCCGGCCAGGATGATGCCGCGGCGCGCGCTCATGCCGCGCACTCGCCGAGACGTTCCATCCGGTAGCTTCCATCGAGCACGCGCCGTACCCACGCCTGGTTGTCGAGGTACCAATCGATGGTGCGCGCGATACCGGTTTCGAAGCTTTCACTCGGCCTCCAGCCGAGTTCCTCGCGGATCCTGGACGCGTCGATCGCGTAGCGCCGGTCGTGGCCGGGCCGGTCGGTCACATAGGTGATGAGGCTTTCGCGCGCGCGTCCGTCGGCCAGCGGTCGGCGTGCGTCCAGATGCGCGCAGATGGTCTTCACCACGTGGATGTTCTCGCGCTCCGCATCGCCGCCGATGTTGTAGACCTCGCCGGGCCGGCCGTCCTCGAGGACGCGCGTGATCGCGGCGCAATGATCGAGCACGTACAACCAGTCGCGCACGTTGCGCCCGTCGCCGTACACCGGCAGCGGCTCGCCCGCGAGCGCCTTCTGGATGATCAGCGGAATGAGCTTTTCCGGGAACTGGTACGGCCCGTAGTTGTTGGAACAGTTCGTGGTCAGGGTCGGCAGCCCGTACGTGTGATGGAACGCGCGCACGAGGTGGTCGGACGCCGCCTTGGAGGCCGAATACGGCGAGTTGGGCCGGTACGGCGACTGCTCGCTGAATCGGCCGCTCGCGCCGAGCGAACCGTAGACCTCGTCGGTCGACACATGCAGGAAGCGGAAACCCTCGCGGCGATCCGCAGGCAAGCCTCGCCAGTACGCCAGGACGCATTCGAGCAGGGTCAGGGTGCCGACCACGTTGGTCTGCACAAAAGCGGCAGGTCCATCGATCGAACGGTCGACGTGGGACTCCGCGGCGAAGTTGACCACCGCATCCGGCTGGTGCGCCGAAAGCAGTGCGTTGACGCAGCCCGCGTCACCGATATCGCCCTTCGCGAAGGTGTGCCCGGGGTTGCCTTCGAGCGGCCCCAGCGTGTCGGGATTGCCCGCATACGTGAGCACATCGAGGTTGATGATCCGCACGCCGCCGCGCGCGAGCGCGTCGAGCACGAAATTGCCGCCGATGAAGCCGGCGCCGCCGGTTACGAGAAGGGTTTTCATGGGTTGCGGATCGAATGCCTGGCCCGACCGTGCGGGCGAATCGCACATGATAGCGCGTCGCGTCGTGAGCGCGAAAACGGCAGGTTCCGGGCCGTGCATCGCGCGACCCGCGGCTGGCACCCGGCGAGTCGGGCACGCGTCTCGCGACCGCTCACGGGCGCAGGTCGTACGGCGACTCGGGCGCAGCATGCGAATCGGCATTCATCCATTAATGCACGTATCCGGCAAATAAGAAAAGCGCGTCAATAATACTGTAAGCGTATTCGGCAAATCGACTTCAACATCCTTGTGAACGCGAGATCGGCTGGGCTATATAACCGGAGCCGAATTGGCTTTCGAGGAGAACCGTCATGGGGAATACCGCAAGCAAGAAGTCGTGGACGACATGCGCGCTGGGCGTATCGCTGATGTTTGCCTTGTGCGCGGCGGCGAGCGCGCAGACCGCGAGCAGCAACGCATACGATCTCGACATACATCTGAATGTTCCGCTGGTCGGAAACCTTGATGTCGAACCACAGGCCGTCGTCGGGTTCACGGATCAGGCCGAGGCCTACTCGGATGCGGACGAGTTGCTCGGGCTGGATACCGGCGGCGCACTGCTGCATCTTTCAACGGGAGTCCTGCGCGCGGAAACCGTATGGGTGCCGTCCGGCTACCTCACGGTCGGCGCACAGGCGTCCGTCGAGAATCTCCAACTGAGCGTGATCGGGCTGCTCGATGCGAGCTTGCTGGAAATCTCCGCAGACATCCTCTCGCGTGTCGTGATCGGCGGAACCTGCCCCGCCGAGGATCCGGGCGGAATCATCAACGAGATCCCGGGAATCATCGAGGACCGCACGTTCGGCAACGGATTCGACCCGAGCAACCTCGGCGAGATCGACGACGACAACGACGGTGGCGGCTTCGGCAACGACGGCGGTCCGGGCGTCGTGATTCCGGATCTCGTCCTCACGATCCTCGACAATCCGGTCGACATCCCGATCGCGATCGAGCCGAATACCGAAATCGACCTCGGCATCCTCGGCATCACCCTGATCCTGAATGAAACGGACGTCACCGGCGACGGCATGACGAGTTACGGCGTTTCGCGCAATGCGCTGCATCTGACGCTGAACGTACTCGATTTGATTACCGGCGAGGTCATTCTCGCCCATAGCGAGGCATCGATCAGCTGCGTCGCACCATAACCCCCGGTCGCACGCGGTGGATTGACGGGAGGGGCTTCGGCCCCTCCCTTTTTTTGTGCTTGCAGTGACCAACGGTCGTCATGCCGGACCGTTCAGCAGTCCCCGGTTACCGTCTACCGGATGACGCCCGCATCCGCCATTCCCCGTCCCGCACCGTCATTCGCCGGTGCCCGCAAGTCGATCCTGCAAGTAGGCCGCAACTGCTGGCGCATCGAAGCGGCGCGTCGCCTTGCCTTCCTCATCGACGGCGAAGCGTGTTTCGCGGCCATGCACGCGGCCATGCTGCACGCGCGCCGCTCGATCCACATTCTCGCCTGGGACATCGACAGCCGGGTCGAACTCGTGCGACCACCGCCGGACGGCGTTCCCGCCGCGCTCGGCGACCTGTTCGAGTACCTGCTGCACCGGCGCCATGATCTGCGCATACGCATCCTCGAATGGGACTACGCGATGCTGTACGCGCTGGAGCGCGAATGGCTTCCACAGCAACGATTCGCGACCCGTCGGCAGGAACGCCTGGAATTCCGCCGCGATGCGAATCACCCGTTCGGCGCATCACACCACCAGAAGCTGGTCGTGATCGACGATGCACTCGCGTTCGTCGGCGGGTTCGACCTGTCCCGTTCGCGCTGGGACACGCCTGCCCACGCCCCCGATTGCACGCGCCGGCGGAACGCGGACGGCGCCGGCCATGCACCATTCCACGACGTCCACACGGTCGTCGACGGCGCTGCGGCGTGCGCCCTCGGGGAGTTGTTCCGCGAGCGCTGGTCGCGGGCGGGCGGCGCGGCCGTGGAACCTGCCATTCCCGATACCGACCCGTGGCCCGACGGACTCGGCGCGGACGCGACCGATCTCGAAGTCGGCATTGCGCGCACCGCGCCGGCGTGGCAGGGCCACGCGCCGATCCTCGAAATCCGCGACCTCCTCCGCGACGCGATCCGCGTCGCGGAATCCTGCATCTTCTCCGAGACCCAGTACTTCACCGCCGAAGCGATCGGCGATGCCCTGGCCGCACGCCTGCGCGAACCGGCCGGACCCGAGTTCGTCTCGATCACGTCGCACAACCAATCCGGCTGGCTCGAGGAAACCACGATGGGCGTGCTGCGCGCGCGACTGGACGCGAAGCTGAGGCAAGCGGATACGCGCGGCCGTTACCGTATCTGGTACCCGCACGTCCCGGGCCTCGACGGTGCGTGCCTCAACGTCCACAGCAAGGTGTTCGCAATCGACGATCGCCTGCTGACGATCGGTTCGGCGAACCTCAGCAACCGCTCGATGGGCCTGGACACCGA
>CAYWZC010000033.1:12255-27980 GCA_964462745.1 uncultured Rhodanobacteraceae bacterium
ACTGTTTCCGGCGCGCTCGCGGCGCCCCACGTTGAGAAAGATGGCCATCGCCGCCGGGGCCGTGCTGTTGCTGTGCGCGCTGGTCGCGTTGTGGTGCTGGACGCCGCTGGCGGAATGGATCGATGTCGATCGCCTCGTCCACGCTGCGCAGCGTTTCGATTCCTCGCCGTTGACCCCGTTTGCGATCTTCGCCGCGTTCGTCCTCGGTGGGCTGGTCGGCTTCCCGGTCAACGTGCTGACCGCCGCGACGATCGTGGCGTGCGGGCCTTTTCGCGGCGTCGCGTACGCCCTGGTCGGCGCCCTGCTCAGCGCCCAGGCCGTGTACGAGGTGGGTTACTGGCTCGGCAACCGGATCCTGCGCCGCCATGCCGGTGCGCGGGTGCTGCGCCTGCGCCAGCGGCTCGTCGAGCGCGGATTGCTCGCGGTCGTGCTGGTACGCATCGTGCCGATCGCGCCGTACAGCCTGGTGAATCTGGTCGCCGGCAGCGCGCGCATCGATCGCCGCGTGTACGTGCTCGGAACCCTCGTCGGCATGTTGCCGGGCACCGTGCTGACTGCGTTGTTCATCGACCGGGCACTGGCCACGATGCGCAATCCGGGGCCGCTGACCTGGGCCCTGTTCGTGCTCATCGTGCTGCTCGTCGTCGGTGCCATCCTGACGTTGCGCTGGCGCATGTCCCGTACCGCCGCCAGCGTCGAAACCGATTGACTCGCACTGCGGTTTGCCAAGCCCAGCGGCTTCTGTTTTGATGCCTGCATGGACCGTTTGCTGCTCGGCTTGTCGTCCTGGATGTTGCTGGTTGGCATCGCGTTTGCGGCTGCGCAGCCATCGGCCGCGACCGACACGACCGCGACGGTATGGCTGCTGCCTGTCGACGGTGCAATCAGCCCCGCCAGCGCGGACTTCGCCGAGCGCGGCATTCGGCGCGCGGCCGATGACGGCGCGGCGGCGGTCATCCTGCAGATGGACACGCCCGGTGGGCTCGACAAGTCGATGCGCAGCCTCATCAAGGCGATCCTCGCTTCCGATGTCCCGGTGGTCGGCTACGTCGCGCCCAGCGGATCGCGAGCGGCCAGCGCCGGCACCTACATCCTCTACGCGAGCCACATCGCGGCGATGGCGCCTGCGACGAATCTCGGCGCGGCGACACCGGTTCCACTGATCCAGCCCGGCCAGCAACCGGAAAGCCCCGTGCAGGAACCCGCGCCGGCCGACGGCAAGGCGCAACCCGCGGCCACGCCGCCGGAGACTGCAGAAGGCCGCAAGGTCCTCAACGATGCGGTTGCCTATATCCGCGCGCTTGCCGAGCGTCGCGGTCGCAACGCCGACTGGGCGGAAAAGGCGGTACGCGACGCGGCCAGCGCGTCGGCGGAGCAGGCCCTCGCGCTCGGCGTGATCGACCTGGTCGCACCCGACGTGTCGACCCTGCTCGCCGAAATCGACGGCCGCAAGGTGGTCACCGCGAGCGGCGAACGCGTCCTGCACACGCGCGGTGCGGTGGTGGAAACGATCGAACCCGACTGGCGACACCGCTTCCTCGCGGTGATCGCGGATCCTTCCATCGCCTATCTGTTGCTGCTGCTCGGTCTCGGCGGCCTGTTGTTCGAAGGCTACAGTCCCGGCGCGATCGTGCCGGGCGTGGTCGGCGCGATCTGCCTGCTGCTCGCACTGTATGCGCTGCAGATGCTGCCGGTGAACCATGTCGGCCTCGCCTTGATCGCGCTCGGCGTCGCCCTGATCGTTGCCGAAAACGTGGTGCCGGCCTATGGTGCGCTCGGCATCGGCGGGGTGGCCGCCTTCGTGATCGGCTCGGTGATCCTCATGGACACGAATATTCCGGGATACGGGATCCCGTTGCCGCTGCTCGTGGCGCTCAGCCTGTGCGCGGCGCTCGCGCTGGTCGCGATCGTGTGGCTCGCGTTGCGATCGCACGGCCGGCCCGTGGTCAGTGGGCGCGAGCAGATGATCGGCAGCCTCGGCGAAGCGCTCGCGGACTTCGAGCGCCGCGGCTACGTGCACCTGCACGGCGAACGCTGGCAGGCGATGACCGAAGTTCCGATTCGCGCGGGCCAGTCCGTGCGCGTGGTCGACATCGACGGCCTGTTCCTCATCGTCGAACCCGCCGTCACCATCCAGGGAGAATCATGATGTTTTCCGGTATCGGCGTCATCGTCGCGGTCGTGCTGTTGCTGCTCTTCAGCGCGGTCAAGGTATTGCGCGAGTACGAGCGTGGGGTCGTGTTCCTGTTCGGCCGCTTCCAGTCGGTCAAGGGGCCGGGCATCATCATCCTGCTGCCGATGGTCCAGCAGATGGTGCGCATGGACCTGCGCACGATCGTCATGGACGTGCCGCCACAGGACGTGATCTCGCGCGACAACGTGTCGGTCAAGGTCAATGCAGTGATCTACTACCGCGTGATCGACCCGGAAAAGGCCGTGATCCAGGTCGAGAACGTGCACGAGGCGACCAGCCAGATCGCGCAGACCACGCTGCGTTCGGTACTCGGCCAGCACGAACTCGACGACATGCTCGCCTCGCGCGACAAGCTCAACCACGACATCCAGCTGATCCTCGACCAGCACACCGATGCCTGGGGCATCAAGGTCGCGAACGTCGAGATCAAGCAGGTGGACCTCGACGAGGGCATGATCCGCGCAATCGCGAAGCAGGCCGAGGCCGAACGTTCGCGGCGCGCCAAGGTCATCAATGCGGAAGGCGAGTTGCAGGCATCGGAAAAGATCCTGCAGGCTGCGCAGACCCTGTCCGGCGAGGCACAGGCGATCCAGTTGCGCTATTTGCAGACCCTGGTCGAAGTCTCGGGCGACCGCGCGACAACGATCGTGTTCCCGTTGCCGCTCGATCTCATCGAGCCGCTGCTCGGCAAGCTGAAACCCGGTCCGGGCGGCTGAGGGTCGCCCTCACGCCGATTCGCGCGACATCCTCGCGATGCCGGCGCGCTACGCGCTGGCGCCGGATACCCAGGCTTCCCGCGCTCGACGGCGCACCCGGCCCGCGCGCGTGTCGCGGACCACCGCGCGCAACCAGCCGCGCGCATCGTCGAGCAGGGCGTAGATCACCGGCAATGCGACGAGGGTCATAAGGGTCGAGAACAAGAGGCCGCCGACGATCGCGCGCGCCATCGGAAAGTACGGCGGGCCGTCTCCGCCGAGTTGCGCCGACCCGATGCACAGCGGGACCATGCCGAGGATCGCGGTACCCATCGTCATGAGGATCGGCCGCAGGCGGTCGCAGGCGCCCTGGATCAGCGCCTCGCTGCGCAGCGCACCCGCATGCCGGACCTGGTTGATGTGCACGATCATCACGATGCCGTTGTTGACCACGACGCCCATCAGGATCAGCACGCCGATCGAGGCCATGATCGAGAACGTGGTGCCGGTCAGCCAGAACAGCCAGAACACGCCGAAGATCGAGAACACGAACGTGGTCATGATCGCGGCCGGGTAGATCAGCGATTCGAACATCGCGCACATCACGATGTATACGAGCAGCAACGCGATCAGGGTGTTGAACGCCATCTGCTGGCCGGCTTCGTCGGATTCGCGGAAGCTGGTGCCGAACGTCCAGCGATAACCGGCCGGCAGGCTGACCGATCCCATCGCGTCGGTTATCGCCTTGCGCGCGTCCTCCAGCGTCGTGCCGGGTGCGAGATTGGCCTGGATCTGCAACGAGGTCTGGCGGTTGTCGCGGCGGATCGACGCGGCGGCGCCGCGCGTGTCGAGATCGACCATCGACGCGAGCGGGATGCGCGTGCCGTCGTCCGCACGCAAGCGGTAGTCACGCAGGTTCGCGAGGCCGCGGGTGTCGGCGTCGCGGAAGCGCAGCCACACCGGAATCTGCATGTCGCCATGCCGGTATTCGCGCAGCGGCGCGCCACGCAATGCGATCGCCACGTATTGCGCAACGTCGTCGGCGCTGAAACCGAACCGGGCCGCGCGCTCGCGGTCCACGTGCACGGCGACCTCGCGATCGGCAGCGGGTTCGACGAGGCGCACGTCGCGCAGCGCGGGCAGGCCGCGCAGCACCTGGATGGCCGCGGGAGCACTGTCGCCGAGGGTGATCGCGGAATCACCGACCAGCGACAGCTTGAGTCCGTCGCCGGTCGCGCCGCTCGACTGGTTGTCGAACATGACCTCGCCGATCGCGAGCTTCGGCATGCCCTCGCGGATGTCCTCCATGATCGCGCTCGCGTCGCGCGTGGCGTCGGCGTCGTCGGTCAGGAGCACGTTGGTCATCGCCTCGCCCTTTTCGTCGTAGTACGTGTAGACCTTGCTGATCTCCAATTCGCGCTTGTGGTCCAGCAGCCATTGCTCTGCAGCGCCGATCGAACGACGCAGTTCGTCGAGCCGGTAGCTGCCATTGAGGTCGTATTGCAGGTACAGCTCGCGCGTCTCGCCGGACGGAAACATGTCCTTCTTCGTTGCACCGATCGGGATCACGCTGACCAGCAGCAGCGCGAAAACGCCGAGCATGGTCCAGCCCCGATGGCACAAGGTCCAGCCGATCAGGCGCGCATAGCGGTCGCGCAGGCGCGAGACAGCGTTGTCGCCGCGCAGGAAACGCGGTGGCGGCAGGCGCGCGGACAGCATCGGAATCAGGCTGACCGCGACCAGCCACGATGCGAGGTGCGCGATCGCCATCGATACCGCGACCTGGGTCAGGTAGATGCTGATCGGATTGCGTTCGCCGAAGATGTTCGGCAGGAATACGATGATGCTGGTCAGGGTCCCGGCGGTGATCGCGGTACCGACCATGCGCGTGCCCTCGATCGCCGCGTACCAGGGTCGATCCGGATGCTTCTCGCGGTACTGGTAGATGCTTTCGACCACGACCACGGCGTTGTCGACCAGCATGCCGACTGCGAGCAGCAAGCCCATCATCGACAGCACGTTGAGACTGATGCCGAAGAAATGCATGCCGCCGAGGGTCATGACCAGGCTCAGCGGGATCGCGAGCGACACCATCAGCGTCGACGGCCAGTCGCGCAGGAAGAAGAACAGCACGAACACCGACAGCACGATGCCGATCAGGCCGGCCTTGCCGAGTTCGTGCAGGGAATCGGTCACGCCTTCGGCCTGGTTCTGCAGGAAGTAGAGTTGCAGGCCCTGCATCTCCGGCGCGGTCGATGCGCGTGCGACCTCGGCGAGCACCGCGCCGCCGACCGCGACGAGGTTCGCGCTGCGCTCGCGGTAGATGTTGACCGCGACCGCCGGACGCATGTCGAGACGGCGTTCGTAGTCGAGCCGCGCGGGTTCGAGGCTCACCTCGGCGATGTCGCGAAGGCGCAGGCCGTCTGCATTGATCGGGAACGCGCGAATGTCCTCGAGCGAGCGCCATTCGCCCTGCGGCTGCACCTGGTAGCGCAGTCCGGCTTCGTCGACGCGCCCGGCGGAGGTGGTGAAATTGGCCTCGCGCAGGCGTTCGGCGAGATCGTCGAGATCGATGCCGTGCGCGTTGAGCTGGTCGGCAATCAGCTCGATCTGCACTTCGGGTGGCGCGACACCCTGGATTTCGACTCTCGCCACGCCCGGCACGCGTTCCAGCGGGCGCTTGAGCTTGCGCTCGATGAGATCCCAGGAACCGGACAGGTCGCGATCGCTCGCAATGCGCAGTTGCAGCACCGGCTGGTCGGAAGTCGAGAATTTCTGCACGAACACGCGCTGCAGGTCGGACGGCAAGTCCGCGCGGATCGCGTCGATCTTGTCGCGTGCCTCGATCGCCTTGCCGGACACGTCCTGGCCCCACTGGAACTGCAGGAACAGTTGCACGCCGTCCGCGCGCGACGTCGACTGCATGTCCTTGAGCCCCGGCAGGGTCGACATCGCTTCCTCGATCGGGCGGGTCAGCGAGTGTTCGATCTCGGCCGGCGTCGAGCCCGGATACGGCACGTCGATGAACAGGAACGGCACTTCGATGTCAGGAAAATATTCGAGCGGCAGGCGCGTCGCCGCGATCAGGCCGATCACGGTCAGCGACACGAACAGCATGATCGCGCTGACCGGTCGCTCGAGGCTGAGTTCGGCGAGGCTCACGCGGGCATGCCCTGCCCGTCCGCGACGTCCGCGGCGGTCGGCGCGGCTGTGGCGATCGCGACGGATTCCCGCCCGCGGCGCTCGCCGCGCTGCCGGTACGCGGCATCCGCCTTGCGATCGAGCCGCTCGTAGACGACCGGGATCACGACCAGGGTGAGCAGGGTCGAGACGAGCAGGCCGCCGATCACCGTGATCGCCATCGGCGCGCGCAGTTCCGCGCCATCGCCGACCGCGATCGCGAGCGGCAGGAAACCGAGCAGGGTCGCCAGCGTCGTCATCACGATCGGGCGCAGGCGCGATTCGGCGCCGAGGATCAGCGCCTCGCGCTTCGTGTGGCCTTCCTCGCGCAACTGGTTGACCCGATCGATGAGCACGATCGCGTTCTTGACCACGATGCCCGCCAGCATGATGAGACCGATGAACACGATGACCGACAGCGGCGTGCCGGTGAGTTTCAGCGCGAGCACCGCGCCGACCAGCGCGAGCGGAATCGACAGCAGGATCACGAACGGATGCAACAGCGATTCGAACTGCGACGCCATGACGAGATAGACGAGGAAGATCGCGAGGCCGAACGCGAACAGCAGCGAACGCGTCGAGCCATCGAGTTCCTCGCCCTGCCCGCCGATATGCGCGCTGACGCCGGCCGCGAGCGGATGCGCCGCGATGAGGCTGCGCACCTCGGCGACCGCGCTGCCGAGGTCACCGTGGCGCAGGCCCGCGGACACCAGGGCCACGCGTTCCTGGTCGACCCGATGGATCTCGCTCGGGCCCTCGCTTGCGACGATCTCGGCAACCGCGGCCAGGCGCACCGGGTCGGTCGCGCCCGGATTCACGATGAGGTTGCGGATGTCGTCGACGCTCGCGCGATCCGCCGCGCGCGCACGCACGCGCACGTCGATCTTGCGGTCGCGGAAGTTGTAGCGCGTGGCGATGTCGCCGCGCACCTTGGCGCTGACCACGTCGGCGATCTGGCGTGTGGTCAGGCCAAGAGCGGCGGCGCGATCCTGGTCGAAGCGGATGCGGATTTCCGGATAGCCGGCGGCAACCGTCGATTTGACGTCGGCGAAACGCGCCGACTTCGCCATCCGTTCCGCGAGCTTCCTGCCGGCGGTCGCGAGCGCATCGAGGTCGTAGCCGCGCAGCTCGATTTCGAGCGGCGTCGCGAGACTGAACAATGCGGGCCGCGAGAAGCGGACTTCCACGTCGGGATCGGCCGCGAGCGTCGCGCGCAACGCGTCCATGACATCAGCTTCGGCATGCTTGCCCGCATCCGGTGCCAGCGTGATCGACAGGCGCGCGATATTCTCGCCCGACTCGGTCGGGGTCGCGTCGAGGCGCGTGCCGGTGCCGGACACCGCGTAGATCGACGCAATGCGCGGATCGCTCGCGTGCGCGCGCTGGATGCGGCCGATCAGCGCGTCGGTCTCGGCCAGGGCGGTGCCGGGCGGCAGCTTGATGGTCGCCTCGAAGCGGTTCTGCGCGAGGCTCGGAATCAGGTCCATGCCGAGGGTCGGCAACAGGGCGAGGCTGCCCGCGAACAGCAGGCTTGCGGTGCCGAGCACGAGCCACGGCCGATCGAGCGCCTTCGGCAGCAGCGCGTGATACGCACGCGCGGCGTGCGCGTACCCGCCGCGCACGCCCGCGGCAAACGGCCGCAACGCCGTACCGACCACGAATGCAAGGCCGCGGGCGAGATGTCGCAGCAGCCAGCCGATCGCGCGCGGCAGGATCTGCAACAACGCCTCCGCGCTCGCGCCGAGGCCGCGGCGCGCGCCCCGCAGCACGCGATTGCGCGGCAGGGCTTTCGCGGGGATTGGTGGTTCATCGCGGAACGCGAGCGGCGCGCGCCCCTTGAGCGAGGCGAGCATCGGGATCAGGGTCATCGCGACGAGCAGGGAAACCAGCATCGCGAACGTGATCGTCAACGCCTGGTCGCGGAACAACTGGCCGCCGACACCCTGCACGAACACGAGCGGGAAGAACACCGCGACCGTGGTCAGGGTCGAGGCGGTCACCGCCATCGCGACTTCACGCGCGCCACGGATCGAGGCTTCCAGGACCGACGCACCCGCGTCGCGCAGGCGCGCGATGTTCTCGAGCACGACGATCGAATCGTCCACCACCATGCCGGTCGCGAGTGCGAGTCCGCCGAGCGACATCACGTTGAGGCTGAGTCCCGCCTCGCCCATGAAGAAGAACGTCGCGACCAGCGAAACTGGCAGCGAAAGGGAAATGATGAACGTGCTCCAGGCATGGCCGAGGAAGAAATAGATCATGAGCACCGCGAGCAGGCCACCGATCAACGCGTCGACGCGCACATCCGCGAGTGCGTGTTCGATGAACACCGAGGCGTCGTCGACGACACGCAGCTCGGCGTCGTGCGGCAAGGTCGGTTTCAGCTTGTCGAGCGCCGCACGAACACCCTTCGCGACCGCCACGGTGTTCGCGTCGCCCTCCTTGTAGATCGCGAGTTCGACCGCTTCGCGGCCATCGACGCGCACGATGCCCTGGCGTTCCTTGTGGCCCTGGCTGACGCGTGCCACGTCGCGCAGCCGGATCGGCACGCTGCCGTCGAGCTTGAGCAGAGTGTCGCCCATCTGTTCGAGATCACCGAACTGGTTGATCGTGCGTACCAGATAGCGCTGGCTGCCGTCTTCCACGCGCCCAGCGGACACGTTGACGTTCTCCTGCTCCAGTCGATTCACGACCTCGTCCATCGACAGGCCGAGCCGGGCGAGCTGGTGCTGGTCGACCTCGACCTCGACCTCGTCCTCGAGGCCGCCGCCGACCTTGACCGCGGCGACGCCCTCGATTGGTTCGAGGCGTCGCTTGAGATCGTCGTCGGCGAAGCGCCGCAAACGCTTCAGCGCGGTTGCGTCGAAGCCGGCCGCGCCATCCGCCGCGACTAGGTCGATGCGCAGGACCGGATCGGTCGATGGATCGAAACGCAGCAGCACCGGCTTGTCCGCCTGTAGCGGCAACTGCAGGACGTCGAGCTTGTCGCGCACCTCGAGGCTGGCCGACTCCATGTTCGTGCCCCAACCGAATTCGAGGATCACGTCGGATACGCCGCTGCGCGACACCGAATGGATCCGGTGCACGTTGTTGACCACGCCGAGCGCTTCCTCGACCGGCTGGCTGATCAGGTTCTCGATCTCGGCCGGCGCGGCGCCCTCGTAGGCGGTGCGCACGGTCAGGGTCGGATACGACAGGTCCGGCAACAGGTTCACCTTGAGCCCGGACAACGCGATGAGGCCGAACAGCACCAGGGTGAGGGTCGCCATGCCAACGGTGACGCGCCGCCGGGTCGCGAATTCGACGAGGGTCATCGGTACGATCTCCGTGGCAACGAATGTGCGAACTCGTCGCGCACGCTCACTGCCGCGACTCCAGCACCTGCACCGCCGCGCCGTCGCGCAACGCATTGCGACCGATCGTCACGACCCGTTCGCCGACCACGAGGCCTTCGAGGATCTCCACCCGATCGCCATCGGCGTATCCGGTCTTCACGCTGCGCCGCTGCGCGAGCCATTGCGCCGTGTCCGGTTTTGCCGTGGCGGCTACCTTGCCCTTGTCGCCATCGTGCTTCTTGCCGTTGTGCGAACCGGCCGCGGCCGGTGCCGGCTTCGCCACTGGCGCCGCGCTGACCACGAACACGGCAGTGCCGCCGTCCTCGTCGATCAGGGCCGCGCGCGGAATCGTCGCGACATCGGAATGTTCGTCGTGCACGATCGAGATGCGCGCGAACATGCCCGGCCGCAGCGCGCCGCTCGCATCGCTGAAACGACAGGTCACGCGGAACGTGCCGCTGTCCGGATCGACGACCGGCGCGATGCGCTCGATCGTGCCGCTGAACTCGGCACCGTCCAGCGCATCCGCGCGCAAGGTGACCGGCTGGCCTTCCCGCAGCGTACCGAGTTCACGCTCGGGCGCGTTCAACACCGCGAGCAACGGGTCCATGTCGACGATCCGGAACAACGACGCGTTGGCCTGCACGAAGTTGCCGGGCTTCACGTCGCGCTTCGCGACCACACCCGCGATCGGCGCGACGACCCGGGTCCACGACAGCTTCAGCCTCGCGCCTTCGACGACCGCGCGCTGGGTCTCGAGGTCGTACTTGTCCTGTTCGTACTGGTCCCGCGGGATCAGGTGCGACTGCACCGCTGTTTCGGCGCGGTCGAACTTCGCCTGGTACTTCTTGAGTGTCGCGCTCGCCTGGACGAGCTCGTTGCGCGCATCCGCGTCGTCGAGCCGCGCGAGCAACTGGCCCTTCTCGACCCGGTCGCCTTCCTCGACCAGCAGTTCGCGCACGATGCCGGATGCCTTGGCCACGACCTGCGCTTCCTCGGCCGTTTCTAGCGTGGCCGTGCCGCTGTAGCGCGCAACCATGGTTTCGATGCGGACCGGAACGGCCTGCACCGGAACCAGCGGGACCGCCGGTGCCTCGCCGGTGTCGGGATTCGCGGCGCCGGAGTCGCGACAACCGGCCAGGACGAGAAACGCCGATGCAAACCCGGCAACGAGGAAGGCCGTGCAGAAGCGGTTCGACGACCGAGAAGCGAGGGAACGAGGCATGGCGGCAAACCTTGGGTTGGAGGGTTGGTGATATACTATAGTACAACACCACCCTACCGCAACGGTTTTCCGATGCGCCTGTGCCGGAGGTCCCGGCCGGCCTACCCTGTGCCGTTCGGGGCGCTCACGTTATACTCGCGAAGTTTGGCGCACCCTTTTCCTTTTGATCGGGGATTCACGATGACACGAACGTTGCTGTTCGCGACCGCCCTGCTGCTCGCCCTGCCCGCCGCGGCCGCCACCCAGGGCGATGCGGCCGCCGGCAAGCTCAAGGCGTACACCTGCACCGGTTGCCACGGCATCACCGGCTGGAAGAATGCCTACCCGAACTACCACGTGCCGAAGATCGGTCACCAGAACTACGATTACATCGTGAAGGCGCTGACCAGCTACAAGAACGGCGAGCGTTCGCATCCGACCATGCGTGCGCAGGGCGAGGCGATGTCCGAACAGGACATCCACGATATCGCCGCCTATCTTTCCGGCCTCTCCGGCCCGGCGAATTGACGATGAGGACGTCGCAGATGAGAGTTGCCCTGTTGCCCGCGCTGTTCGCACTCGTGCTCGCGATGCCGGCATTCGCTGCCGGTGACGTCGAAGCCGGCAAACAGAAGTCCCTGCCCTGCGCCGCCTGCCATGGCGCGGACGGCAATGCGGATGTGGATCCGCAGTACCCGCGCCTGGCCGGCCAGTACGCGGATTACCTCGCCCGGGCGCTGCACGAATACCGTGCCGGCGAACGCAAGGATCCGATCATGGCCGGTTTCGCGAGCACGCTGTCGGACCAGGACATCGAGGATCTGGCCGCGTACTACTCGCGCCTGCCCGGACATCTGGTCGACCTGCACGGACAGTGACGGCACGGCGCGCCAGCCGCCCGGGTGCTGGTCAGGGCATCGTCTTGCGCGGCACGGGCGAACGCGAATAGTAGGGTTTGTGGCCGGTCGCATGATCGGTCGCATCGCGCACCGCGCTGACTTCCGGAATGCGCTCGCGCAGCGTGCGCTCGATGCCGTTGCGCAGGGTCACGTCGACCATGCCGCAGCCGTGGCAGCCACCACCGAATTGCAGCACGACGACCCCGTCCCCGGTGACTTCCACGAGCGTGACCCGGCCGCCGTGCATGGCAAGGCCGGGCGCGATTTCCGCTTCGAGCACGTAACGGACCCGCTCGACCAGGCTCGCGCCGTCGCCGGGCGGGCTGCCGCGCAAGGCCGGTGCACGGATCGACAACTGGCCACCGGTGGGGCTGCTGTCGAAGTCGATTTCGGCGCCGTCGAGCCAGGGCACACTGGAAGCTTCGACGAACAGCGAGAAACCCGCGCATTCGACCTCCCACTCGTCGCCAGCGAGATCCGAGGGTTCGCAGAAGCCGAGTTCGCAATCGCCGGCCGGTGTGCCCGGACGGACGGCGCGGAGGCGGATGCCGAGGTCCGCGATCCCCTGTTGTTCGACGAGTTTGCGGAAGTGCCGTTGCGCGGCGGGAGTCATCTCGATCATGCGCTCCATTGTAGTCCCTGGAAGCGTGGACGGCAGCGGGTCATCCGGACCTATACTTCGAGACCGTCCCGCTGCGAGGAACCGACATGACCTTCGATGAACTGCGTACGCAGCACTGCAAGCCTCGCAAGGGCGCCGAACAGGCGCTGCCGAGTGACGACGTTGGCGCCCATCTGGCCCTGTTGCCGGGCTGGCAACTCGTCGCGGACGGCACCGCGATCCGCAAGGAATACGGGTTCGAGGACTATTACCGGACCATGGCGTTCGTCAACGCGCTCGCGTTCGTCGCGCATGCCGAGGACCATCACCCCGATCTCGAAGTCGGTTACGCGCGCTGCGTCGTCACGTATTCCACCCACGATGTCGGCGGATTGTCGCTGAACGATTTCATCTGCGCGGCACGCGCCGAGGCGCTGTTCACGGGCGTCTGACCCAATGCGCCTGCGCCCAGCGGCAGGCTGGTGCGGAATCGCGATCGCCATCGTGCTCGTCGCGTTCGCATTCGATCGCTACGCCCACTGGCGCCTGGACCGGTACCTCGACGACGCGGCCGCGACCACGCTCGCCGCGGCCCTGCACGGGCAATCGCCATGGCGCTGGGACCTGCGGCGCGAACGCGATGTGATCGCGGGTCGTGCATTCGGTCCGGCAAGCACGCACTTCGATGCGAGCGGCATGCACGTGGTCGCCACGAACGACGCGAGCGTCCAGGTCGGCCTGGTCCTGAATCGGCCCGTCGATCTCGCGCATTTCGATCGGCTCGACGTCACCGTCGCAACGCCGGCCCCGCTCGACGTTTCCTTCGTGCTGCGCGAAACGCTGGCTTCGGCGGAATGCCGCAGCGCCGTCGCCAGGTTCGATGCCGGCGACAACCGGATCGAGCTCGGATCGCTCGGCTGGCAATGCGCCGAATCCACGCAGGCGATGCCGGAACGCGCCGAAATGCTTCGCCTGCAGTTCGAGTTGCGGCGCGGACAGGCGTTCGCGCTGCGCGCCGCGAGCCTGCATCCGGCAACCGCCATGCGCGCGGATCCCGCGGTGTTCGGCGCGCCACATCGCCTTCCACCCGGACTCGACGACGACGCGCTCGCCGCGTTCGGCGCCAAATGGGCAAACGAGGCGCAGCCGCTGGTCGAACTGCCGGGAGATGCGCGGGTCGAGCAGGCCCTCGCGACGCGCGACGCATTGTGGCGCACGATTCCGGCCGCGATACCGATCGCCGCGGGCTCCGCGGACCGCGTCCTTGCCGAGGCGCAGGCATTGCCGTGGCCGCCGGACGCGGCATTCCCGATCCGCGCATGGATCGTTGCCGCATCGTGGGGGCTGCTTCTCTTCGGTTTGCGTCTGCGCTTGCCACGCGCGCCGCGCGCACGCGCGCTCTTCGGGATCCTTGCGGTGCTCGGCGGACCGTTGTGGTTCGCGCTGGTCCCGGGGGACGCGGCGGCCAGCGGCGCGATGGTCGTCGCGAGCCTGGCGTTCGCGGCAAGCATCGCACGACAGGGCACCGACTGGCGGCTGCTCGGCTCCGCTTCGAGCTGGATCCTGCCGGTGCTGTCGGTGCTCGCGGCGCTCGCGCTGGTCGCGGCGTTGCGCGACGGCTCGCCGGTCGTGGCCCGCGAAGAGGAACTGCCGGAGTACGTCCTGCGCTATCTGGCCTGGGCGGCGATCCAGCAGTGGCTGGTCTGCACGATTCTCATGGACCGCGCATCGATCGTGTTCGGCACCGGTCGCGCGGCCGTGTTGTTCACGTCGGTCGTCTTCGCGTTGATGCACGCGCCGAACCCGATGCTCATGCAGCTGACCCTCGCGGGTGGCCTGGTGTGGACCGCGAACTGGCTGCGTCATCGCGCGCTGCTGCCGAACCTCGTCGCGCACGCGACTTGCGGCATCGTGCTCGCCAATGCGTTGCCGCGCGAATGGCTGCGTTCGGCCGAGGTCGGGATGCGCTATTTCTTCTGAAGCGCGTCGATCGTCGCGGCGAGTTCGGCCGGCAACGGCGCGCTGAAGCTGTAGCTGTTCTCGCCGATCGTGAACTGGAAATGTGCCGCGTGCAGGAACAAGCGGTTCAGTCCGCGAGCGCGCATCCTGCGGTTGAAATCCTCGTCGCCGTACTTCTCGTCGCCGGCCAACGGGTGGTCGATGTGCGCGCAGTGCACGCGGATCTGGTGGGTGCGCCCGGTTTCCAAGGTGATCTCGGCGAGCGTGGCGCCACGATAGCGTTCGACTTCCGCGACCAGCGAACGCGAGGGTTTGCCGGCCGGGTCGACGCGCACCATGCGCTCGCCGCCCTGCAGCACGAACTTGCGCAACCGCGCGTCGATGGCGAGGCGCGCCTGCGGGAGCGCGCCCTCGACGAGGCCGAGATAACGCTTGGTCACCTCGCCCGCGCGGATCGCGGCCTGCAACGCGAGCAGGGCCGAGCGCTTGCGCGCGAGCACCAGCACCCCGCTGGTGTCGCGGTCGAGCCGATGCGCGAGTTCCAGGCTGTCGCGCGGGCGCGCGGCGCGCAACAGTTCGATCACGCCGAAACTGATTCCGCTGCCGCCGTGGCTTGCAACACCGGACGGCTTGTCGACCACGAGGAAATCGCGATCCTCGTGGATGATCGCGTCGGTGATTCGCGCCATGCTCGCATCGGCGGGCGGCGCGACAGCCTCGCGTTCGGGCGTACGCATCGGCGGGATGCGAATCTCGTCGCCCGCCGCGAGGCGCCGGTCGGGCTTGGCACGACCGCCATTGACCCGCACCTGGCCGGTGCGCAGCAGCCGGTAAACGAGGCTGCGCGGCGCCCCCTTGAGTGCACCGAGCAGGAAATTGTCGATCCGCTGGCCGTCGCGGTCGGACTCGATGCGCAGCTTGCGCACGAGCGTCGCCTCGACCGGTGCCGGGTCCACAGGCGGCGGCGCGGTGCGCGGCACACCAGGGCCGCGCGAAGGCCTGCCGCGGGAATTGCCGCCGTTTGACGGCTTTGTACCGGAACTGCGCGTTTTCATTGGAAATACCCGCGGCCACTGCTACACTGGCGGGGCAGATTGCGCGCGCTGCGGGTCCCTCGCGGGAACCCGGCAGCGAACCAGGCGCACCCGCCCCCTACGCCCGCTTGCGGGTCTGTCGCCGAGTTTCTCTCGGAACGTCGTACAGCCCGCAGTCGGCCGATCGTAACGGGTCGGGTCGGAAATTGCTTCCGCCATCAAGGCGGCCAGGGTCTCCGGGTCGGCGGACCACCCCATCCACGTCGGTGCGAGGATGCGCCGGCAAAACCAATGACAGGGCGCTCCTGTCGATCGAGCCCGCGGCAGCGCGGGCGGTATGACGCACGGAATCGCCGTGCGCAGCCCCGATCGCGGTCGAGCGCCTCGAAGGAACCTGAAAAATGAAGCGTATGCTGATCAACGCAACTCAGCGTGAGGAGTTGCGTGTGGCCATCGTCGATGGCCAGGCCCTCTACGATCTCGACATCGAGATTCCGTCCCGGGAACAGAAGAAGGGCAACATCTACAAGGGGCGCATCACCCGCGTCGAACCGTCGCTGGAGGCCTGCTTCGTCGAATACGGCGGCGACCGCCACGGCTTCCTGCCGCTCAAGGAAGTCTCGC
>CAYWZC010000034.1:0-3629 GCA_964462745.1 uncultured Rhodanobacteraceae bacterium
CCGAGCGTCGGATCGTCCTTCAACTGGTAGTAATCGTAGCTGCGGATGTTCGAATGGATGTCCGTCGTCTCGAGCACCGCGAGCGTTGCGCGGGTGCCATCGGGGACTGGCGTGGGCACATCGTGGCGCGGCATTGCGGCGCACGCGGCCAGCGCGAGGCAGGCGAGCGAAGCCACGATCGGGCGACAGCGGATCGGCAAAAACTGCGACGTGGTACGCGTCATGCGGGACCCCCTTGCTGGCAAAAGTGCTGAAATGCGCGGAATTATGCGCCTACAATGCGACAACTTCGCGGCGGGGTCCGGGCGATGACATCCACCAGAACGCATGGCGTCATCTTGCTGGCGCGCATCATAACGATTGTCGGGTTCTTTGCCTGCGGGCCGGCGCTCGCTCAGACCACCGGCCTGTCGTTCGTCAAGACGCTGGAGCCACCGGGCGAAGCTGCGCCGTCGCAAATGCCGATCGTCGCGCTGGCCGGTGTTACCGCGATCACCGCGTACGAGGCAACGGAAACGCGACCGTGGCAGATCTGGTATCGCAATCCGGATCCGACTTCGATCAACGGATGGTCGGAACCGGTTTTGTTGATCGAGGGAAATGCCGACACCGGGTCAATGTTTCAACTCAGTGCAGATGATCACGCGATTGCGGTGGGTTTGCCCGGCGCCGCCGGAGGGGCAGGCGAGGTTCGCATTTTCCGCTCCGCTTCGGCAGGTGCCACCTGGCAGTTGGAATCCGTGGTACCGGCGCCGGCAAACAGCAATGGCAGCTTCGGCTGGGATCTCACGATGAGTGGCGATTTGATGGTCGCCGTGGGCGGGACGACCGTGTACAGCTTCCAGTTCGATCCGGAGGCATCGAGCTGGTCGCCCGCCGGCTGGGAACTGAATTTCATGTTGTTTCCGATCGCCTTCGCGACGGATGGCGAACGCATCGCATTCTGTTCATCGGTTTGCACGACCGTGATACGTGACGGCAATGGCGATTGGGTGGGCGAGGCGCAAACTGTACCGCACACAGGAGACGTCCTTGGCAAGGTACAAGTGAGCGGCGAATGGATGATGATTAACAACGGCATACTCCATCGCGTCGGCGCAGAATGGCAGAGAACGCAAACCCTCGACGACATCTCATACCCTCTGCTCGTCGCCGAATCGCTTCTGGTTCTGAATTTCGAGGACGATAGGCTCTCGATCTGGAAGTCGGATGGAACGACGTGGACCGAGCGCGAGTCAGTGGGATATGCCCATGGCGTCGGATCGATCGCGTTGTCTGGCGATCGGGTTGTCGGCGACATCCAGAGCTTCTTGCGAGCCGCAGGGGAATGGCATCCATCCGGTAGCGTAGGCGGCATCCGCGATCATTCCCAGGGGTTCGGCTCGGCACTCGCGATCGACGACGGCAAGGTGCGCGTCGGCATTCCTGGCAGCGATCGCATCGACCTCGATGCAGGAGAACTGTTGAACTACCAGCTTGGCGGTAGCGCCACGGGACCCATTGACGATCCGCTGGTCCCGCTGGGCCATGTGCCGTACCGCGATTTTGCCCACAGGTTGGCCGTTGCCGACGATCTCCTGTTCGCGACATCGAAGCAGGGCTGGCACGGTGCGGAATCCATTCTTGTTTTCGATCGTGACAGCGAAGCGCTGCTCGGGGAAGTTCCACTACCAGCGCCGGAGCTACGCGCAGGACCGATGGTGTTGCTGGGAGAGACGTTGGCAGTCGGGGCCGGAGCAGCGTCGGGGGAGCCGTACTATCGCGGAGTTCTCGTTTATGAGCGAAGTAGTATCGGTACGTTCGACTTGGTCCAGAACATACCCGCAGTGCCCGAAGAGCAGGGGGACTCGTTCGGTAGCAAAATCATCCTCCGTGGCGACTGGCTCCTGACGGGCGAAACACTGTTCCATCGCGATGATCCCGAGTCCGATTTTGTCCGCGTCGGTCGTCTGGAACGCCCCGACGACCTGCCGCTGACCACCTCCCTGATGGTGTCCGACGGCGACAACCTCATTGTCCCGCCATTGCCTTATTCGCAGAGACTGGCTTTCCTCTACCACTTCGACGCGACGAGTGGCTGGGTGCTGAGTGGCGAAGTACGTCGCGAGCCGCCGTTGGACGAGGACTTCGGATTCTGCAATGCGCTCACCATCCAGGCGGACACGGCGGTTTGTGCGTACGAAAGTTGGACCGAGGAGACCTTCGAGTTGCTCGCGATGCACCCGATTCCCGGAGAATCGGACTGGGCCGTCACCGAGACGCTGCCTCTGGATGTCACGGGCGTCGGCAGAATGGCGAGCGCTGGCGCTCACATTGCGCTCGTTGCGGATGATGGCGTCATGGTATTCCTCACCGGCGAAGCGATCTTCGACAGCGGCTTCGAGTAGCGCAATCCATGCCGATCGTGAAGCCGTAGGTCGGCTCAAGGCTCGAAGAGCCGGAGCCGACGACGCTCGATGGTACGGCGGGTTTCCAACAGGTGCGTGTAATTTGCCTGCTTCCTTCGGGCTTTTGTCGGTTCCGCGGCTGCGCCGCTTGAACCGACCTACGGCCGCTTCATTCGGGCCCACACCCTTGCCCTTCTGCTAGGCTAGCGCCCCCGTTTCCCGACGCCACGCTTGCCGATGACTGTCCGCACCCGTTTCGCCCCGAGTCCCACCGGTTTCCTGCACATCGGCGGTGCGCGCACCGCGCTGTACTGCTGGCTGGAGGCGCGGCATCGCGGCGGTGAATTCATCCTGCGCGTCGAGGATACCGATCGCGAGCGTTCGACCCAGGTGGCGGTCGATGCGATCATCGAGGGCATGAACTGGCTCGGCCTCGCCGCGGACGAGGGCCCGTTCTACCAGACCCTGCGCATGGATCGTTACCGGCAGGCGGCCGAGGATCTGCTCAAGGCCGGCAAGGCGTATTACGCGTACGAGACGAAGGAGGAGATCGAGGCGATGCGCGCCGCGGCGATGGCGCGCGGCGAGAAGCCGCGCTACAACGGCCACTACCGCGATCGCAACGAACCGCTGCGCGACGATCCCAACCGCGTGATCCGCTTCCGCAATCCGTCCGCGGGCGCAGTCGTGTTCGACGACAAGGTCAAGGGCCGCATCGAGTGGAGCAACGCCGAACTCGACGACTTCGTGATCTTCCGTTCGGACGGTTTCCCGACCTACAACTTCGCGGTGGTCGTCGACGACATCGACATGCGCATCACCGACGTGATCCGCGGCGACGACCACGTCAACAACACGCCGCGCCAGATCAACGTCTACCAGGCGCTCGGCGCCACGGTACCGAGTTTCGCGCACCTGCCGATGATCCTCGGCCCGGACGGGCAGAAACTCAGCAAGCGCCACGGCGCGGTCAGCGTGATGCAGTATCGCGACGACGGCTACCTGCCGCACGCGCTGCTCAACTATCTCGTGCGGCTCGGCTGGTCGCATGGCGACCGGGAAATCTTCTCGCGCGAGGACATGATCGCGTTGTTTGATATCGGCGACGTGAATCGCTCCGCCGCGCGTTTCGACGTAGAGAAGCTCGGCTGGCTGAACCAGCAGTACCTGAAGTCCGACGACCCGGCCGACATCGCACCGCACTTCGAGTGGCACCTGCGCGCAGCGGGTATCGATCCGCAA
>CAYWZC010000034.1:3729-6919 GCA_964462745.1 uncultured Rhodanobacteraceae bacterium
ACCGTGTATCTCGCCGGGCGTGACGAGGCGCTGCGTCGCATCGAAGCCGCGATCGCGCGCACGGATTGATCGATGGCGCTCGAATGCGATTTCGCGACGTTGGCGAGCGTCGATCTCGCCGATCCGTTCGCGGTGCAGGAATTGCTCGATGCGTGCATGGCGGTCCTGTTCGACCCGGCCATCTGGTTGTGGGCGATCGGCCTGACCCTCGCATTCGGCGTGGTCGGCGCGCTGATCGGCGGGTGGCGCGACGGGCGCTGGCTCGCGGGCCTCGCCTGGGGGCTCGTGCTCGGACCGCTCGGCTGGCTGGTCATCGCGTTCGGCCCGTCGCGGAGCAGAGGTGCGGTGAACGGTAAGCGGTGAGCGGTGAGCGGTAAGCGGCGAGGCGGCGGGCGGGAGACGTAGGCCGGACGCGCTGGCGCGGCCGGCTCGGACGACGCCTTGCGTTACTCACCGGCCATTACTACGGAGACGGGAGCATCACGGCTGAAGCCTGTTCCTACCAAGACATCCGCTCATCGCCTCCGCAGACGCACTGGGATCGACTTCGCCGCAAGGTTTTGTAGGAACCAGCTTCAGCTGTGATGCTTCTGATACGGACCATGTTGCACAAAGCCGCACGCGCATGGCGCGGCCGGGGGACGACGCCTTGCGTTACCCACCGGCCGCTACCATAGTTTGCAGGTATGCCAGCCACCCATCGCCACGATGCCCACGATCATCCGCACGATGCGCGGCGTTTCGTGCGTGCGGTCACCGAGGCCTGCGCCGAGCGCGGATTGCGTCTGACCCCGCTGCGCCTCGACGTGCTGGAACTCGTTGCCGCCGCGCAGAAGCCGGTCAAGGCCTACGACCTGCTCGACCAACTCAAGACCGACCGCGCGGGCGCCGCGCCGCCGACCGTGTATCGCGCGCTCGATTTCCTGCTCGACAACGGCTTCATCCACAAGCTCGAGTCGATCAATGCCTACGTCGGCTGCCATCACCCCGACGAAAGCCACCAGGTTCCGTTCCTGATCTGCGATGTGTGTGCGAGCGCGACCGAGGTGTGCGATGAACGCGTGTCCGAACTGCTCGCGCGCCAGGCGAACGACCACGGCTTTCGCGCGCGCGCGCAAACGCTGGAAGTGCACGGCGTGTGCGCGCAATGCGCCGCGCGGTCAGCGGACCGAACACCGTAGGAGCCGCTGCAGGGACCGCCGTAGGAACAGGCTTCAGCCGTGATGCCTTGATTTCGATGTCTGCGCAAGAGCATCGCAGCTGAAGCTGGCTCCTACGCCCAAAGCCGGGATTCCCGTGTCAATTGTCGCGATGCGGCGGCGGCGCTGGACGCGGCCGCGGCGGCGGGCGCGGCTGCGAATGGTGGCCGCCGCCCGGCACGATGATGACCGGCGGGCCGCCGAAGCCCGGTCCCCAGTACGGTCCGAAACCGTAACCCCAGCCGAAACCGCCGTACCAGAACGGGTCGTAGTACGGTCCGCCGTACACGCGTGAATAGTACGTGCGCTCCGGCCACAGGTAGATCGTGTCGGCGTCGATGTGCGGATAGACGTAATCGAATTCGCCGACCTTGCCGGTCTCGGTATCGGTGTAGCGCCCGATCACGGTGACTTCGCGCCCGCGCGCATAGACTTCCGGATCGAAGAATCCGTCGCCGCATGCGATGAAGCGGCCCTGGCTTTCGTTGCGCAGGCGCGGCCGTGCATTGATGTCGAGCTTGCGGCCGAGAATCTCGAAGCAGGTTTCGTCGGGCTGCGGTTCGGTCGTGATGATCTCGCCGCCCCAGCGCACCTCCGCGCCGGTCGGTTGCGCATTGACCGCATCCTTCGGCGTCGATTCGGGGAACTCGCCGCGCAACTGGGTCGGCACGCTCGCGCACGACGCGAGGCCGAGCGCAAGCATCGCGAGCAGTCCGCGTGGCCAACGCATCGGGCTTGCCATCCCGACGAAAGCCGGGACCCCGCTTTTCCGCAAATCGCGCAGAAACCGCGGTACCGGCTTCCCGCTCGATCCCGGCACCTTCGAGGATCGGCGCTGGTTCGGATTTTTCCTCGGGCGCATGGCGGAACCTCGGTCGAACGGTGGCGTCACCGACAGGATGGGACCGCGCCGCTCATTTTTCCAGTGCGTTCGCTGAACGACGCGCGCTGCACGACACGCGAAAGCGGCGCACGGCCGCGGAAAACCCATCGACATCCGCGCGCGCAGGAGCGGAAGTCGCGTAGCGCAGTGCCACGTAGCGTGCGACGAGTTCCGCAAACGCATCCGGCAGCATCGCACCGCGCACGCGTGCAAGCCAGGCTTGCGGACCTTCATTCGGTCGTCGTCCGAATCCGGCGCGCGCCATGCGTCGGCCGAGGCGTTGCCATGCGCGGTCGAGTGCGTCGCCGGTCCGTTCGCGCTCGCCGCGCAACGCCCACAGCGTCGCCGCGACGAGGACCAGCGCGAGCGCACCCGCGAAGCCGAGCCACAGGTTGCGCTGCTCCACTTTCGCGACGCCGAACGGCGACAGCAGGCTTTGCTGGTGCAGCGCGTCGAACTTGATCACGCCATTGGTCCACGCGCGTTCGATGCGATCGAATGCATCGCGCAATCCACGCATCCAGCCGCGGCCGATCCAGCCGGCGCCGCCGTTGACCGCATCCGCGCCGAGTTCGACGCGCGCCGGGCTGACCGCCGCGGTTGGATCGACGCGCACCCAGCCGCGGCCGTCGAGCCAGACCTCGGACCACGCATGCGCATCCGAGCGACGCACCAGCAGGTACTCGCCGCCCGTGACCCACCAGCCGCCCTGGTAGCCGGTCACCACGCGCGCCGGGATGCCGGCGGCGCGCATCAGGAACGTGAACGAGGACGAAAAATGTTCACAGAATCCCGCGCGCGTGCCGAACAGGAAATCGTCGACCGTATCGCGCCCGAGCAGCGGCGCGGACAGGGTGTAGGTGAAGTCCGCGCGGAACATCGCGAGCGCCGCGCGCACGATCGCGTCGTCGTCGTCGAGTTCGGCGCGCCAGCGTTGCGCAAGTTCGCGGCTGCGCGGATCGAAACCGTCGGGCAGGGTCAGGAAGCGCGCGCGTTGCGCATCGTCGAGCCGTGCGGCGAGCCGGTAGCGCAGCGCCGACTCGAGATGGAACGTGCGCGGCGTGCGCGAGGCGGTGCGCAGGACGAGGCTGTGGTCGGATGTCATGTA
>CAYWZC010000034.1:7019-18885 GCA_964462745.1 uncultured Rhodanobacteraceae bacterium
CGGAACGCGGGCGTGTCGTCGATCAGCAGATCGGTCATCGAACCCGGCGCCATGCGGTCGCTGAGCCCGGTGCGCGCGCTGTCCGCGCCCGGTGCACCCCACCACGGTTCGGAAAGCCGCGGCACGAACAGGAACGCGGCGAGCGCGAGCGGTACGCCGACGCCGAGCAGTTGTGCACCGAGCCGGAACGGCGCGATCCGGTCGTGCAACGTGCCGCGACCGCGCGCATTGGCAGGCGCAGGCTGCAGCGACACCAGTGCGCCGAGCAGCACCACCAGTGCGAGGCAGACCAGCGCGGTGAACACGAGGCCCTGGTCCGCGAGCAGGGCGCTCATCAGCACGAATGCGGAAAACGCGATGGTCACGCGCGCGTCGCGGATGCGCTCGGTTTCGAGCAGCTTGAGCACGAGGATGCCGATCGCGAGTTCGGTGCCGGGTTCGCGACCGAACGGCGTGCCGTAGTTCGCGATGACGAGCGCGAACAGCGCGCCCGCGAGCGGCAATCGCAGCCAGTTGCTCACCGCGCCATGCCGGCGTCGGCGGCTGGCGACGCGCAACGCGAGCAAGCAAAAGCTGGCGAGACCCAGCCACGGCGGCAGGTGCGCAACATGCGCGAGCAGCGCGATCGCGACGCTGATGCCGAGCAGGCCGAACGGGAAATCGTCCAGTTCATCGTCCGGCCCGGCGCCGACATTTGGTGTCGTAGGAACCGGCTTCAGCCGTGATGCTCCTGATTTCGTGTCGCGTCGTGAAAGGGCATCGCGGCTGAAGCCGGTTCCTACATCGGTTCCTACACCGGCTCCTGCATCGTTGGCGGACATCGGCGTCTTCATGCGCCCGGCGACAACGCGAGGGCGCGCAGGCAGGCATCGCGATGCGGCGTGCCGAGCGCGGGGCCGATGGTTTCTTCCGGCAGGCGCAGGCGATAGCTGCGCCGTTCGGTTTCTGCGGCGAGGACCCAGGCGGCCAGACGCGCGATGCGCGCCTCGTGGTCGAGGCCGGACAATCGCGCGTAGTCGAGCACGAGATCGTCGTCGAGCGCATGTTCGGTCTCGCGCACGAGCAACGCATCGTGGCGCGCGGACGCCTTCCACGCGATCAGGCGCGGCGCATCGGTCGCGCGGTAGTCGCGCAGGCCCGCATACTCGTCGCCGCTGCCGCGTCGCGCGACCTCCGTGCCGCGGTTTGCCGCCACGGGCAACGGCGGCGGCGCGGCTTCCGGCCGCGGCCAGACCAGGAATTCGACGTCCGGGTGGATCCAGCTCCAGATGCGGAACAGGCCAAGCGGATAATCGGTCCAGATGCACGCGCGACCCGGACGCCACCAGCCACGCCGCTCCGCAACCGGGTCGAGTTCGACGCGCGCGCCGGTTCCGGCCGGTACCTGGAACATCGCCGTGATCGATCCGAGTTCCAGGCGCAATCCCGGCCGTGCGCGCATGCCGCCGCTGAATTCCAGTCGCAGATCCAGCGGATCGCCCGCGAATGCTTCCGGGACACGTACCTGCTCCAGCACGAGTCCGCTCATGCCGCGAAAACCGACGAACAGGCTCGCGCCGCAGGCCGCGCCGAGCAGGCAGGTCAGCAGCAGGGCCGCGTTGTTGCCGTAGTTGAGCGCGCCGAGCAGCATCACGAACAGCAGGATCGCCATCGCGATGCCGAACGGCGTCGGCAACACGTAGATGCGCCGCCGATCGAGCCGGATCGGCAGGGACTCGGCGCGACGCAGGCGGGTCAGCGCGGGCAGGCGACGTTCGGCCAACGCGAGCAGGCGCGTGCGCAGCGCCGTGGCCATGCTCAGCGCACCGGAGTGGTTTCGATCAGCGCGCGCGCGAGCGCGTCGCGGCCCGAGCGCGCGGTCGCGGCCGGGCCCAGGCGGTGCGCGGCGACCGCGCCGAACACTGCCTGCACGTCCTCGGGCACGCAATGCGCGCGGCCCGCGAGCAGGGCGTGCGCGCGCGTCGCGGCGAGCAGGGCGAGTCCCGCGCGCGGCGACAGGCCGATGCGGATGTCCGCATGTTCGCGACTCGCGGCGAGCAGGGCCTGCACGTACTCGATCAGCGCCGGGCTCGCGAGCACTTCGGCGCACGCGCGGCGCAGGGCGAGGATCTGCTCCGGGCCGAGGCACGGCATCAACGCATCGAGCAGCACGCGCCGGTCCGCCGAGGCGAGCATCGCGCGTTCGGCCTCGTGGTCGGGATAGCCGAGGCTCATGCGCAGCAGGAAGCGATCGAGCTGCGAATCCGGTAGTGGGTAGGTGCCCGCGAAGTCGACCGGATTCTGCGTCGCGACCACGAAGAACGGCAGCGGCAGGCGGTGGGTTTCGCCATCGACCGTGACCTGTTCCTCGGCCATCGCCTCGAGCAGGGCGCTCTGCGTCTTCGGTGTCGCGCGGTTGATCTCGTCGGCGAGCAGCAACTGGGTGAACACCGGACCCGGATGGAAGCGGAAACCGCCCGGATCGCCACCGGGTTGCTCGCGTGCATACACGCTGACCCCGATAATGTCACTCGGCAGCAGGTCCGCGGTGAACTGCACGCGCTGGAAGCCGAGGCCGAGGGTCGCGGCGAGCGCATGCGCGAGCGTGGTCTTGCCGACGCCGGGCAGGTCGTCGATGAGCAGGTGCCCGCCGGCGAGCAGGCATACGAACGCAAGGCGCACTTCGTGTTTCTTGCCGAGCAGGACGGTGTTGACCTGGGCGATCGCGCGTGCGAGTGCATCGCGCAGTTCGGATGGGGCAGGATGGACGGGTGTGTCGGCCATGAGGCGAATCGGAATCCGTGAACGAAACGATCGATGAGGGCAGTGTAACGGCCCCGGCCGGTGATCGCGCGGATCGCGGCGCAATGTGGCCGCGACGCGTGTTCTGGGCACTGTTCGTGCTGCTCGCGGCGATCAAGCTCGCGCTCGCGGCGGGCCTCGCACCGTTCGTCGACGAGGCGTTCTACTGGCAGGAGAGTCGTCATCTCGCGCTCGCCTACAGCGACCTGCCGCCGCTGACCGCGTGGCTGATCCGCATCGGCGAGGCGCTGTTCGGCCACGGTACGCTCGCGATGCGCGCGCCGTTCCTGCTGCTCGGTGCGTTGTTGCCGCTGGTCATGGTTTGGTTCGTGTCGCGGCTTGCCGGACGGTTTTTGTCCCCCCTCCCGTCGGGAGAGGGTGCCGCGCAGCGGCGGGAGAGGGTTCGGCCGGAGCGAGAAGTTCATCGCTCCGCCGAACCCTCATCCGGCCTGCGGCCACCTTCTCCCGAGGGGAGAAGGGAAAGATGGTTCGTCTTGCCCTTCCCGGCGGGAGAGGGGTCAATGGAGTTCGCCATGCGCGCCGGCTGGATCGCCGGCATCTGGACGATGCTGCTGCCGCTGGCCGGCACGCTCGGCGTGCTCGCGTTGCCGGATGTGCCGCTGACCCTGGCCGCGCTGGTCGCGCTCGCCGCCTTCGCGAAGGCGACTGTCGACAACCGCCCGCGCGACTGGCTGTTGCTCGGCGTCGCGCTCGCGTTCGCGGCGCTCGCGCATTATCGCGTCGCGATGCTGCTGCTCGCCGGGCTCGTGTTCCTCGTCGCGACGCCGCGTGGCCGTGCGCAGTGGCGCCGGCCCGGCCTGTGGGTCGCGCTCGGCCTCGGCGCACTCGGCCTCGTACCGACGCTCGCGTTCAACCTGCGCCACGACTGGAGCGGCCTCGCATTCCAGGCCGTCGATCGCCAGGATTGGGGTTTCCACGCCGCGGCCCTGGTGCAGCCGCTCGAACAGGCGCTGGTCACGACGCCGTTGCTGTGGATGCTCCTGCTCGGCGTGCTCGTCGCGGCCTTGCGTCGCGCGCGTCGTGGCGCGCCGTGGGATCTCGTCGGTACCAGCGCCGCAGTGTTCGTGGTCGGCTGGTTCGTACTCGGCCTGTTCGGCGATGCGGAGCGTTTCCGTGTGCACTGGCCACTGCCGGGCTGGCTCGCGCTGATCGCGCTGCTGCCGCTGGTCGCCGCGGAATGGCGCGCGCTGTGCCGCATTCCGGATTGGATGACCCGCGGCTGCACCGCCTCGGCGGCGACGCTCGCCGCGCTCGGCACCGGCGCAATCCTCGCTTATCTCGCTGGCGCGGTAGTACCTGCTGGTACGGAGGCGCTCGCGCGGCACAAGGCGTATCCGGAACACTTCGTCGGCTGGCAGGAAATCGCCGCGGCGACGCGGCGGGTCCTCGTCGAGCCGCGCCATGCCGACACGATCCTCGTCGCCGACAACTTCATGCTCGCGGCGGAACTCGATTTCGCGCTCGACGGCGCGCGTCCGGTCTACAGCCTCGATCATCCGCTCAACGCGAAGCACGGTCGCGCCGCGCAGCTCGCGATCTGGCAACGCGACGAAACCGCGTTGCACGCATTCGCGGGCAAGCCCGTCGTGCTCGTCGTCGCGGAAACCGCAACCCGCGAACGCGAACGGCGCGCGTGGCTCGCGTCGGTCTGCAGCCGCATCGCGGATCTGGAGCCACTCGATCGCATCGACCTGTACGGTGGACGCAAGCGTTTCGCGCTGTATGCCGGTCGCGTGCCGCGTGACGCGCCGCCCGTGGACGCGGACGAGTCGTGCGTCGTCTGGCAGGCGTACTACGCGGCGGTGTCGGATTAGGTGGGCGACGGTCCGCCTCTCACGCTACATGCCGCCTGCGTCCACTGCGATACCATGGCGGTCCGGTCGCCTCGGCGGCAACGTTCCGACGGAGGCGCCAGCATCCATTGAGCAGCATGTTTCACTCGCTCGGGAGCTACAACTACCGGCTGTGGGCCGCGGGTGCGCTGGTGTCCAACATGGGCACGTGGATGCAGCGCATCGGGCAGGACTGGCTGGTGCTGACCGTGCTGACCCAGCACAACGCAACCGCGGTCGGTACGGTAATGGCGTTGCAGTTCGGGCCGCCGTTGCTGCTGTTGCCGCTGACCGGCTTTGCCGCGGACCACCTGGATCGCCGCAAGCTGCTGATCTTCACCCAGGCCGTCGCCGGCGTGCTCGCGTTGGGACTCGGCGTGCTGACCCTGGCCGGTGCGGTGCAGCTCTGGCACGTGTACGGATTCGCGTTGCTGCTCGGTTGCGTCACCGCGTTCGACGCGCCTGCGCGGCAGGCGTTCGTGTCGGATCTGGTCAGCGACGACGACCTGGCCAACGCGGTCGCGCTGAACTCCGCGTCCTTCAACGCCGCGCGCATGGTCGGCCCGGCGGTGGCGGGCGTGTTGATCGCCGCGGTCGGCGAGGGTTGGCTGTTCGTGATCAACGCGGGTTCGTATGCAGCCGTGCTGGTATCGCTGTGCCTGCTCCGGGTCCACGAACTGCACACCGAAGCGCGGCCGGAACGCACGCGCGGCAGCCTGCTAGCAGGATTCCGTTACGTGGGCCAGCGGCCGGACCTGATCGCGGTGCTGGTGATGCTGTTCCTGCTCGGCGCCTTCGGTTTCAACTTCGCGATCTTCATTTCCACCATGTCGGTCACGGTGTTCGATGGCGACGCCAGCCAGTACGGCCTGCTGACCTCGGCGATGGCGGCGGGCACCATGAGCGGGGCGCTGCTTTCGGCTCGTCGCCCGGTTCCTGGAATGGTGCTGATGGCGGTCTCGGCCGCGGGTTTCGGTTTCAGCGTGGCGCTCGCCGCGGTGATGCCCGGGCCGTTGCTGTTCGGCATCGTGCTGTTCTTCGTGGGCCTCGCGGCGCTCACCTTCATGACCGCGAGCAACTCCATGATGCAACTCACCACCGAACGCGCGATGCGCGGTCGGGTGCTGGCGCTGCGCATTGCCGTGGTCATGGGCGGCACCCCGCTCGGCGCGCCGCTGGTCGGCTGGGTAGTCGATCGCTTCGGCGCACGTTGGGCGCTGGGCGTCGGTGCGCTGGCCGGGCTCGCGGCGGCCGCGGTGGCGGTCGCCTACCTGATCCGGCATCGCGACCTGCGCCTGTCGCGGCATGCCGGGCGGCTGCGCCTGGTCATGCACGCCGCGCCGGCCGACAGGACGCCGGTCCGCGTGGCGGCTGGCGAGCGGGTGACCTGAGTCCCGGCCTTGCTAGTGCTGATCCAGCTCGTGGTGGATCAGCACGACGCACTGCGAAGCGAACAGCATGATAGGCCCCAGCGCGAGCTTCTTCGCGCCGAGGCGATCCAGGCTGTGAAACGTCTTCCTGGGCATCGGGATGTGATCGGTGAGCAGGAAGCAGGGATTGTCCGCGAACGCCTGTTCGCGAATCGGCGTGCCTTTGTGGTCCATCACGAACAGCTGGTGATCTGCGGCGAGCTCCTGCACGAGCCGTTCGAAGCTCGTCGTGCGCACCACGACGCCCGCTTCGACCGTCCGCGTTTCCTCCTTGCCCATGCCCCGCGAGGCATCCAGCGCATTCGCGATCTTGCCGAGCAGTGCGTGCTCATGGAAGCCGCCGATGTCGTGCATCGCTTCGGCGTCAAAGCGGATCGTGCGGGAGAAATCCGGGGTGCTCTCCAACACCAGGTACACCACCACATCCGCCCGGTGCGACTGCGCCACGAAGATCGCGTTCATCAGCGTATGCGCGAGGATTTCGGCATGCGCCTCCGTGCCGACCGAGGCCAGCAGTTTCCGGCTGTCCGTCGGGGCCGCGCGCGCTCTCAGCACGAAGGTTCGCATGGGGTGGATTCACTCGTCGTCCATCGGTTTGCGAGCATGCAACGTGCAGCCGGTGTCGGGCAATGCCTCGTCGGCTAGGTCGGCTGCGCGGCGTTTTCGCGATCGCCGTCACGAATTGGGTGCTTCGCGGTCGTGTTTTTGCACGAGGTTCAGACAACCTTCGCCAAGGTTCACCCATCGATACGGCGGGAGTCGGGGATGAAGGCAGCGTGGGCGAAGGACGTGATCCGGATGGTCGTCATCGGGTTTGCCGGATTCACCGGCACGGCGAGTGCGGTGGGTCCGCAGGGAACCTACACGGACTGGTGGCTGCCGAATCTGCCGGCGGAAGGCTTCTTCAACATCGACGGATACATCACGCCGGTCAACGAGCCGACCGTCGGGCCGGGGCAGGTGCAATTCGCGTACTTCTACTCGTCGCAGTTCGGCATCGTCGATGGCGATGGCGGCTACATCGGAATCCAGACCGACGGCAACGGCAAGCGCGCGATCTTCTCGATCTGGGGCGCGAACGGCGCCCAGTGCGCCGACGTGGCCGGCGCGATCTGCCAACCGTTCACGGGCGAGGGCGACGGATACCAGACCCTGGTTCCGTACGAGTGGGTTCCGGGTCACCGATACCGCACGCGCGTGTGGGCGGTCGACAGCGACGCCGACGGCGACTGGTGGGTCGGCGAAGTCGCGGACCTGACCGCGGGCACCGCGCAGGTGGTCGGCTACATCCGCGTGCCGCCCGTCTACCAGTGGTTGAAGAGCTACATCATCAACTGGGTCGAGTGGTACGCGCCGCAAGCCGAAACCTGCGACCAATTGCCGGAATCGGCGGTCCTGTTCGGCCGTCCCGACGGCAATGCGGGCGGCGTGTCGGCGGGCGAGCCGAACAACCATTACGGCACCGGCGTCTGTCCGTCGCAGATCTACATGGTCAACGGCCAGGCCATGCACCGCAACGGACGCGACCGCATCTTCGCGGGCGGGTTCGAGGGGTGATGTGTTGCGACACGCTGTATTCGCGAGCATCCTTGCACCCGGCCTTCCGGTGACGGCGCCGCGCGGTCGTCAGTGTCTGGCGTATTGCATTTGACGTGGCTGTTTCCTTGTCGTTCGCCCACCGCCGGTCCGCTACAGGCTGTGGTGGGATGGTTCAAAGACAGGCAAAATCTCCGCGAGTCGGGAGATGGGGACGCAAGAATGGAGATTGCCCAGAAGCGAGGTTCCAGCCATACGCGATACAAGTTCCACGATGACCGGGTCGAATACTCGTGGAAGGATAGTTCCGGCAGTCGCAGCTTCTCGGTCGAGTACACCGACATCAGTCGCGACCGGCAGGGTTTGACCGAGCGCAACGTCTGGTTCCGCAATGCCGGCATCCTGTGGCTGCTGATCGGCGGTGTGCAGCTTGCAGCTACTTGGTCGGGATCGGAGGGCGTAAGAGGCTCATTTTGGCTTCTCCTCGGCGCGGCATGTGTCGCCGTCTACTATTTTCGAACGACAAGCTACATCATCCTGCCGAGCGGCAAGGGAAATCTGCTCGTCATCGACGACGAGGACGGCAAGCGGATCGTCGAGGAAATCGAGCGGCGCAGGGTTGCGCAATTCCGATCGGAGTACGACTTTTTCCCCGACGGCGACAGTCCTGAACAGTTGCGAAATCGTTTCAACTGGTTGCATCGGGAAGGAGCGCTCTCCGATGAGGAACTGGCGGAACGACTGGCTGTGATCGAACGGCCTCCCGCATTCGCCACGAGCACGAGCCCAGTGCTTCACTGATGATCGGTCGCGTGCCGCGTTCGTGACGTGTCGGGGTGTCGGTTGACTGGTCCGAACGATGCTCCCCAACCCTGAAAGGTTGCAATGACCAATGCCAGTGGCTGCGCGTGGCGCGGGCGTCGATGATGCGCGCTGCGAACGGACGGCGGCGGGTCATCGGATGCGTGCGGGGTGCTGGGTTCTTGCGGCGGGGGTTTCGGTGTCGGCGCAGGCGGTCGAGGTCGATGGGCGCATCGATGCGGCCGAGTGGGCGGGCGCGCGGCATGTGACCGATTTCCGCCAGGTGCAGCCGTTGAGCGGCGAGCCGGCGTCGTTGCCGACCGAGGCGTGGATCCTCGCGACGCCGGACGGTCTCGCGATCGGTTTCCGCAACGTGCAGCCGGCAAGCGTGCCGCGCACGCGCCAGCGCGTGCAGCGCGACTTCACCGAGCAGGTCGATCGGGTCAACCTGATGGTCGATTTCGACGGCGGCGGCCGCACCGGCTACAACTTCACGGTGTCCTCGACGGACGGCATCGCGGACGCGGTGATCAGCAACGAAAACCAGTTCAACGACGACTGGGACGGCAACTGGCAACACGCGGTCGGCGAGGATGCCGACGGCTGGTCGGTCGAGATGCTGATCCCGTGGTACATCGCGCCGATGGGGAAGGCTGTCGGTGACGTGCGCACGCTCCACCTCTACCTCGATCGCGTGATCGGTTCGACCGGCGAACGCGCGGCCTGGCCGTCCGCGAGCTTCGAGCGGCCGCGCTTCCTGTCCGATTTCACGCCGGTGCAGGTCACGGCGTACAGCCAGTCGCTGCTCGCGATCACGCCCTACGTGTCCGGCCTGTACGACAACGTGCACGGCGACGGCACGTTCGACGGCGGCGCGGACGTGTTCTGGAAGCCGAACGGCCAATTCCAGATGACTGCGACGATCAATCCCGATTTCGGCCAGGTCGAAAGCGACGACCTGGTGGTGAACTTCGACGCGACCGAAACCTTCATCAGCGACAAGCGCCCGTTCTTCACCGAGAACCAGGGCCTGTTCGAGTACACGACGCCATCGGATTTCAGCCAGTTGCTGTACACGCGCCGCGTCGGCGGGCCGGCGGACGACGGCAAGGGAGCCGGCGACATCACCGCGGCGGTCAAGCTCAACGGCAGTTGGGGCGCGACGAAGTACGGCGTGTTCGCCGCCGACGAGGCGGACGAGGTCGGGCGCACGTTCACCGCGCTGCGCCTCGTGCACGATTTCGATACGCAGAACGTCGGCATGATGCTGACCAACGTCGAGCGACCGTGGCTCGACCGCGAGGCGACCGTGTTCGGCGTCGACCACAACTGGCGGCCGACGCCGCGCTGGAACGTGCAGACGCGCGTGTTCGGCAGCCACATCGACCAGTCGGACAGCACCGCAAGCGATCTCGGCGCGACCGTATGGGCCGATTACGAAATGGACCGCGGCTGGCGCCAGCAGTGGATCGCGATGCACTTCGGCAACGACCTCGAGATCAATGATGCAGGTTATCTCGCGCGCAACAGCACCAATTACCTGCACTGGCAGTTGCAGCGCCGCTTCGCGGACCTGCCGGAGTCCTCGCGCTATGCGTCCAAGGTCTGGCGCGGCCGCATCAGCCGCAACCAGAACGACCACGGCGAGAAGCTCAACGACCAGTTCCGCCTGAACCGCGAAGGCCGCTTGCGCAACGGCAGCTACGAATACGCGCAGATCAACATCAACAGCGCGGGCGTCGATGATCTCGTGACCCGCGGCCACGGCTCGGTGAAGCGACCCGCGAACTTCAATGCGTTCTACCAGTACCAACGCCCGCGCAAGGGCAACTGGGCGCACGATGTCGAGTTCGAGGTGTACAGCGGCGGGTTGTCGGGCAATTCGAAGATCGGCGGCAGCGTGCGTTACGACGCAACGTATTTCCTCAGCGACGCGTTCAACCTCCACGCCGGGTTCTACGCGGACCGATCTCCGGACTGGCTGGTCTGGCAACACGACGACCTGATCGGCAGCTTCGGGCGCCGCGAACTCGATCTCAATGCCGGCCTCGACTGGACCATCGACGATCGCCGCGAACTGCGCGTGAAGCTGCAGGCGATCGCGCTCGATGCCGACCTGCACCAGGCGTACCGCGTCGGCGCATGGGGCGACGCGGTCGCGAGCGACGACCCGGTGGACGATTTCAACGTGCGCAACCTCGGCTTCCAGATTCGTTATCGCTACGAGGTCGCGCCGTTGTCGTACCTGTACGTCGTATACGGCCGCGGTGGCTACCGGCAGGACGCGTTCTCAGAAGATCCCGACCGCCTCCTGCGCGACAGCTTCTCGTTGCGCGACGACGAGCAGTTGCTCGTGAAGTTCAGCTACCGCTTCGAGTTGTGAGTCGGTGGGGGAGCGCCACGGTCGGCGCTCCCCGCAGGGATGATTCCCGATTCGGCGCAGTTCCCTGATCGCCGAAACCCTTCCATCATCCGTCCCCTGTCCTCCGCTCAGTGCAGGATGCCGGCGGGCCGCGACCAGGCATAGCGCCAATGGCCTTCGGTGCGCTGCAACGTGACGAGGTACAACATGCGGGTTCCCTCGTACGGCACGCCTTCGACTTCGAGCACGGCGGTGTCGTCGTCGAGGAATTCGCCGCCGGTGATCTTCGGCTGCTTCGGCAGGGTGAAGCCGAGCATCTGCTTCAGGTCGGCGAGGTTCTCTTCCGGGGACTGGTAATCGCGGTTGTAGCTCGCGGCGTCGTCCGGCGTGAGCAGGGCGAGGACGCTCGCGAGATCGTTGCCTTCGGTTGCCTCGACCAGTTGCAGCAACACCTTGCCGGGCTCGCCGCCGTCCTTCGGCAACGCCTTGCCGGGCGTGCGCGCGAGTACCTTGCTGTCGAACGCCATGTCCACGGTCCACGTCGGGCCATCCATGGTTTCGACCGCTTTCGGGCTGCTGACCTTGCATGCGACCTGTTGCGGCGTGTTGGTGGTACAGGTTGCGACCAGCGAGCCGGCCTGCCCCATCATCGTGCCGGAGGTGTCCACGTACTGGACTCCGCCGACGTGGGCGTTCATGTCGACGGTGCCGTCGGCTTTCACGTGAAACGCGATGTGGTCCGCGTGGAGCACGGCGTCGTCGTTGATCGCCGCCGTGTACGGGTCGACGTCCGCGGCGATCGCTGCTCGATCCACCGGCTTCGCCGACAGCAGGACATAGGTGACGTATTCGCGCGGGTTCCACTGGTCGCGCACGCGGAACGCGGCGACTTCCGCGAATGCCAACTTGTTGCCGTCGAGCTGGAATTCGCCGCTGACCGAATCGGCGTAGGCGCCGTGGGCGAACGACAGGGCGGCAAGGCCGGCAAGGATCAGGTTGCGTGCAGGAAAGGTCGACATCGTGCTTCCTCCGTCCGATGCATCCGGGCAACGATTGCCCGTCGTGCATGGAACGCAAAAGCGCGCGATCGGGGGACACGACGC
>CAYWZC010000034.1:18985-27883 GCA_964462745.1 uncultured Rhodanobacteraceae bacterium
AACGATTGCCCGTCGTGCATGGAACGCAAAAGCGCGCGATCGGGGGACACGACGCCGGGTGGTCGCTGATGGCCGCGCCTCGGTCGGGCCCGGTGACGTGCGGGTCCGATGACGCGCGGACCCGGCCGGTGTTACCTTGGCGCGATGAACGAACCGACCGCGAACATCCGCTTCACCGCGAAACTGCTGCGACCCGCGGAACCGAAGGGCGCCGCGTGGCGCTTCCTCGTCCTGCCGCCGAAGGCCAGCGCGAAACTGCCGACCCGGAGCATGGCCACCGTGGATGGCACGCTCGATGGCCATCCGTTCCGGGCCACGCTCGAACCGGACGGCCGGGGCAGCCACTGGCTCAAGGTCACGCGCGCATTGCGCGAGGCCGCCGGGGCGGACGTCGGCGACACCGTCACGCTCGAAATCGCGCCGGTGGCGAAGGAGCCGGAACCGCGCGTTCCGGCCGATCTTCGCAAGGCGCTCGCGGCGGACCCCACCGCGCACAGGCAGTGGTCCGACATCACGCCGGTGGCGCGCCGCGACTGGATCCACTGGATCACGTCCGGCAAGAAGGCCGACACCCGCGCGCGGCGCATCGCCAATGCCTGCGACATGCTCGCGTCCGGCAAGCGTCGCGCGTGTTGCTTCGACCGGTCCGGGATGTACAGCAAGGCCTTCGCTGCGCCCGCAGCCGCGGCGCCGGAGTAGGGCGGGCCGTCGGCATCCGCCGGTTGCCGTCGGGATCGTCGATGCCGGGAGGGAGTGCCATGGGCGGCGAGAAGGAGACCCTGACGCGAGCTGACGCGCGCGCGTACCTGCGGCGCTTTCCGGTGCAGGGCGTCTGGCAGGTCGCGTTCAACCTGCTGCTGGTGTCCGGCGGCAATGCGATCGTGCTGTACCTGCTGCTGAGCGGGCGCATGCGCGCGGTCCACCTGCTCGTGCTGGTCGCGGTCGAGGCCGTGCTGCTGATCGTGATTGCGGCGCTGTCCACCATCGGTGTCCCGCCAGGTGATCGCTTCGAGAAGCCGATGCTCTGGCGCGAGCGGCTGCCGGCCCTGCTGTTCGGCGTGTTCTGGATCGCGGGCGTGTATTCGATCACCCTCGTGTTCATCCACGGCTGGTCGGATTTCATCGCCCTGATGCGCTCGGCCGATGCATGGTTCGCGGCCGGATTGTTCGTGCCGATCGCGTACACCGCCGGAACCGCCCTGCTGCAGGCCGGCGCCGACCGCGCGCACTACCGCCGCCACGGCCGCCCGTTCATTTCCGGCGTCGCCGGGCCCGTGCTCGCGCGCATCCTGACCCTGGTGCTCGGAGGCGTGCCGTTCGCGATGCCGTTCTTCGTCGCGGTGTTCGGCGCCGTCAAGGGGGTCGAGTTCGTGTTGCGCAAGGCGCGGGTGCGACCGGCGCAGTCCGTGCTCGCCGGTATCGGCATGCCCGTGATCGCGTATGGTGCGTTCGCGCTCGTCGGCATGTTGATCGAGCAGGATGTCGCCGGCTGGGCGATCGGCTTCGTGCTCGCGAAACTGATCGCCGAGTCGATGGTCGCGGCGATCCCCCTGGTGATGGACCACGTCGCGAATGAGCCGGAGACCGTAGCCGCGGGCTAGGATGGGCACCGCGCGACCGGATCCCGTGTCGCGGGCAGCCCTGGAGATCCGATGTCCATCGTCCTTACCGAATTCGCGCGAGCGCGCCTGTTTCCGCGCGAGTCGCGGCGCAACACGATCCGCGACTGCACGCCGGAGGAGTTCGAGCGTCGCCTCGACGACGAGCCGCCGCTGAAAATCCTCGAAGGCTACGCACCATTCTGCAAGTTGCACGTGCATCGCAACTGGACCACGACGCGCTGCATTGCGGTGCCGATCAACGACGCCAACCGGCACCTGCTGCGTTCAGCCTACGAGACGCGCAGCACGGCGGAACTGCCGGTGCTCGTGCGCTGGTTCGAAGGCGTGGAGCCGCCGATCGCGGACTACCTCGTGGCGATCCTCTACAGCCGCGAACAGCTCGCGAAGGAGGGCACCCCGATCGACGCCGACTGGGGCATCGTGGGCTGCCTGTATACCGCAGAACCCGCGGAAATCCCGATGGCGCCGATCACGATGATGCGCAATGCGCTCGGCGTGGAGCACGGCGGCTCCGGCGTACCGATCGATGCCGAGGCGTACCGGCGCAGCGTGGAGTTCTGGGATTCGCACGCGAACTGGAGGGGTTGAGGGGAGTGACGTGCGTCGTACGCATGAAAGTGCGCGCATCATGCGAAAGGATCCCAGGACCGACATGGGCGGGCTTGACCGGACCAGGCGCGCACGGGAAGCGGCTGCGTGTCGCAGTGGCGAACCCGATGGCCACGTGGGATGAATCCCGCGAACCAAGACAAGGAGCATCGGGACCGGTTCAGGGTTTTCCCTGCCTCGTCAACAGTTCGTCGAGGAAGGCCATTGCCTCGTCGCTACCGGACTGACCGAGCCAGAACAGCGCCTTTTCCTTGATGAACCGCGGATGGTCGCCGCGCACGAGGGCGATCAGCGCGGCCGAAGCATCCGGGCCGTTCAGTTGCGACAGTGCGAATACGGCCTGTTCCCGGACCGCTTGCGAATGGTCCTGTTCGAGCGCGGCGAGGATGTCGTCGCGCGCGCGTGGATCCTGCATTTGCGCCATCCAGAACAGTGCCCGGCCCCGCACTTCGGCGGATGCATCGTTGCGCGAGATCGGCACGATACGTGCGTAGGTATTCGGGACGTTGGACTGCGACAACGCGAACACCGCGTGCTCGCGCATCTTCGCCGACGGATGGCGGGTCGCCACGCGTTGGACGTAATCCGCACCCGGAACGCCGCGCAGTTGCCCGAGCCAGAACAGCGCGCCTTCCTGCTGCTTCGCGGAGTCGCCCGCTTCGGCGAGCGCGATCAGCGCGAGCGTCGCCTGTTCGTGAGCATGGAACGCAATCGCAGCCAGCGCGGAGGTATCGTGATCGCGTGCCGAACCCGCCTGCTCGACCCAGTGCGTGATCGCCTCGACACTGTCGATCGGATCGACCGGGTCGATCCAGCGGATCTCCTCGCGGCTGGCGACCGGGCAGTCGGCGGCGAATGCCAGGATCTGGTCCGGCTTTCCGTTCGTCACGTGCCAGTAGACGCTGAGGCCGCGCTGGCCGCGCGCCGCGCGATCGTCCGACACCAACGTGCCACGCCGCGTATCGAGATCGCAGCCGCCGCGCTTCACCTCGCCGATCCGGTCGGAGTAGCAGCACGGCGAACCGCCTTGCACGACGATCGGCACGTGGTAGCCGGCCCAGCCGTCCTCGGCGACCAGGCGTTCGCGCAACGCGGACTGGTCCGCCGTCGCGGTTGCGGTCATGCTGCCGAGGATTGCCCCGGCGAATACCAGCGTCCGGAATCGGCTCATGGCCGGTTGCCTCCCTCGTCCAATTCCGCCTCGATGAGGTCCAGGGTGCCGTCGCTGTCGGTGATCGTCAGCATGCGCAGCAGCGACTTCTTCTCCTCCGTGGTCTTCGCCTGCCGGTACAGCTTGCGCATCGAATCGCTGTCGCCGCGGATCATGAGGCCGCGCAGCGCGGCCTCGCGGATTCTCGCGGAACCGTTCGCATAGAGGCGCATCAGGGTCGCGCCGGAGTGGTCGTCGTCCGCGATGCCGAGCGCCTCGATGGCCGCAATGCGGATTTCCTCCGGTTCGCTGGATGCGGCGATTTCGCCGAGTGTCGCGGCGTCGCCGGCGATGCCGAACGCGCGCAGGATCGCCTTGCGATTCTCCATCGATTTCTCACTCGCGAACAGTTCGCGCAGTTCCTTGTTCGCATTGAGCATGCCAAGGGTCTGGATCGCGGCCTTGCGCACATCCTCGTCCGCCTCGCTGCGTGCGACCTGCACGACCAGTTCGGGCCGATTGGCGATCATCCACGCCTGCAGGATCGCGCGCTTCTCCTCGCCGCTCTTGCTCGACGCATAGATTGTGCGCAGGCGTTCGATCGCGTTTTCCTCGCCGCTGATACCGAGCATGCGGATCGCCTCGCTGCGCAGTTCGGCGTCGGTCGCGTGGGTAGCGATGTCGCCGAGCATCGCCAGGGCGGTTTCCTCGTCGAGCTGGCTCAACACGAACAACGCGCGCTTCTTGACCTCGACCGAATGCGAACCCTGCAGTACCTTGCGCAGGATCGGGATGGCGCGTTCCGGCGGTGCCTGCATGAGTCCCGTGATTGCGATCTCGGCGAGATCGTCGTCGCCAGTGGTGATCGATGCGGGTTTCGTCGCGGCCAGGATCTGGCGCATCAGGCTGTCGGCCTCCTCGCTCCAGCGACTGTGCGGGTAGTCGCGGCCGAGTTTCTCGAGGGTTGCGCGCGCTTCGGTCGTGCGCCGGGCCTGCAACAGGGCATAGGCCTGCCAGTAGATCGCCGCGTCGGCGCTCGCGGGTTCGCTGCGGCGCAGTTCGGTTTCGAGGCGCCGGAACCGCTCGAGCGCGGCGTTCCAGTCGGATTCTTTCAACGCTTCCTGGCCTTGCCAGTACAGCGCGGCCATCTGCTCGTCGCCGGGCGCCATGTCGGCGTCCTGCGCGGCCTGCACCGGCGAAGCCGCGAGCAGGCACAGGCCGAGCAGGGCGGTGCAAAGGAAATGGATCATCGTTCGTTCTCCGTTTGGATTCAGAGGTCGCGTGGGCGGCTGGCATCGATCCGCGATTCGGTGGCACGCACCTGGAACAGAAGGTCGGTGTCACGCAGGTAACCACGCAGCCCTTGCTGGGTTTCGATGGAACCGGAGGCCGGCTGGTTAGCCAGTTCGATGAGGACCGGTTCCAGTTGGCGCAGGAAATCGGCAAGCCGTGCATTGCCGGCGCGCGCCGCGGCCGCGGCGTACAGGCGGTTCGATTCGACGAGTCCGGCGGCCAGCTCGCGGTTGCCCGCGAACAAGGTGCCGCGCTCGTCGTTGACCGCGGTCAGCAACAGGCCCTCGGTCGCGCGCAGGTGGCCGGCGACGTAGCTGTCGAGCACGCGTGACGCCATGGTTGGCGCATCGCCGGGAGCCGTAGCCATCGGCGTGGGCGCAGGCGCGCTGCCGCGACCGGCGAAGAAACCGATGCCGACCGCAGCCAGTACGATGGCCGCGAAGCCGCTGGCCCATGCGCGGCGGGGCACGATTCGCGGCGGGGTGGCGCTTCGCACGAGGTCGCGCAAACGCTCGGCCAGGGTCGGCTTGGGTTTCGGTGCGTGCGCGCCGGCGATGCGTGCTTCGAGTCGGATCCACAGCCGCTGCTCGAAGCCGGCAGGTGGCTCGGGCGGCGCTTCCTGCGCAGTATCGAGCAGGGCGCGCAGGCGTTCGTACCGCCTGCGCAGGTCGTCCGATGCCGAGAGCGCGGCCGCGATGTCCACGAAGCGCGCCGGGTCGAGGCCGTCGCGGTAGTGGAACAGGATCAGGTCGTTGTCGCTGACCGCTCGCATGTCGATCACCTCAGGGGTTCGAGCGCGCCGCGCAGCTTGCGCACGGCGCGGAAGATCGCCTGCTTGCAGGCATTCGTGTTGAGCGAGAGCGCTGCGGAGATTTCCTCGAGCGAATGGCCCTCGTGGTGGCGCAGGACGAAGGCGGTGCGTTCGGTGACGCTCATGCGATCGAGCTCGCATTCGGTCCGGCGCCGGATCTCGGCGCCCTGCGCGTGCCGGTCGGGACCCGCGACGTCCATGGCTACGGTTTCCAGGAAATCCTCGTCGCTGTCCGCTGCATCGACTGCGATCTCGTGGCGTCCGCGTCGGCGCAGCTGTTCGAGCGCCGAGTTGACCGCGATGCGGTGCAACCAGGTCTGGAACATGGCACGACCGTCGAACGTGGAAAGATGCTGCCACGCGCGGAACAGGGCTTCCTGGACGGCATCCTCCGCGAGGGCGGAATCGCGCGTAATGCGGGCGCACACGCCGTACAGCGCGCGCGCATGCGCGTTGACCAGGCGTCGGAATGCGAGTGCATCGCCATCTCGTGCGAGTGCCAGCCAGTGCTCGTCGTCGTCATCCATCGAGTCTTGGATGATGACGCAACGGATTTGGTTAGCAAGACAGGAAAACCGGTGATCGAAGGCGCGCTTGTGCGACCATCGCATCCTTGCGCGGATGTACCGCGGTCACCACGGGAGTTCACCATGCGCCTGATCCATTGCCTCGCGTTCGTGCTGTTGCTGTTTTCCGGACCGGTCGCGCTCGCCGACGAAGGCGCATCGCCTGCCGCGCGCACGCTGATCCTGGTGCGGCACGGCCAGTATCTCGACGATCCGGCTGCCGATCGTTCGCTGGGACCGGGCCTGTCCGCGCTCGGTGTGGCGCAGGCGCGCTTGACCGGTGCGCGGCTCGCGGCGCTGCCGTACGATTTCGACGCGCTGTACGTCAGTCCCCTGCAGCGCGCGCGCGATACCGCGGCGAGCATCGGCGAGGCGATCGGCAGCGACGCGTTCACCGTGCTCGAGGATCTCACCGAATGCACGCCGGCGACGCGTCGCAAGGACATCATGGCGCGCGTTCCGGCCGAGGAGCTCGCGCATTGCAAGGCCCAACTCGACCGACTGTTCTCGGCGCACTTCAAGCCGGCGAGCGGGGCCGAACGTCACGAACTGCTGGTCTGCCACGGCAATGTGATCCGCTATCTCGTCACGCGCGCGCTCGGCGTGGACAGCACCGCGTGGTTGTCGATGTCGGTCGGACACGCGAGCGTGACCACCATCCGCATCGACGCCGACGGCCGCATCAAGGTGCTCGGCGTCGGCGACACCGGGCACATTCCCGCCAACCTCACCACGCACGCAAGCACCAACCCCGCCGGTCGCCTGGTTCCGCGCGCGCTGCCCGGAACGTAGGCGAGCATGACCTCGCGCGACCCGGCCGCGATCGACTACCTCGCCGGCGCGTTCCTGCCGATGCACGAGCTGGGCGTGGCGAAGATCGAGCCGCGGCGAAGGGCGGTTGACGCGTGGGTCCTCCCGTCGCGTCGGTCGCCAACTCGACGTTCCGCGCAGCGGAAGCCAGCGCGATGACGCAACCGGAGCCGACGACGCGGTACAGTATGAAAATGACCGACACATCCCATACGATCGGCATCCCCGGCACGCCGTGGGGCACCGCCGAAATCGCCGAATGGCGCGCGCGGCAGACGCGCAGGCGCAGCTACGAGCTCGACGTGCTCGGCCGGATCGAGTCCCTGCGTGCGCGTTTCGACGTGGAAGCGTACGGCCGGCTCGAGTACGCGCCGGATTCCTATCCGCTGTTCGCGATTCGCGGCCGCGATTGGCGCGACGAGCTACCCGTGATGCTGGTGACGGGTGGTGTGCATGGCTACGAAACCAGCGGCGTGCACGGCGCGCTCGGCTTCGTCGAGCGGCATGCGCAGGAATACGCGGGCCGCATCAACCTGCTCGTCGCGCCGTGCGTGAGTCCGTGGGCCTACGAGCGGGTCCATCGCTGGAATCCCGATGCGATCGATCCGAACCGCTCGTTCCGCGAATCGAGCCCGGCCGCCGAGTCGGCCGCGCTGATGCGACTCGTCGCACCGTTGCGTGGCCGCGTGCTGCTGCACATCGACCTGCACGAGACCACCGATTCCGACGAGACCGAGTTCCGGCCCGCGCTGGCCGCGCGCGACGGAAAGACGTTCGAGCCGGGCACGATTCCTGACGGTTTCTATCTCGTCGACGACAGCATGAACCCGCAACCCGGATTCCAGGGCGCCATCATCGAAGCGGTCGCGAAGGTGACCCACATCGCACCGGCCGATTCGAATGGCGAGATCATCGGCTCGCCCGTGGTCGCACCGGGCGTGATCGAATACGACTTCGCCCGGCTCGGCCTGTGCGCGGGCATCACCGGTGCCCGCTACACCACGACCACCGAGGTGTATCCCGACAGCCCGCGCGCCACGCCCGAGCAATGCAACGAGGCACAGATCGCGGCGGTGCGTGCGGCGATCGATTACGCGCTGGCGCACTAGAGGCCGCGGACTGCGTCGGAGCAAGCTGCATTGCGGAAGCGGCGAGCCGTGATGTCGCGGCGTTCGGCGGAGGAGAGGATCGCGCCTGCCGGCACTCCCGCGCGAACCGCCGGCGATCGGAATGCCCACGGAGTAGTTGGGTTGCCGTCCCGGCTTGCAGTAGCCGGGATGTCCTCGGCGCATGTCGACAAGCAGGCGATGGCGGCCTGCATGTCGTCGCGTCACGGCAGGTTACTTCTCGAGCGCCTTCACGGCGGCCAGCGTTTCGGCGACGTGCTTGCCGGGGTTGAGGTCCGAATGCACGTGCACGATTTCACCCTGCGGCGAGATCACGTAGGAGGTCCGGTCGGACCATTCGGGTTTCTTGTCGAGCAGGGCGTCGTACTTGGCGGCGATCTTCGCGCCTGGATCGGCGGCGACCGCGAACTTGCCGCCACAATGCTCGGTTTCCTCGGAGAACGCGGCGAGTTCGTCGACATTGCCGGCAGTGACGCCGATCACGGTCGCGTGCTGCGCCTTGAAGTCGTCGATCGCTTCCGAGAACAGATGTGCCTCGAGGTTGCAACCGGGCGTATGCGCGGCGGGGAAGAAATACAGGACGACCGGGCCCTTCGCGAGCGCATCGGAGAGTTCGAAGGTGAACGGTTCGCCGGCGAGATACGCCGACGCGCTGAAATCGGGCGCCTTTGCGCCGACTTCCAGCGCCGCGAACGACGGCGCCGCGAAGGCGGCGGCGATGGAAAATGCGACGAGTTTCGACAAGGGTTTCATGGCGGCAAATCCTCTGGACGAACGCCATTTATACACCACGCCGATACCGGATCGTTGCGTGCGACGTAAGACCCTGCATTCTCCTCCGTCGTCGGTGCGCTCGTGCAGGAACCGGCTTCCGCCGCGATGCCTGTATCCATGTTCGGCGCGCGCGGTG
>CAYWZC010000035.1:0-1816 GCA_964462745.1 uncultured Rhodanobacteraceae bacterium
TCGCCACCCGCAGCCATTCCGATGGCTACCTTGTCCGAATCCCCATGCGTGGATCTATCCGGCGATGCGGGTTCAGCGTCTGCGGATGCCGCCGAACACGAGCGATGCGATGAACAGCACGATGAAGACGATGAACAGGATCTTCGCAATGCCGGTCGCGGCACCGGCGACACCGCCGAAGCCGAGTGCACCCGCGATCAGCGCGACGATCAGGAAAACCAGCGCGTAGTACAGCATGTGCCGCTCCTTTGTCAGTAGGGACGCAAACCGGAATACGACCGGTTGGAAGATGCAATACAAGTTGCGTGCCAGCGCGGATTCCGGGCCACGGCGGCCCGACGGCCGGCTGTCGTCGAACAGGTCGATGCAATTCGCATTGCCTTGTGCCGGGTTTCGGGCAAAATGCATTCAGTACCGGCGTCGACCCGATGGCGGGCCCAACCGGAAGCCCGAATGATCCAGTCGATGAAACACCCGCATCACGGTCGCGTCCTGTTGGTGGACGACGATCCCGCGATCCTGCAAACCTTCCGTATGTGCCTCGAGGACGCGGATTTTCGCGTCGCGACCGCCGCCAGCGCGGCACAGGCCGATCGGCTCGTGCAGGAACAGGTGTTCGATGTGTGCTTTCTCGACTTGCGCCTCGGGGACGACTCGGGGCTCGATCTGCTGCGCCGGATCCGCCAGCAAGCGCCGTGGACGCGCGTGGTCATGGTCACGGCGAGCGCATCGATCGACAGTGCGGTCGATGCAATGCGTCTCGGCGCGGTCGATTACCTCGTCAAGCCGTGCTCCGCGGAGCAGATTCGCGTCGCCGCGAGCAAGCAGTTCGAAGCGCGCCGAATGGAGTTGCGCATCGAGGCGCTGGAGAGCGAGCAGCCGCCACCCATCGAGATGGACAGCGCCAGCGCGCCGATGCGCGCGATGCTCGCCACGGCAGAGCAGGTTGCGAAAACCGATGCGACGATCCTGATCCTCGGCGAAACCGGCGCCGGAAAAGGGGTGCTCGCCAAGACGATCCATGCCCGCAGCCGGCGGGCCGAGGCACCGTTCGTCACGATCAACTGTCCCTCCCTGTCGGCCGAACTGCTCGAGAGCGAGCTGTTCGGGCACAAGCGCGGTGCATTCACCGGCGCAACCGAGAACCGCCTCGGACGCGTGGACCAGGCCGAGGGCGGCAGCCTGTTCCTGGACGAGGTCGGCGACGTGCCGTTGCCGTTGCAGGCCAAGTTGCTGCGCTTCGTGCAGGATCGCGAGTACGAGCGGGTCGGGGATCCGCAGACCCGACGGGCGGACGTGCGCATCCTCGCCGCGACCAACCATGATCTCGGTGCAATGGTGGAACAGGGCCGTTTTCGTGGCGACCTCCTGTATCGGCTCGATGTCATCAGCCTCGTCGTACCGCCGCTGCGCGAGCGCCCCGAGGACATCGGGGCGCTCGCGGAACGATTGCTCGCACGCTTCGTCGGCATGCACGGGCGCCCCGCGCGGCGTTTCAGCCCGGCGGCGCGGGACGCCTTGCTCGCCTATCCGTGGCCCGGCAACGTGCGCGAGCTGGCCAATGTCATCGAGCGTGCCAGCATCCTGTGCAATACCGCCGAGATCGACCTGGCCCAGTTGTCGATCCCCGCGACCGCGGGAGAACAGCGGACCGAGGTGCCACGCGTGGGCGACAAGCTGGACATCGAGAGCCTCGAACGCGCCCATATCGCGCTGGTCGTCGCGGCCAGTCCCACGCTCGACGCCGCGGCACGGACCCTCGGCATCGATTCCTCGACGCTGTACCGCAAGCGCAAGCAATACGGGCTCGATTGAA
>CAYWZC010000035.1:1916-15882 GCA_964462745.1 uncultured Rhodanobacteraceae bacterium
GGAAGCGCCGGCCGAGCCTCCCGCGGAGCCGCCGGCCGCGGTTGCATCCACGACCGCACCGAGCGCGCCGCCCGTGGCCGTCGCCCCACCCATTCCGCAGCCGGTCGGAGAAACCCGCGAGGCCGAAGCGATCGCACCGCTTGCGCCATCCTACCCGCCGACCGCGGTGCGTGCGCGCCAGGAGGGCTGGGTCGAGGTTGAGTTCGTGGTCGCGGCCGACGGTTCCATCCGCAACGCACGCGTGCTCAACGCGCAACCGCCGCGCATCTTCAACGATGCAGCCGAACGCGCTGCGCGCAACGCGAAATTCCGGCCCAAGCTCGTCAATGGCCAGCCGGTTGATTCCGTCGTACGGCGGCGCATCGAGTTCAAACTCGGCGGTTGACATCGGACCGCGTGGTCCGGCGCCGAACGGCTGGCCCGTTCGATGGCGCGTTCGCAGCGAAACCGATCAGTCGCTGCCGGAAGCGAGCCCCACGTCGACGTCCGGTTCGATGCCCGCCCAGTTCGTTTCCGGCAGGCCCAGGTAGCTGTCGAAAAGCATCGGCATCAAGCCGGCGGGCAGCGCGGATTCGTTGTTCCAGAGCATGACCAGGCCGAACCGGTACTTCGGCAGGAAGCCGATCATCGTCCGATAGCCCTGCACGGCTCCGGCATGGAAAATCAAGGTCTCGCCGGAATAATCGTAGACCCGCCAGCCCAGCGCGTATTGCGCATCGAGCAGGCGCGAGCGTCGCCATGGTGAGGTGCGCATCTGGCGCGTGGTCTCGACCAGTGGCGTATGCAGCTTCTCCAGGAGTTTCGCAGACAGCACATCGGGGCGACCACCCATTTGCGCGATCAGCCATTGCTCCATGTCGCGTACGCTCGCATTGACGCCGGCCGCCGGTGCGACGTGGTAGTACGTCTCGTTCGGCAGGAACGGCTTCCAGGAACGGCCGCGGCGCCGGTGCGGCTTCGCCCAGCTTGCCGATGCCTCGAGCGCGTCGCGCCCATAGGTCGCGGTCTTCATGCCGAGCGGGTGGAACAGGAGGGTTTCGACCTGGTGGTAGAAGAAGTCCCCGGTGACCGCGTAGGTGATGTCGCCGATCAGGCTGAACGCGACGTTCTGGTAGCCGTAGCAATCGCCGACCGGACACGCCATCGGGACCTCGCGCAGGCGCTCGACCAGCAACGGATACGGCTGGTTGTCCTCGAGCAGCAGGTCGTAGGTATTGTGCGGCAGGCCGACGCGATGGCTGAGGATATCGGCCACGTCGAGCTTCCGGCTCGCAGCCGGATTCGACAGCGCAAACGTCGGCAGCACGTTCGCGACCCGCGTATCCCAGTGCAGCATGCCTCGTTCGACGAGGATCCCGGACAACGCCGTCGCGAAACCCTTGGACAGCGAGGCGAGCCGGAATACCGTGGTCGGCTCGACCGGCGCGCGCGTGTTCCAGTCCGCGTAACCGACGCCGCGCTCGAGCAGCACTTCGTCGTCCTTGACGATGGCCGCCGCGAGGCCCGCCACCGCTCCGGTTTCGGCGACCGCGTCGAGCCACGTATCGAAGCGCCGGGCGACGCCGGCCGCATCATGCTGCAAGGCCGGCGCCACGTCCCGGGCGGATTCGGTCTTGCCGGCCGCGTCGCGTGGCTTGGCGTGCGTCGTCGCGGCGACGGCTTGCGACGCGCACGCCCACGCACAACAGGCCAATGCCGTTGCGCCGGCACGCAGCCACGGCTTCCGGGAACGGGGATGCTTGCTCGGCCGGGTGGTCACTTCGCCGAGGCGTCCGTCTTCAGAAAACCGCATTGCCGCATGCTATGCTCGATTGGTGGCCGATTTCGGTCGTTGCGGAGGGTTTGCGCGTGAGCACGATCATCCTGCTGGTGATCCTCGTGGTCATCGGATTCTATCTGGTCAGTCTTTACAACGGTTTGGTGGCTGCGCGCAACAGCTACAAGAACGCGTTCGCGCAGATCGACGTGCAACTCACCCGGCGCTACGACCTGATCCCGAACCTCGTCGAAACCGCGAAGGGTTACATGAAGCACGAGCGCGAGACGCTCGAAGCGGTGATCGCGGCGCGCAATACCGCGGTTTCCGACCTCTCCGCGGCCAAGGCCAGCCCGGGCGATCCGGCCGCGATGCAGCAACTGGCCGGTTCCGAGAACATGCTGACCCAGACGCTCGGCAAGCTGTTCGCGCTCGCCGAGGCGTATCCGGACCTCAAGGCCAACCAGAACATGATGCAGTTGTCCGAGGAACTGACCACGACCGAGAACAAGGTCGCGTTCGCGCGCCAGGCGTACAACGACGCCGTCATGAACTACAACAACCGCCGCGAGATGTTCCCGAGTTCGATCGTCGCGAACATGTTTGCGTTCACCGAGGCGCAACTGCTGGACATCGAATCGCCGGAGAAGCGCGAGGCGGTGAAGGTTTCCTTCACCTGAGCGGATCGAGGCCACGTCCCGGCCTCGCGCGGTTGCCCCGCGCCGAGGCGCATCGCACCGGCGCGTGCGTACGGGACGCGGCGCCCGCCTGAGCGAGGCGCGGATTTCCGATGGACTTCTTCACCCACCAGGCGCAGGCGCGCCGCCAGACCCGGCGCATGCTGGTGCTGTTCGCGATTGCGGTGGTCGCGATCGTCGCGATCACCGACGCCGCGGTGTACTTCGCGCTCGGGATGGGCGGCGGTGACCAGCCGCCGTGGGTTTTCCTGCTCGGTGTATCGATCGTGGTGGTCGCGGCCATCGGGTTCGGCTCGCTGTACCGGATTTCGACCCTGGCGGACGGCGGTCCCGCGGTCGCGCGCGCGCTGGGCGCGACCGAGATCCCGGCGGGGACCGGGGAATTCGCATACCAGCGCCTGCGCAACGTCGTCGAGGAGTTGTCGATCGCCGCGGGCGTGCCGATGCCCGAGGTGTTCGTGCTCGAGGAAGAAGCCGGGATCAACGCGTTCGCATCGGGCTACACGCCGGCCGACGCAGCGATCACGGTCACCCGCGGCGCGCTGGACAAGCTCACCCGCGAGGAATTGCAGGGTGTCATCGGCCACGAATTCAGCCATGTCCTCAATGGCGACATGCGCCTCAACATCCGCCTGATCGGCATCGTGTTCGGCATCCTCGTGATCGCCACGATCGGGCGCAAGATCCTGTGGGCGTCCTCGCACGGCCGCAGCCGCAAGGGCGGCGCGCAGATCGTCCTGATCGGCGCCGCGTTGTTCGTGGTCGGTTATGTCGGCGTATTGTTCGGGCGCATGATCAAGGCGTCGGTGTCGCGTCAGCGGGAGTTCCTCGCGGACGCATCGGCGGTGCAGTTCACGCGCCAGACCGAGGGCATCGCGGGCGCGCTGAAGAAGATCGGCGGCCTCGCCGAAGGTTCGCAGCTTGCGGCGAGCGACCGCGAGGAAGTCGCGCACATGCTGTTCGGCGACGGGGTCGGCTATTCGGCCCTGTTCGCGACCCATCCGCCCGTGCTCGATCGCATCCGGCGTCTCGATGCCTCGTTCGACCCCGCCGAATTCGCCGCAATCGCCGCGGCATGGGCGAAGCCCGAACACGTCGGTGAAGCATCCGGCGCGAATGTCTCGATCGCGGGTTTCGCGCCGGCGGGCGGCGGATTGCCGCCGGTGCCGTCGAAGCGTGCATCGCCGGTCCTGCCGCCGGTACCGCGCTCGCGGTTCGAGTTGCCCGCGGCCAATGCCACGTTGCGGCTGTCCGCACCGGGCGTGGCCCGCCAGGTCGGCAATCCGGGCAGCGACGATTGGTGCATCGCGCATGCGATCCATGCGCGCTTGCCGGCCGCATTGCGCGAGGCGGCGCGCCAGCGCGAGTACGCAATGGCGCTCGTGTTTGCGCTGGTGCTGGACGACGCGCCGGACGTGCGCGCGCGGCAGCTCGATCTCATCGAACGACGTTTCGATCCCGGCACGCGGTCCGACGTCGAAACGCTCACGGAATCCTTGCCCGATCTCCACCCCATGCACCGCCTGCCGCTGGCGGCACTGGCTTTCCCGAACCTGCGTCGCCGCCCGCGTCCGCAACTGGACGGGTTCATCGACGTGCTCGACGAATTGATCCTCGTGGACGGCGAAACGGCCCTTCGCGAATACTGCCTCGCCAGGCTGATCCGTGGACGCGTGATCGATGCGCTCGATCCCGGTGGCGCGCGGACCGCCGGGCGGCTCAAGCTTCCGCAGGTGGAAGCCGAGTTGAGCGAACTGTTCGCCGTCGTCGCGCAGTGCGGCCATGAATCCGCCGACGAGGCATCGCGCGCCTACACCGCCGGGATGCGGGAAGTGCTGCCGCGGTCCCTGCGACCGTTCTCCGCGCCGGAGGATCGGTTTGCAGCGCTGGATCGGGCATTCCCGCAACTCGATCGCCTGGTGCCCGCGGCAAAGGAACTGGTCGTGCGCGGACTGACCCGCGCGATCAGCGAGGACGGCGCGGTTACCGTGGATGAAGCCGAACTCCTGCGCGCGATCTGTGCGGCGCTGCATTGTCCGTTGCCGCCGTTGTTGCGGGAACCCGTCGGGTAGATATCCGGCGAAGGGCGCAAATTCGGTCAATCCGGTTACATTTGTCTGCAACCCTTGTGTAGTCCGGTTGCGCGAACATGACACTGCCCCAACGGGCAGATGTGTCACAGCATCGCGACAAACCTTCGGCGGGCCAACCGGGCGGGACCTCGGTGGCCCGCTTTTGTGCGCCACCCACCGCAATCCTCTACCATTGGGTCGACTGGCCTTGCCCCGGTCGCTTGCCGATCCTTGCGCCGGGCTGTTCCACAAGTAGTACCCGGACGATGGATACCCGACGCGAACCGCCCAGACGCCCGGATTCGTCATTGAAGGCGAATCTCGGCAAACTTCTGCGCGTTGGCGATCATGTCTTCGATGTGGGAAGCCTGCGCCTGCTCGGCGCGGCACAACCGACGCGATTGACGCCCAAGGGAATGGCCGTGCTGATCGAACTCGCACGGCATCCCGGTCGTACGCTCACGCGCACCGAACTTCTCGACTTGGTGTGGGCCAGCACGTTCCCTACTCCCGACGTGCTGACCCAGGCGATCAAGGAGATCCGACGTGCGTTGGGTGACGACCAACGTTCGCCGCGCTATATCGAGACGATCCCGAAGGTCGGTTACCGGTTGATTGCCGAAGCCAGTTTCGACGAAGCCGAATCCGACGAGTCGCCGAAATCTGTCGAGCCGGATGCTGGACTCGTGCACCCAATCACGCCAGGCGGCGCGCAGGGACCGGGATCCTGGTTCATTCTCGTAGCCGTGCTGGCATTGGCTGTGGTCGTGTTCGTCGCCTGGAGGTTCGACGGGAATGGAATCCCCCAGGCGCGGCTTGAGCCCGTCGGCGTCACCGATATCCGCGTCGTGAGCACCACCTTGGGCTCCGAGGTGCTTCCGCACATTTCACCAAGTGGCGCTTACGTCGCGTATTCGCGAACGGATCCGGGTACTTCGCGTTCACGAATCAATGTTCGCAACACGATCGGATCGAGCGCGGTCGAACTGGGTTCCGTAGCGTGGCACACGGGCGCCGATCTGTGGCCGGTCTTCTCACCGCATGAAAGGCTCCTCGCGTTTCTGCGCTTCGACGGGGGAACTTGCAGCTACATGGTTACGCCGGTGCTCGGTGGAACGCCCTGGCGGGTCGGCGATTGCGCCCCCGACGCACTGTCGAATTACTTCTCGTGGACGCCGGATGGCCGGGCACTGCTCGGCACGTTTGGCGGCGCCATCAACGCGCCGCCACGCCTCGGCTTGCTGTCGTTGCGCGATGGCAGCATCGTGGACTTGGTCTATCAGCATGATGGCAACGATTTCGATCTCGACCCGCGCTATTCGCCCGATGGAACACAAATTGCGTTCCGGCGAGGGTTGCGTCCGTACAGCGACCTGTACGTCATGTCGGCCGATGGTGGAGCGGTGCGCCGCCTGACCCACCTCGCGGCCCGGATTGCGGGCTTTGATTGGGCACCGGATTCATCCCTGATCGTGCTTTCCTCGGATCATGCCGGAGAGGCCGGTCTTTATGCAGTCGACACCAACAGCGGCAAGCTTCACGACCTGCACGTCACGCCAGCCGTATTCCCCTCGTTCGCCCGTGACGAGCCGCTGCTGGTCTACCAGATTCCGCGCGTGCGCCTTGGCCTGAGCATCGTGCAGCTTGGTCGACCGGACATTCCGCCGCGCCAGATTGCGGCCTCGACCGGCAGTGACCGCTATCCGACCTTCTCCCCGGATTCCAACCGCCTGGCTTTCATATCCGATCGCAGCGGTTCCCAGCAATTGTGGATTTACGACTTTGCGCGTGCCGAGCCCACGATGCTGACGAACCTGGACGCGGCGCGAATCGGCAGTCTGGCCTGGAGCCCTGACGGCCGCCACTTGTTGTTCGTCCTGCGCCGTGGCGGCGTCGGACGTATGGTCGAAATCGACCTGATCAGCGGGCGTCGCCGAAACGTGGCCCCGAGCTCGAATGTTCGCTATGCGGACTATGCCCATGACGGGCACATTGTCGCGATTGTCCACCGTGAGGATACCGACGTCCTGGTTCGTGTCGATGCGCCCCGGGAGATCGATCTGCTTCGTGGTGTCGTCTTCATGCAGTCGGACCCTCAATCAGGCCGGATCTACTACACTCGCGACGACACTGCAGGTCTGTACTGGTTCGACCCCGCCAGTGGCCAACAGCAACTTGTCATCACGCCGATTGCACTGGCGTTCAAGGATTCCTGGCGGATCGTGGGAGGACGCGTCTGGTACCTCGCAAACAGCCTTGCGAGCACGCCGAAGATTCGCGTTTTCGACTCCAGTACCGGCGACGAGTTGCACGGATTCTCGCTGCCGCCACAGCAACAGGGCTTCGATCGGCATTACCTTGATGGCGGTTTCGACGTCAGCCCGGACGGTACACGCATGATCCTCGGCGTAGGTGTAGCCGATGACACCGACATTGGCATGCTGCGTGTGACCCAAAACGTACGTTCATCGTCGGAAGCCTCGTCATGAAAGTCGCCGGCGGTGTGTCTTTCGTCGGTTTTTCACCCGAACGTCACGAATGGCGCGCTGCTCCTCGCACGTTTTTCGGACATCCTTCCTGACTCGCGGCGAGCATGAACGTATTCAGGGTCCTCCCGAACATGCGCGGAGGATCCCCATGCAGACACGTTGCAAGAAGCTCGGCAGCGGAGCGCGGTTGATTTGGCCTGGTAGGGTGAGCACCGATCGCCGCCCGGAAGACGCCGTGACCGTGATCATCGGTGGTGGACGAGGCGCAATGCTGCAGGCCGACGACTTCCCGTCCGCCATCTGGATCCCATTGCGTGGCCGTATCCTGCTTGCCACGGCCGATGGGACCAGTTCATTCGTGGCTGGCCAGGTGCTGTGTACGGAACCCCTGCCGCGGCTGCAAGCGATTGGTCCACGTGCCGCAATGTGGCTCGTCATCCTGGTGCCACGCTTGGCGTGGCAGCACATGTCGGCATCCACGTTTGTCGAACTGACTTGCGGCCCCATCCTGTTACCGGCTCGGTATCACGCGGGTACCGGCTTGCGGCGAAGCGCCTTGCATCTCGTGCGGTTGCTGCAAGACAAGAATGGGACCCCCGATTCTCGGTACGCGGCCGCATCAGCACTCGTTGCCGCGATCGCCGAACTGCAATCCTCGTTCGATGCGCAGATCGCGCATTGTCCGGGACGGACCCTTGCGCAGCGCCGCAACGTGTTCTTGCGGTTGCAGAGGGTTCGAAACTACATGATCGACCAGTGTCATCTGGATCTGGATATCGGGACTCTGGCGCGTCGTGCAAGCTATTCGCCATGGCATTTCATTCGTGCATATCGCGCGGCTTACGGTGAAACACCGCACGCTACCCTCGTGACGCAGCGGCTTGAACGAGCACGCCGGCTCCTCGACAGAAGCGAACTGGCAGTCACCGAAGTCGCGTTTGCGAGCGGCTTCGAGAATCGTTGCGCGTTCTCGCGTCTGTTCAAGCGTCGTTTTGGTGTGACCGCCACATCGGTTCGCGCGCAAGCCAACCGCCTGCCAATCGTCGCTGCTTGACCGCGTCGACGCGTCAACGGAGAGGATCATGACCATGCAAGCAGCCCGGGGGAATTTCGGCTGGCGCGTCTATGGGCTGGGCATCATGGCATTGGGTATGCTCTGCTTGGCATGGCGCGTCTTCGACCCGGGACAGCCGGTCCCCAAGGATTTTCCGTATCGCACCCCGCTGGCGTGTGCCGCGGCGGCATTCCTGTTCATTGCCGGTGCGGTCGTCGTGTGGCGGCGGACCACATCCCGTGGCGCCGCAGCGCTCATCGCCTACTACGGAATCGTCGTCGTCATCTTGATGTACGGCCGTATGCTGGTCGTACACCATGCTGAGTTCCTGACCTATGAAGCTCTCGCCATCCAAGTCGCGATAGCGACGGGAGCGCTGATGGTTTACGCCGCCAGCGCCGATATCGATGCGGTGCTCGCCGCGCGCCTCACCCGCCTGGGCCAACTCGTGTTCGCGCTTTGCGCGGTGGTTTTCGGTATGGCGCATTTTCTCTACATGGACCTTACCGCGCCGCTGGTTCCCGAGTGGCTGCCACCGACGCAGGAGTTCTGGGCTTGTGCGACGGGGATTGCCCAGATCGCGGCGGGCCTTGCGATCCTGACAGGCGTGCGGGCCCGCCTCGCGGCGATCCTGCTGACCGCGATGTACGCGTGCTTCACCCTGTTGGTGCACGGGCCGATGCTCCTGGCCGATCCTTCCAATCACTACATCTGGACCGAGAACGCCTCGAATCTCACCCTGATTGGCGTCGCCTGGATCGTGGCGGATTCGCCGACATCGCCGACCCGCTAGCAGGATGCTGGAAAAGTTCGTCGTGGACTTTTTACTCGCCGCATCCTGCGGCTCGCGCTCCGGACGAGCTTCGCCGTTCGCGCGCGCTCCCGGCGCGCGCAGTCAGCTCGTCGAGTCCGCTACACGCCCGGACTCGACTGCGACGAATCAATCTCCTGCGCGATCGATTCGCGAGCGGTACGTCCCTGCACCGCACCGTCAGTGCTGTTGAAAAGGGCTTTTCAGCAAGCCTGCCGGACTTGAGTCGACGGGTGCCATTCCGTCTGTGCGGTCGATCTTCGCCGCTACTTGAGCGATGGAACCGCCATGTCCCGGCGAAGCGTCGAAAATCGGTCCTCGCGCATCCGACTTCGTCTCAACACTCGAATCCCCATGACTTCCAGATTTTCCGCGGCTCGCCTGTTCGCAACACCGGCAAAGCGATGGTTTGTTCGCCCGCACATGGTTCGCGCAATTTGCGCAACGCGAGCCACCGTTGGGACGCAATGCGACGCGCTCACGATTTTTTAACGTTCGCTCCTGCGCTGCGTGCCTTCGCACCAGCGGTTTGATGATGCCCAGGAGATAGAAAGATGACAAAGCGATTGCTTCACAACGCGATTCGAAGGGGACTGGAAGCAGGGGGTGCAGCGGGCATTGCCGTGGTTCTCGGTGCGGCGGCATCGCCGGCAGCGGCACAGGACGCAATCCAGGACCAAAGCAGCGAGCAACTCGAAACCATCGTCGTTACCGGTTCACGCATTCGCAGCGTGGACGTGGAAACGGCGCAGCCGATCCTGGTCATCGATCGTGCACAGATCGAACATCAAGGCGCGGCCACGGTCGAGGACGTCCTCAACCGTCTGTCGGTTACCAGCGGCAACATCCTCAACCGCTCGGTCAACAACGGCAACAACGGCCAGGTCACCATCAGCCTGCGCAACCTGGGTTCGATCCGTACCCTGGTGCTGGTCAACGGCCACCGCTGGGTTTCGCAGCTCGCCGGTAACGTCGACCTGACCACGATCCCGTCCTCGATCATCGAGCGCATCGAAGTCCTCAAGGACGGCGCGTCGGCGATCTACGGTTCGGACGCGATCGGCGGCGTGGTCAACATCATCACCCGCGACCGCTACGACGGCGCCGAAGCACACGCCTACTACGGCGAGTACGACGAAGGCGACGGCACCACCCAGACCTACGACTTCACGATGGGCGCGAACAGCGATCGCGCGTCGATCCTGTTCAATGTCGCCTACACCAAGGGCGATCCGGTGTACGCCGGCGATCGCCACATCTCGGCCGATCCGGTGCTCGGCGGAGGTACCGGCCGCTACAGCTTCTATGGCGACCACGGCATCATCTACGACCCGTCGTTCGGCACGCTTGCGATCAATCCGGGTGCGTCGTCGTCCAACGACCGCGCGAACTTCCATCCGTACGATTTCGATCAGGATTCCTGGAACTTCGCACCGCAGAACTACCTGCTGACCCCGACCGAGCGTCGCTCGGTGTTCGTGCAGGGTCGCTACGACATCACGGACAACATCCGCTTCCGCACGAATGTGCTGTACAACCAGCGCAACTCGGATCAGGAGCTCGCGGCCATCCCGGCGGCGTTCGGGATCGACGTGGACAGCTACTACAATCCGTTCGGCAACCAGGGCGTCGGTGTGGCGCCGGGCGAGGGCATTCCGATCGGTTTCGCGGCACGACGTTTCACCGATGCCGGCAACCGCAACTTCGCCCAGGAAGTCAAGACCTACCACTTCGCGGGCGGCTTCGAGGGCAACTTCGACCTCGGCTCGCACAGCTTCAACTGGGACTTGGGCTTCCAGACCAACACCACGGGTCAGACTCAAATCACCCATGGTCAGCTCAGTTTGCCGCGGATCAGCGAGGGTACCGGTCCGTCGTTCCTTGGTGATGACGGCATCGTGCATTGCGGTACGCCGGGCAACATCATCGCCGGTTGCGTGCCGCTCGACATCATCGGCCCGGCCGGTTCGCTGACCCCGGAGATGGTCGAGTTCATCCAGTACACGGACAAGGCCCAGGCCGAGTTCAAGACCACGAACTACTTCGCGAACATCACCGGCAACCTGTTCGAACTGCCGGCCGGTCCGTTCTCGTTCGCGGCTGGTTACGAGTATCGCAAGGAATCCGGCTTCTTCGAACCGGATGCGTTCACCGCGGCCGGCAACGGTACCGGCAACGCGGCAGCGCCGACCCGCGGCAACTACTCGCTCGACGAGTTCTATCTCGAGTTCGCGGTGCCGATCCTCGCGGACCTGCCGCTCGCGCGCGAACTGTCGCTCGACGTCGCGGCACGCCGTTCGGATTACGTGAACTTCGGCGAGACTACCAACGGCAAGATTGGCATCAAGTGGAAGCCGATCGACGACCTGCTGTTGCGTGGCAACTACGCGGAAGGCTTTCGCGCGCCATCGATCAGCGAGCTGTTCGCAGGCGGCGGTGACAACTTCCCGACCTACAACGATCCCTGCGACATGGTTTCTGGTCGTGCGGCGAGCGACCCTGTTACCCGACAGACGTGTCTTGATGCCGGTGTCCCCGCCGACTACCAGCAGCGTGGTGGGTATGGTGGCCAGGTGCGCTTCCCGACCTCTGTCTTTTCCAATGAATTTGCGGGGCCGGAAACAGCCACCACCAAGACCCTGGGGGTCGTGTACAGCCCGAGCTACATCGATGGCCTCGACATCCAGCTCGACTGGTGGCGCATAGAACTCGAGAACACGATCACCCTTCCAAGTCTGACGTTCATGCTCGACCAGTGCGTGACGAACGGCAACTACTGCGACATGATCACGCGTAATCCGAACAACGGCGAAGTCATCAATGCCCGACAGATCGTGGACAACCTCGGTGCGACCAATACCGAAGGTTATGATCTTGCGATCAATTACCGCTTGCCGGAGTTCTCGTTCGGTCGCTTCATGGCTGGCCTGAATGCGACCTACACTTCGGTGTTCGATCTGCAGGCGGCGCCTGGCTTGCCGTTCCGTGGTCGTGTCGGCCAACTCGGCAATCCGAATTGGCGTTTGCGTGGCAACTTCAACCTCGACTGGGTGCTCGGTGATTGGGGTGCGACGTATCGCGCGCGCTACTTCTCGTCGGTCCGCGAACCCTGTGTCTTGTTCGACACACGTTGCAGTCAACCGGACCACGTCGATCCGGTGATCGGTCCGGATCCGTTGACACGCGCCGGCGCGGTCACGTACCACGACATCAATGTTCGCTGGACTGCGCCGTGGGACGGCACGATCACGCTGGGTGTCAACAACGCGTTCGACAAGGGGCCGCCGGTCCTGCTGACCGCGTTCGCGAACTCCTACGACCCGAATTACGACATCCCGGGCCGTTTCTGGTTCCTGGAATACCGCCAGAAGTTCTGAGCTCGAACCAACGCTACACGCCACACTTCGGCGGCTCCGGAAGCGGGGCCGCATTTTTTTGTGTGCCCGGCCGGGCGCGCTCACTTGGAGGTGAAAATCCTCCGCTCACCGGCAAGGGAAGATCTGGCCGAACGGCAAGGGTGTCGCGGGCGACTGCCTATCTGGGGGTAGGGAGTCGAGGCGACTCCCTTGCGGATGAATGTGCAACGGGTGCGAGAAAGTGCGCTGATGGAAGCTGCAGTGGAACGTGGCAACCTCGACAGGCATTGCGATGCGCCGCCGACTCGGCGAGCATAGCCGCCCCTTCCGATCTGCTCGGTCATGCCAGGTCCCGACGATTCCGCCCACGCCAGGCTGGAGCAGTTGCTGCGCCAGTACGGTGCCAAGCTGCAGGCCCTGCTGCGTTCGCACGGCCTCGACCGATACGGCATCGACATCGCCGACGTCGAGCAGGAGGTCCGTATCCGGCTGTGGCGGGCGGTGGAACGTGACCGGTCCGGCCCCTTTCATGCGTCTTACATCCAGAGAACGGTGGCGAGCGCGGTAATCGATGCGCTTCGCCGCGCAGAGGTACGCGCCGCGGATCCATTGCCGGAAGACGACGAGGAAGCGGTCCGGCAGCTCCCGGAAGGCCCGGTGGGACCGGATCGGCGCGCCCGGGACAGTGAACAGATGAGCTGCCTGAGGCGCTGTCTGGACGAACTGCCCGAACGCCGGCGTTTGCCGATTGCATTGCACCTGCAGGGATTCAGCCTGCAGGAAATCGCGGAAATGGCCGATATTCCTTCGGCCGAGGCCGCAAGAAAACTGGTTTCGCGCGGCATGGACGAACTCAAGGCACGCCTGCGGGATTCCGGAATGGGTGAACTCGATGAATGACCTGAACATTGCCAACCTGTACCGTCGCATGACCGCGCGGGGCGCGCGTCGCGACGTGCTGGATGCCGACGCTGTACTGGCAGTCTCCGAAGGCGGACTGGTTACTGCCGACCGGTCCGCGGCGGTTGCGGCACTGGCCGAATCGCCGGCGGAAGCCTCGCTTGTGCGGATGCTGCGCGAGTTGCGCGTCGATTCCGAACTTCTCGCAACAAGGCTCGAACGTGAGTGCGGGCGCCGAACCCGTCAAGCCGTGCATCCACGTCGCTCCGCGACGGTGCGTCATGCGCCTGCAATGCGTCGCCATGCGATGCACGCACGCATCGGTCGGTGGTCCGCGCTCGCGGCGTGTCTGGTCGCGGTGCTCGGATTGTGGTCGTGGCAGCACACGGCCGATATCCGGGATGCGACGTTGACCCGACAGGCGAGCGAAGATCGGGCCTTGTCCGATCAACTGGCGGCTTCCCGCGATCTGGTCGCCGCGCGTGGGGACGTCATCTTCACCACGCGCGACGATATTTTCGGTGCCGGCATGGAGCCGCGTGGCACCGCGGCGCAGACCGGCGACCGGCTGTTCCGCGCCGGCTTCAACGGAAGCTGATCGGCGATTTGCAGACGGACCGGTGGATCCCGCGCCATCGTCTGCCATAGAGCCGGGCTTGCTCGGCTCGAGCATCAACATCAGTCGAACCTGACGATGTGCGCTGACGGGGCCCGGCTCTCGTAGAGCCGAGCTCGCTCGGCTCAAGTATCGGTATCAGTCGAAACAGCGGAATCGGCTTGGCACTCCGAGAAGCAGCGGAGCAAGCTCCGCTCTACGGGTGACGATGTGC
>CAYWZC010000035.1:15982-18872 GCA_964462745.1 uncultured Rhodanobacteraceae bacterium
CTGACGGGGCGGGCCCTGCGCAACCGGGCTTGATCGGGGATCGTCATCATCGCGCTTCGACGGATTCGGCATGTTCGCGCGTCGCGGCAAACGTCACGTCCGGCCAGCGTTCCTCGGTCAGGCGCAGGTTGACCCGGCTTGGGGCGAGATAGACGAGTTCGCCCGCCGCATCGAGCGCGAGGTGGCTCGCGTTGCGTTCCCGGAATTCCTCGAGCTTCCTGGTGCTGTCGCAGCGGATCCAGCGTGCCGTCGCGACCTCGACGTTCTCGAACAGCGCCTCGACCCCGTATTCGTCACGCAGCCGGTACGCGACGACGTCGAACTGCAGTACGCCGATCGCGCCGAGGATCAAGTCGTTCGACATCAGCGGCCGGAAGAACTGGGTCGCGCCTTCCTCGGACAATTGGCCGAGCCCCTTCTGCAGTTGCTTGATCTTGAGCGGATCGCGCAGGCGCGCGCGGCGGAACAGTTCCGGCGCGAAGTTCGGGATGCCGGTGAACGCGAGTGCTTCGCCTTCCGTGAAGGTGTCGCCGATCGAGATCGTGCCGTGGTTGTGGATGCCGATCACGTCGCCCGGAAACGCGCGCGCGACGATCTCGCGATCCGAAGCCATGAAGGTCAGCGCATTCGCGAGTTTCATCTCCTTGCCGCTGCGCACGTGCAGTGCGCGCATGCCCGCCTCGAAGCTGCCCGAGCACACGCGCAGGAAGGCGACCCGGTCGCGATGCTGCGGATCCATGTTCGCCTGGATCTTGAACACGAAACCACTGAGCATTGATTCGTCCGGTTGCACCGTTCGCGTGGTCGTCGCGCGCGGGCCCGGCGCCGGAGCGTGCTCGACGAAGAAGTCGAGCAGCGGTTGGACGCCGAAGTTGTTGACTGCCGAGCCGAAGAACACCGGCGCCTGGCGACCGGCGCGGTAGGTTTCGAGGTCGAATGCATGCGATGCGCCGCGAACGAGTTCGAGTTCCTCGCGCAACTCGGCAAGTGCCGCATCGCCGATGCGCGTCGCGAGCGCGGGATCGTCGAGACCTTTGAAGATCGTCGAATCCTGGCGCGTGAAATTGCGGCCCGGCTCGTAGACATGCACCTCGTCGAGCAGCAGGTGGTAGACGCCCTTGAGACGCGAACCCATGCCGATCGGCCAGGTCACCGGCGCGCACTCGATGCCGAGCACCGATTCGATCTCGTCGAGCAGTTCGATCGGCGAGCGCCCCTCGCGATCGAGCTTGTTGATGAAGCTCATGATCGGCGTGTCGCGCAGGCGGCACACGTCCATGAGCTTGATCGTGCGCTCCTCGACGCCCTTTGCGCAGTCGATGACCATGAGTGCCGAATCGACCGCCGTCAGCACCCGGTAGGTGTCCTCGGAGAAGTCCGCGTGGCCCGGCGTGTCGAGCAGGTTCACGATGCGCCCCGCGTACGGGAACTGCATCACCGAGCTGGTCACCGAGATGCCGCGTTCCTGTTCCAGCGCCATCCAGTCCGAGGTTGCGTGGCGCGTGGTCTTGCGCGACTTCACGCTGCCGGCCATCTGGATCGCGCAGCCGAACAGGAGCAGCTTCTCGGTCAGCGTGGTCTTTCCCGCATCGGGGTGGCTGATGATCGCAAACGTGCGGCGGCGTCGGGTTTCGCTGGAGGGATCGGTCATTGCAAGCTGCGTGGTGGAACGCGGCGCCTGACACGCCACGAAGGGCGCGCATTGTAAGCGAGGCATCCCGGCGATGCGCGGCCGAAGCGGGCCGAATGTTCCGGCAGCGGCCGAACCGCCGCCGGAGCATTCACCAGGTCATCGCCCGGGATTACTGCTTGCGGATCTCGATGTCCCCGCTGAACGTCTCGACATGCAGTTCGCCGGCCCCGCCGCCCACGGTCAGCGCGAGCGATTTGCCGGGTCCGTTGCCGGAGTCGTTGCTCGTGCCGAAATCGCTGCGGATGCTGCCGCTGAACGTCTCCGCGCTGATTCGGGTGGATGTGTCGGTAGGCAGGGCGATATCCAGGTCGCCGCTCATCGATTCCAGCCGTATGCGCGCATTCGGCGCCGGGTGGCCGCGCAGGTTGATGTCACCGGACACCGAATCGGCACCGAACTCCGTGAACGGACCGGCTTCGACGTCGATGTTTCCGGATACGCTTTCCATTTCCAGCACGCCGCCGACGCCGCGCGCGCGGATGTCGCCCGAAACCGTCTCGAGTTCGGCGCTTTGCGCCTTGCCGCTGAGGTCGATTTCGCCGCTGACACTGTCGATGCCGATCTCGCGTGCGTCGCTGACGATGCGCAACTTGCCGCTCACGGTTTCCGCATCGAGCCGCGCTCCGGCCGTGTCCGACACCGTCACGTCGGCGCTCACCGTATCGATGTCCAGCTCCGCGCCGCGCGGTACCTTGATGTCGAGGATGGAATCGCGCATGCGGTTCGACGAGCCCCAGTTGAACCAGCCTTCGTTGCCGGGCGTTTCGACCTTGATGCGCAGGTGATCGCCGCCGCCGTCTACGGTCAAGCCCCTGGCGCCTTCGCCGAGCGTCCCGGTGATGCGGACTTCGGCGCGATCCCAACCGGTGACCGTCACCGAGCCCTTGACGTTGGAGATTTCGATACGCGCGTCGGCATCGACCGTGCGAGTCTCGTCGATCGGCGTGTCGGCGGCCGCGGGCGCGACGAGGGCCAGCAGCACGAGGGACAGCAGTGCAGGGAACGGGGTCATGCGTTTCATGTGCGGGTCTCCGTGGCGGACGGCGGGGGCGTTCCCCATCGATCCAGGTTGCGGCGCTGGCGCGCGGTGCGGGCCAGAAGATCGTTCAGCAGGCGCGATTCCGGATCCTGGCTGAGCGCCTGTTCCAGTTCCGCCTGGGCCGCGTCGAGGACGACCGTGGCCGCGGCGAGACGCGG
>CAYWZC010000035.1:18972-27087 GCA_964462745.1 uncultured Rhodanobacteraceae bacterium
TCCGCGCAGCGCGCGGCGGAGTTCGAGTTCGTTGTTCATGGAGTCTCTCCGAGCCTGCGTTGCAGCAGGCCGCGTGCGCGATGCAGCTGGGCCTTGGACGAACCGATCGCCATGCCGAGTTGTTCGGCGATTTCGGCGTGTTTCCAGCCTTCGACGTCGTGCAGGACGAGCACGGCTCGTGCGCGCGGCGGCAACGCGGCGACCGCGCGTTCGAGATCCCCGCGTTCGCCCGCGCAGAATGGCGTCGAGGTTTGCAGCGCCAGTTCGTCCTCCTCCGGTTCGGCGTCGCGTGCCGGATCACGGTCGCGCAGGTCCATCAGTGCGACATTGACCGCGAGGCGGTGCAGCCAGGTCGTGAACGCGCTTTCGAAGCGAAAGCTCGCGAGCTTCTGCCACGCCCGCACGAAGGCTTCCTGGGTGAGTTCCTCCGCGCGTGCCCGGTTCATGCCTGCGAGGCGCCACACGGCGCCGTGCACGCGTCCGACGTGGCGCCGATAGAGCGACTCGAAGGCGCGGATGTCGCCGTCGACGGCGCGCCGGACCAGATCCGCGTCCGCGTCTTCATTCGGGTGCGGATCGACCATCGGCAACGGGTGGGCAAGGCAGGCGGCGTTCATCGTGCCGGCTTGGATGCAGCGGTGCAACGCAGGGTTTAAGCCTGCGCCGCACTCGGATGCCGCAACCGTTCCGGCTTGCCGGCAACGGTTGCCCGCGAAATCCGTGCTTACGCGACGCGCGCCTCGCCGGCGGCCTGCAACGCTTCCGCGAGGCGTCGTTGTTCGGCACGCAGAGCTTCCGGCGTACGCTTGCCGAATGTATCGAGATACTCGCCGATCGCCGCGGCCTCCTCGGCCCAGGCGGGAACGTCCACGGCCAGCAGCGCATCGAGCGTGTCCGCGTCGAGGTCGAGATCCGCGACGTTGATGTCGTCCGCGCGCGGCACGAACCCGATCGGCGTCTGCGCGGCGCCCGCGTCTCCCTTGCAGCGTCCGATGATCCACTCGAGCACGCGCAGGTTGTCGCCGAAACCGGGCCACAGGAACTTGCCATCGGCGTCCTTGCGGAACCAGTTGACGTGGAAGACCCTGGGCAGGTTCGCACCGGACTTGTCGAACGACAGCCAGTGCGCGAAGTAGTCGCCGTAGTTGTAGCCGCAGAACGGTTTCATCGCCATCGAATCGCGGCGCAGCACGCCCACCTGGCCGGTCGCGGCGGCGGTTGTTTCCGAACCCATGGCGGCGCCGACCAGGACGCCGTGGGTCCAGTCGCGGGCTTCGAATACCAGCGGAATCAGCGATGCGCGCCGGCCGCCGAACACGATCGCCGAGATCGGCACGCCCTCGGCAGCCTCGGCCTTCGGGGACCAGCTCGGACACTGGTTCGCACGCACCGTGAAGCGCGAGTTCGGGTGCGCTGCCGGTCCGTTCGCAGGGTCATAGTCCCGGCCTTGCCAGTCCTTGACCGGCTTGCCGTCGGGCAGGCCTTCCCACCACGGCTGGTTGTCGGCCGTCACCGCGACATTGGTGAAGATGGTGTCGTGCTGGATGGTCGCGAGCGCATTCGGGTTGGTTTTCCGGCTGGTTCCGGGTGCGACGCCGAAATAGCCGGCCTCCGGATTGATCGCCCACAGGCGCCCGTCCTTGCCCGGCGTCATCCAGCAGATGTCGTCGCCGATGGTCCAGACCTTCCAGCCCGCCTCGCGATAGCCCTCGGGCGGGATCAGCATCGCGAGGTTGGTCTTGCCGCATGCGGACGGAAACGCCGCGGCGATGTAATGGGTCTCGCCGGCCGGGTTTTCGATGCCGACGATCAGCATGTGTTCGGCAAGCCAACCCTCGCTGCGCGCTTGCCAGCTCGCGATGCGCAACGCATGGCACTTCTTGCCGAGCAACGCGTTGCCGCCGTAGCCCGAGCCGTACGACTTGATCGTGAGTTCCTCGGGGAAATGCATGATGAAGCGCCGCTCGGGATCTAGCTCGCCGATCGAATGCAGGCCCTTGACGAATTCACCTTCCGATTCACCGCGAGCGGCTCGTTCGGCTCCTTCACGCTCGATGCGGGCGAGCGCCGGTGCGCCCATGCGCGTCATGATGCGCATGTTGGCGACCACGTACGGACTGTCCGTGATCTCCACGCCGCAGCGCGAGATCGGCGAATCGATCGGGCCCATGCAGTAGGGAATCACGTACATCGTGCGACCCTGCATGCAGCCGTCGAACAGGGCATCGATCTTCGCGTGCGCGTCGGCCGGCGCCATCCAGTGGTTGTTCGGGCCGGCGTCTTCCTCGTTCTTCGTGCAGATCAGGGTCAGGTGCTCCACGCGCGCGACGTCGCGCGGGTCGGAGCGGTGCAGGTGGCAACCCGGATGCGTTTCGGCATTGAGTTCGAGCAGGTCGCCGCGCTCCAGCATCAGCGCGGTCAGCGATTCGCTCTCGGCGTCGGATCCGTCGCACCAGTGCACGCGATCGGGGCGGGTCAGGCGGGCGACTTCGTCGACCCAATTCACAAGGCTTTGCAATTGACTGGACATGGCTCCTCGTGCGCGGGTCGACCCGCAATCCTCGTTTGGACAGGTCCGCGTGCCGCGAATGCGGCGATTCCCCCGTGGGCGGATGACCGCACGGTAGCGGGGCCGGCGGGTGCAATGCAAGAATCGACGCGCGATGCCCGCCACGGCTTCCCGTCGCCATGTAGCCGGCGTGGAGTTCACCTTGGTCCGATCCGGTACCATGCAGGCATCGCCGCTGGAGAGGTCGACCCATGATCCAGTTCGTACCGTTGATCGCCGCGTTGATCGTTGGTCTCGTCGTTGCCTACCTGCGTCAGGGCCTGCGCGTGTGGACCGTGGCGACGGTGCTCGCGATCGTGGTTTCGGGTTGGGCGGTCGGCGCGCACTGGCTCGCGATCGGCGCGCCGCTCGCGGTTTTCGCGCTGATCGCGCTGCCGCTCAACCTGGATGCGTGGCGCCGCGAACACATCAGCCGGCCACTGCTCGACCTGTACGCAAGGGTGGCGCCGAAGCTGTCCGACACCGAACGCACCGCGATCGACGCGGGTACGGTCGGCTTCGAGGGCGAACTGTTCAGCGGCAAGCCGGATTGGCGGCGCCTGCTCGCCGAGCCGAAGCCCGTGCTCAGCGCGGAAGAACAGGCTTTCCTCGACGGCCCGGTCGAGACCCTGTGCGGCATGATCGACGAGTGGGAGATCAGCCACGAACTCGCGGACCTGCCGCCGCGCGTATGGGATTACCTCAAGGCCGAGCGCTTCTTCGGCATGATCATCCCGCGGCGCTACGGCGGGCTCGAATTCTCCGCACTCGCGCATTCGGCGGTGCTGCAGAAACTCGCGAGCATGTCGGCGACGCTCGCGTCGACGGTGTCGGTGCCGAACTCGCTCGGGCCGGCCGAACTGCTGCTGCGCTACGGCAGCGACGAGCAGAAGGAGCATTACCTACCGCGCCTCGCCGACGGCCGCGAGATTCCGTGCTTCGCGCTGACCGGTCCCTACGCGGGCTCCGACGCGACCTCGATCCCGGATGTCGGCATCGTCTGCAAGGGACAGTGGCAGGGTGGCAACGTGCTCGGCCTGCGCCTGAGCTTCGACAAGCGCTACATCACGCTCGCGCCGATCGCGACCGTGATCGGGCTTGCGTTCCGGTTGTACGATCCGGATCACCTGCTCGGCGACATCGAGGATCGCGGCATCACCCTCGCGCTGCTGCCGCGCGACACGCCGGGCCTCGAGATCGGGCGCCGGCACTTGCCGCTCAACGTGCCGTTCCAGAACGGACCGGTGCGTGGCAAGGACCTGTTCGTGCCGCTGTCGCAACTGATCGGAGGGCCGGACATGGCCGGTCACGGTTGGCGCATGCTGGTCGAATGCCTGTCGGTCGGGCGCGCGATTTCGCTGCCGTCCAATTCGACCGGCGGTGCGCGCATGGCGGCCGCTGCGACCGGCGCGTATGCGCGCATCCGCAAGCAGTTCGGCCTCGCGATCGGCCGTTTCGAGGGCGTCGAGGAAGCGCTCGCGCGGATCGGCGGCCACACCTACGCGATGAGCGCATTGTCGCGCGCGACCGCGGCGGCGGTCGATCGCGGCGAGAAGCCATCGGTACCGTCGGCGATCGCGAAATACCACACGACGGAACTCGCGCGCGAGGTCGCGCGCGACGCGATGGACGTGCACGGCGGCAAGGGCGTGATCCTCGGTCCGCACAACTGGATCGGTCGCGGCTGGCAGGGCGCGCCGATCGCGATCACGGTCGAAGGCGCGAACATCATGACCCGCAGCCTGATGATCTTCGGCCAGGGCGCGATCCGCTGCCATCCGTGGGTGCTGAAGGAAATGCAGGCCGCTGCGATCGAGGACGAACGCGAACGGCTCGCCGCATTCGACCGCGCGGTGTTCGGCCACATCGGTTTCGGCATCTCGAACGCGGTGCGCAGTCTCGTGCTCGGCCTCGTCCACGGTTCGATCGGACGCGTACCCGGCGACCGCTACACGCGCCGCTACTACCGCAAGCTCAATCGTTATGCGGCCGCGCTTGCGCTGGTATCGGATGTCGCGATGGGCACGCTCGGCGGCCGCCTGAAACAGAAGGAAGCCTTGTCGGCACGACTCGGCGACGTGTTGTCGCATCTGTACATCGCGAGCGCGATGCTGAAGCGCCATGAGGATCATGGTCGGCCGGTCGCGGACCGGCCATTGCTCGCATGGGCGTTCCACGAGGGCGTCTGGCGCATGCAGGGTGCGCTCGACGGCGTGCTGCGCAATTTCCCGGTGCGGCCGATCGCATGGCTGCTGCGCGTGCTCGTGTTTCCGTTCGGGCGACGCGAGGTACCGCCGTCCGATCGCCTCGGGCATCGGGTCGCGGCCCTGCTGATCGCTCCGAACGAGGCGCGCGACCGCCTGCTCGAATGGAGCTACCGCACGCCGACCGCGAACAACCACGTCGCGCGCATGAACGCGCTGTTGCCGGAGGTCATCGCCGCGGAACCGGTCGAGCGCAAGTTCGGCAAGCTGCTCAAGACGGGCGAACTGCAAGGCCACGACTTCGCCGCGCAGCTTGCCGATGCCGAAGCACGCGGCTTGCTGACTTCTTCCGAACGCAGCCTGCTCGAACACGTGCGCGAGGCGACGTTCGAGTTCATTTCGGTCGACGATTTCGATGGCGCCGATCTCGCCGCGGGTCCCGCGGTAGCCGCGCATGCCGCGACTGTCGCGCGCGACTGAATCGATCGCCATGAACCCGACCGCGCTTGCGCACATTCGCGAGGATGCCGGCCTGCTCCTGCATGCGATCGACGCCCCGCAGCGTCGTGCGTTGTTCGTCCGCATCGGCGAAGCGAAGTTGCGCGCCGCGGCGTTTCTCGACGAGCGCGCGACGGCCGGCTCGCCGGACGGATTCTGGCTGGCGCTGCGCGACCTCGAGGAATTGTCCGGCGCTGCGTTGCCCGCGCCACGAGGCTTCATTTTCCACATCGGCCATTGCGGTTCGACCCTGCTGAGCCGATTGCTCGACCGCTGGCCCGACACGCTCGGCCTGCGCGAACCGCGCGTGCTGCGCGATCTCGCGGGTTTGCGCGATGCACAGGCGGATACGGCCTGGTTGTCGGTGCAGGATTGGCAGCGGCTTTTCCAGGGCACGATCGGACTGCTCGGGCGGCGGTTCCGGCCAGCCGAACGCGTTCTGGTCAAGGCGACCAGCAGTTGCAACGAGCTAGTCGAGCCGCTGCTCGGCATCGATGCCGACGTGCGTGTCGTGCTGATGCACATGCCGCTGGAAAACTATCTCGCGACCCTGCTCAAGGCACCGTCGCGTCTCGACGCGCTCACGTTCGCGCCGCCGCGGCTCGCGTACCTGCAGAAGCATTTCGGCGCGGACGACGTGCGCCTGTATGGGCTCGACGAGGTCGAAGTCCTCGCCCTTGGCTGGATCGTGGAAATGGCACGATTCGCGCAAATCGCAGGCGGACCGGACGCCGCGCGGGTCATGGGTTGCGATTTCGAGGATTTCCTGCGGGATCCGGCCGCGCAACTCGCGAAGATTGCCGCGCACCTCGGGCTAGCCGATGCAGAAGCCGTCGCGAAGGCGGCAGTCCAATCGGATGCCATGCATGCGTATTCCAAGGCGCCCGACCACGCATACGGCAGCGCCGATCGCGAACACGATCTTGCATTGGCGCACCGGCGTTTCGGTGCGGAGATCGCGCGCGGCCTGCGCTTCGCGGAATCCCTGATGGCGAGATACCCGCGGCTGGCCGAGTTGATCGACGGTCCAGGCCGGGCGCAGCGCCAGACGCGATGAGTCGATCTCGATGTGGCAGGAGCATCGAGCCTGTCGGTGCTCCCGCAATCCGCGGGAGAGCGAGAAGCAGCGGAGCAAGCTCCGCTCTACGGGTGTGCGAAGTGTCGTAGAGCCGAGCTTGCTCGGCTTGGCGGCGCGATGCTCAGCCCATCGCCGCGGCGTGATGGCGCAGGTGGTCCGCGATGAAGCTCTGGATGAACCAGTAACTGTGGTCGTAGCCGGCCTGCATGCGCAGTTCGAGCGCCTGGCCCGATGCGCGGCATGCCGACTCGAAGCGTTGCGGTTGCAGTTGGTTGTCGAGAAACCCATCCGCGTCGCCCTGGTCGATGAGGATCGTGCCGGGAAAGCGGTGTTCGCGCACCAGTTCGCAGGCGTCGTACCCATTCCATGCCAGCGGATCGTCGCCGAGGTAGCGTGGCAGCGCCTTTTGCCCCCACGGAACCCGGGTCGGCGCGACGATCGGCGCGAACGCGGAAACCGAGCGATAGCGGCCCGGATTGCGCAGCGCGATCGTGAGCGCGCCGTGGCCACCCATCGAGTGGCCGCAGATGCCGCTGCGCGAAGGGTCGGCATTGAACGTGGCGCGGATCAGTTCCGGCAACTCGTTCGTCACGTAACTTGCCATGCGAAAGCGCGTGGCATACGGCGCCACCGTCGCATCGACGTAGAAACCCGCGCCTTCGCCGAATTCCCAGTCGCCGGTCGCCGCCTCGATGCCGGTATCGCGCGGGCTCGTGTCCGGCGCGACGAGGATCAAGCCGAGTTCCGCGGCCATGCGTTGCGCGCCCGCCTTGATCGCGAAGGTCTCCTCGGTGCAGGTCAGGCCGGCGAGGAAATACAGGACCGGCCGCGCCCCGCCGCAATCCGGACGAAACACGGAGAAGCGCATCGGCCCCGCGCATTCGACCGAATCGTGTCGGTAGAAACCCTGGACGCCGCCGAAGCAACGTTGTTCGGAAAGTGTTTCGATGGTCATGTCTCTATCTGCTGGTAGCTTGCGCCGGCACGATCGCTTCGGGAGCGAGTTCCGGCGAACGCGCGACACGATAGCCGATCCACGCAGCGAATGCGGCGGCGCCCGCGGTCAGCACCGCGAGGCCCGGAATCCCCATGCCCATCCCTCGCAGGCCGTTGAGCGAGGTACTGACCGCGACGTCGCCGAAACGCCACACGGCGGTGTCGATGAAGTTCTTGCCCTTGTAGCGCGCTTCGGCGCCGATCCGCGTGTACAGGCTGTCGCGCGCGGGCTGGACGACGCCGTACGCGCCCGCGCGAGTCACGATGAGCACCGCGACGATCACCGCTTCGCCGACCAGGCCGAAGCCGAGCAGCACCACGACGTTGAGGATCGCAGGCCACACCAGCGCCGGCATGGCACCGTGGCGGGTCAGCAGCCAGCGCGTCACGCTGAGCTGGCACAGCGCGACGAGTCCGTTGGTCGCGAGGTCGATGTGCGCGTAGAACGCGGTGCGCGCCGCGCGGTCGGGGTAATGGGCGAGCGCGTGATCGGCAACCAGCGCGTAGGCCACCGTGCCGATGCAATCGCCGAGCAACATGAGGATCGCCATGTTGCGCAGGAACGGCGTGGTCAGCACCTGGCGGATGCCGGCCAGCACGCTGCCGCCGATCGCCTCGTCGTCGCGGCGCATCTGGCCCGCGACCGGATGCACGCGCGCCCACGCGTTCAGCGCGAACACGCAGCCGAGCGCAATCGACAGCAGCAACGCGGACACGACCAGCAGGTAGGCGACGCCGATCGTCGCGACCAGGCTGCTGGTCAGCAAGGGTCCGAGTACCGCGCCGGCGGT
>CAYWZC010000036.1:0-20372 GCA_964462745.1 uncultured Rhodanobacteraceae bacterium
CGCGAGTTCGGCTACGACCCCGAGAGCTGACCGTCGACACGGCGGCGGCAGGAGAGATCGCGAACCTCAGTGCCGGGAAGGGCTCGACAAGGCACGGATCTGGTCGATGCTCAACGCTTCGCTTTCGGCCGGCGAAGGCAGGCCGGTTTTCTCGCAGAACGCAATGAAGCGCGGATCGTGACGCAAGTTCAGGATGAGCGGATCGGTCGGCAGGAACAGGAGATCGCCGGTCGAGGCGCGCTGCAACCATTGCACGGCGTGGTCGGCATCGTCGCGCAACGCATAGATTTGCGCGACGAGGTACGGGAAGGCGTCCGCTTCGACCCGATTCGCGAGGACCTTCGCCAGCGCGGCATCCGCGGCGGTCCGATCCGGCCCGATCTGGGTTGCGAGCGCCGTGTACAGGCCGCGGTTCTCCGCCGGCATCTGCACGGCGATGCTCATGGCCGCGTCGGCGTCGCCACGCATCACGGCGGCGGTCACGTCCAGTGAAGCGGTCGAGGAGTACCAGTACGGATTCGTTCTCGGCAGGTTTTCGGCCACGCGGAGATATTTCCCTGCCTCCTCCATGCGGCCAGTCGCGAGCAGCAACCTCGCGTACTGCTGGTAATTGACGATGTAGAGCGGTTCGATCGAAAGCAGGTGCCTTCTCGCCCGGATCGCCTCGCCGAGTTTTCCGACCTGGGCCAACACGTAGCCGCAGCCATTGAGGACCGTGCCATCCTCCGGCGCCAGTTGCACGGCGCGGCGGCACTCGGCCAGCGCACCCTGGTGGTCGAAGCCATAGACATCGAGGTAGGCACGAGCCGCATGGGCCGCGCCCAGCCCGGGCGCGAGTTGCAGCGCCGTGTCCGCGGCGCGACGCGCGCCGTCCATGTGTTCACGGGCAACCACGGGGGGATCGCCGAACGCGGCGAGCGTGCTCCACGATCCCGAAAGATGTGCCCACGCAATCGCATAGCCCGGATCGATCTGCACGGCCTTGTCCATGTACCCGGCCGCCTCGGTGAAGTTCTCTTCGTGCCAATGCTTCAAGCCTTGCAGGTAGGCGGTGTAGGCCACGAGGTTTCCGCTCGGCGGCCGGTCATCGTGTTTGCCGACACCGTTCGCAGGGGCAAGCTTCGCCTGCAGGGCATTTGCAACGGCGGTCGCGATCTCGTCCTGCAACGCGAACAGGTTCTTGTACGGGCGGTCGTAGTGCTCGGCCCACAACGTGCTACCGTCGGCGGCCCTGGTCAGCGTGGCGTTGATGCGTACCACGGAACCCACGTGCTGCACGCTGCCGCCCAGCAAATAGGCCACGCCGAGCTGGCGGCCGATGCTGCGGCTGTCGTCCTGGCTGTCGCGGAACTGGAACGCGGAGTCGCGCCCGATCACCTTCAGCCCGTCGAAATGCGACAGCGCGTTGATCAGGCTTTCCGACAAGCCATCGGAAAAGAACTGCTGGGACTCGTCGCTGCTGGCATTGGCCAGCGGCAACACGGCGATACTGCGTTCGGTCACGGCCTCGGATGCCGCCGGCGGCGGCGATGCGGACGAACCGCGCGACCACCATTGCCAGCCCGCGAACGCGAGCAACGCCGCGAGCGGCAACAACCACGATACCGACCGTAGCGATGCGAGTCGCATCCGCGGTTGCGCGTCGGCGCGTTCCGCTTGCGGGTCGAGTGCGGGTGGCGCGGAAGCCGGATCGGCGGGCTCGGGCAGGTCGAAGCGATAGCCGACGCCATGCACCGTATGCAGGTACCGATACGCCCCGGCCGACTCGCCCAGGGCCTGGCGCAACAAGGTGACGATGCGGTTGAGCACGCTCGGGGTGACGTGCGCGTGACCCCACACCGCATCGAGGATCTGATCGCGCGTCAGCACACGGCCGGGATGGCGCACCAGCAGCGAGAGTACGGCGAAAGCCTTGGGTTCAAGGGGTACGTCGGCGCCGTGCACCCGCAGGCGATGGCCGTCGAGGTCCACTTCGACGTCGTCAAAACGAATCCGACCCACCGCACTGTCTCCACCCATGCCGATGTCCCTGGCCGAACCGGCGGACCCACGGGATCAATAGCTTGCACGAATCCCTAAGACATCCACAAGCAATTTCCGCGTATCTCCCCATGCCCGGCGAGGGAAAGCATCAAGACCTGCCGCGCCATGCAGGGAAAACTCGGAACCGCCACCGCAAGGTGGCATGTTCCCCTGAAGCCCGAGGAGACCGCCCATGCCTCACTCCCTGCGCGTTCGCCACGCGCCTGTACCTCGACCGCAGGCTCGACACGAGGGATCCGGATGATGTGTGTACCGGCCCGAGCAGCGATCCCGCCCCGGGTGCGACGAGTCCCGCACCGGGCCCCGGTACGCCGATGCTCGCGCTACTGGCGGGGTTGCTTGCCGGAGCGCGTGGCTCATGCGCGGCGTGGGGGCATGCGCGCCGAAGCACGGATATCCGCGATCTCACCATCTTCAGCGTTCGCCATTGCGCCGCGATCGCGCCGCGCCCTTGCCGCAGCCCGGACGCCGATTGGAAACCCTGCCCCGCGAGCGCTTCCTGAAACAACAGCAACCCAGCGAGGAATGCCACCATGCAACGCAAGAGCACGAAGAACATGCCATCGACGCCGGCCCTGGCACGCGTGAAACCGCTTGCGCTTGCGCTTGCGCTCGCATTCGCCGACGGCGCGAATCCCGTCGGCGCGACCCTGTCGCCCGATACCGGCACGCCAAGACCGGACGGCTCCCTCCTGTGGTTCGTCGAGAACTGCAACGACGCCGGACCGGGCAGCCTGCGCGACGCGGCGGCCCATGCCAACCACGGCGACGGCATCGACCTGACCGCGCTTTCGTGCAGCACGATTTCGCTCAGCTCCGGCTCGATCACGCTGCATGACGTCCAACTGACCGGCCCCGGTGCCGACCAGCTCGAGATCGACGGCACCGGCAACAACAACAACCGCATCTTCAACCACGCCGGCGCAGGCGGCTACCTCGACATCAGCGGCGTCACCATCAACGGTGCCAAGTACCTCTCCAATGCCGGCCTCGGCGGCGGCTGCCTGCGCTCGACCGGTGGCAATGTCCGCGTCCACGACGCGGCGTTCACGAATTGCCTGGTCATCACGCCCGTGGGCGCGGATGGCGACACGCGAGGCGGTGCCATCGCCGTCTACGGCAACGGCACGATCGAGCTGACCGACGCGACGATCAGCGGCGGGCTGGCCCAGACCGACCACGGCCTGGCGCTCGGTGGTGGGGTGTTCACCGAGGGATTCGCGAAGTTGGTGCGCAGCACGATCGAGAACAATGCGGTGGTGGGTGGCGGCGGTACCTCGTACGCCCTCGGCGGTGGCGTCCTTGCTTACGGCGACGTATGGATCGAGGACAGCACGATCGACGGCAACGTGTCCGACAGTGGCGCCGGTGGTGTCTCGGCGAGAGGCGGCATCCTGCAACGCTCGACGATATCGAACAACCATTCCTCCTTCGGCGCATCGGGTATCGGCTTCTATGGCGACGATGCAATGAGCTTCGTCTACAGCAGCACGATTTCCGGCAACAGTCTCGCCCCGTCCGCAGCAGGCCTGAGCGGGGCGATCTTTTCGGACACCTCCGTCACCACGATCACCAACAGCACGATCACCGCGAACTCCGAATCCAACATGGCCGGCACCAAGTTCGGCGCCGGCATCGCGTTCGGACCCCATGCGGCGACGGCTTATCTGCGCGGCACCATCGCGTCCGGAAACTATTTCGACGATGGTGCCCCTCCCTACGCCGCGGATGACATCAGCGGCCCCGACTCGCTCACCATCCTCGGCGACACCGACATCGTCGGATGGACGCACATCCCGGTGCCGGCCGATACGCTCTTCGAAGACAATCCCCGACTCGGCCCGCTGCAGGACAACGGCGGGCCTACCCGGACCCATCTGCCGCTGCCCAACAGCTTCGTGATCGACATGGGTGCCGCGCACGACATCGATACCGACCAGCGCGGCTATGCACGCGTCGTCGGCGCCGCGGCCGATATCGGCGCGGTCGAGTCGGGCGGCGACACGATCTTCGCGAGCGACTTCGAGTAGCGCGCCCTCGCCGGCCGCGACTGCGCGCATTGGCGTGCCGCGGTCGGCGCAATCCTCATTTTTCCTGCCGAGATACGCCGTGCCACTTCCTTCTTCCCTCCGGAACCCATTCGCCGCCGCCGGCTTCGCGACGATGACCACCGTGAAATCCGCGCGGACCCGATTCCTGTCCGCTGTGCTGCTGGCGCTGTCCTTCGTCCCGGCGTTCGCGCAATCGGGGGCCGACGAATTCGATCCGGGCGCCAACCAAACGGTTGATGCGCTGCTCTTGCAGCCGGACGGCAAGGTGCTCGTCGGCGGCTACTTCTCGACGATCGGCTCGCAGCCGTACGCCTATCTCGCACGGCTGCACGCGGATGGCCGTCTCGATACGGGTTTCGTCACTCCCGACATGAATGGCAAGCCCTACGGCATGGCCCTGCAGGCAGACGGCAAGCTCATCATCGGCGGAAACTTCGAGTTCATCGACCAGCAACCGCGCAACCACCTCGCGCGGCTGAACGAGGACGGCAGCCTGGATGCCGATTTCGATCCCGACGCCGACAACTTGGTATATGCCGTGACCATGCAGCCGGACGGCAAACTGCTGGTCGGCGGCGATTTCACGCACATCGCCGGGCAACCGCGCAATCGCATCGCCCGACTGAATGCGGACGGCAGCCTCGACACCAGCTTCACCGACCCCGCGCCGGACCGCACCGTGAAGCACATCGTCGTGCAGCCGGACGGCAAGCTGCTGGTTACCGGGGAGTTCCTCTTCCTGGGCGCGGAGAGTCGCGGTCTCCTGGCACGGTTGAACGCCGACGGCTCGGTCGACGAGAGCTTCGACCCCCACGTCAACAGCACGATTCGCAGTCTGGCCCTGCAGACAGACGGCAAGGTATTGATCGGGGGGGAGTTCAGCCAGATCGAAGGCGAGTTCCACCGATATCTCGCACGGCTGAACGCGGACGGTACGCGCGACGCCGGCTTCGACCCACTCCTCGACAGCTATGTCTACAGCGTGGCCCTGCAGGCGGATGGCAAGGTGCTGGCCGGAGGACGTTTCACGCTCATCGGCACGGCGACGCGCAACCGCATTGCGCGACTGAACGCCGACGGTTCGCTCGATGCGAGCTTCGATCCCGGCGCCGACGACTCTGTCTGGGCACTGTCCGTGCAGACGGACGGCAAGGTGCTGGCCGGCGGTGATTTCACCTGGATCGGCGGCGCAGCGCGCAACCGGATCGCACGCCTGTACGCCGACGGTCTGTTCACGGATGGCTTCGAGTAATCCGGACCTGCGCGACGGTGCACCCCGACAACCGCAATGCTGCCGCGACGAACCATGTACTGCCGCTGTTCCGCCATGGTTTCGTCCGGTAATCCAAACGGGCTGCGATACCGCCCGCGCAACGCTCGCGCGAAGCAGTCGCCGCGAATTCAGCCACCAGCGACAGGAGACACCCCATGTTCGCAAACATCCACGCATTACCATCACGAAAGCTGCGGACGTCATTCCTTTCCAGATACCGCGACGGAGAACGTGGCTCTCCGAGAGCGGGAACGTGGTTCCATCCCGGCAGGCACCTCGTGGCGCTTCCACTCGTGCTCGCCAGCACTCTGGCCTGGTCCGCCAACCACGAGGTGATCGTAGGCGGCGCGGGGTTCAAGTTCTCTCCCGCGAGCCTCAAGATCACGGTCGGTGACAGCGTCACCTTCCGCAACGCGGGCGGCAATCACAACGTGCACGCCGACGACGATTCGTTCCGCTGCGCCGACGGCTGCCGCGACAATGGCGGTCTCGGCGATCCTTCCACGTCGGACTGGGAATCCACGGTGGTTTTCAACGAAGTCGGCACCGTGGGTTATCGCTGTGATCCGCATGCTCCCGTGATGCGCGGATCGATCACGGTACAGGAGGCCGATGACGAACCGCCGCCCAGCGACAACATGCCGATCGATTCCGGCTTCACCGGCAGTTGGTACAACGCCGACCAGAGTGGCCACGGTTTCAACGTCGAAGTGCTGCCGAACGATGGCATCCTGGCCTATTGGTACGTGTTCAACGACGCCGGCACGCCGCAATGGATCATTGCCACCGGCACGATCGATGGCGATACCGCGACCCTCGATGCCGCTCGCGCGCTGGGTGGATTCTTCCCACCGAATTTTGATCCCGACGCAGTGCTGCGCGAACCGTGGGGCCAACTCACCTTCACGTTCAGCGATTGCCTCAATGGCCATGTGGCATGGACGACACACGTCCCCGGCTTCAGTGACGGCGAACTCGACATCACTCGCCTGACCTATCCCGCCGGCATCGTTTGTCCGGCCCCGTAGGGTCGACGAGCATCACCGATCCCGGCAGTCGAACAACCTGCGACACACTTCGAAGACAAACGCGGCACGCGGGATCGGCACGAACCGGCGGAACCCGGCCAGAACAGCGGCCGGGTTCCGCACACGGCAACGATGCGGCGAGCCGCAACGGATCGATGATCCGGCGCGGCCTGCTCGCATCGAATATGGTCGGCGTCACTCGCGCGCACGCCGGCCACGCACTCAGCCCTCGCGTTCCTCGAGCAGGTAGCGGTAGACCAGGCCACCGATCACCGCGCCGACGATCGGCGCGAGCCAGAACAGCCACAACTGGCCGAGCGCCCAGCCGCCCTGGAACACGGCGACCCCCGTGGAGCGCGCCGGGTTCACCGAGGTGTTGGTGACCGGGATGCTGATCAGGTGGATCAGGGTGAGGGACAGGCCGATCGCGATGCCCGCGAAACCCGCAGATGCGAGCCGGTCGGTCGCCCCCATGATGATGAGCACGAAGAACGCGGTCATCACGATCTCGCAGATCAGCGCGGCCATCAGCGTGTAGCCGCCCGGCGAATGCTCGCCGTAGCCGTTCGACGCGAAGCCGCTCGCGCCCGCATCGAAACCGGCCTTGCCGCTCGCGACCAGGTACAGCACGGCGCCCGCCGCGATGCCGCCGAGTACCTGTGCGATCACATAGGGCACGAGATCCTTCACCGGAAAGCGACCGCCCGCGACGAGGCCGAAGGTCACCGCCGGATTGATGTGGCATCCGGAGATATGCCCGATCGCGTAACACATGGTCAGCAGGGTCAGGCCGAACGCGAGCGCGACACCCGCGAAGCCGATTCCGAGTTCGGGGAAAGCCGCGGCCAGCACCGCGCTGCCGCAACCGCCGATGACCAGCCAGAACGTGCCGAGAAACTCCGCCGTACAACGTTTGCCCATCGTCATGATCTTCTCCCGCGATCGGCGCCGGACCGGTGGCAATCGGCTGCCATCGGCCGGCGCCCGAACGATGGCGGCCCGAGTATAGGGACGACCCGATGCCACGTCAGCCGCCGTGGCGTGGTGGCGTTCAGAACTCCAGTTGCTGCGCCGCGCACAGGTAATCGAGCATCGGCGCGAGGCGCTGGCAGGTCGCGATCAGGAACGGTCGCAGCTCGGACGAGCACGCGAGTTCCTCGCTGAAATCCTCTCCGGCCGCGAAACTGCGGCGCTTGAGATCGTCGATGAGTTCATGCGCGGGATCGTAGCCGCGCGGAGCGCGAGTCAGGGATTCGCCACGGAACGTGAAGTGGCGGCGAAACGCCGCCGAGCGTGTCGCGCGCTTCCATGCGGCCGGATTGTCGACGAGGAAGTCGCGCACGTGCTTCAGCGTATGCGACTCCGGATGCCACAGACCGCCACCCGCGAAGCACGCACCGGGCTCGACATGCACGTAGAACGACGGCGCGGCGATTTCGCGACGGCGTTCGTGGTACAGCCGTGCACCGGCCCAGGTCTTGTAGGGAAGCTTGTTGTTCGAGAACCGGACATCGCGATGGATGCGGAACAACGAGCCGCCGACCTTGCGCGGATCGGCGCGGTAGTGCGGGCTGATCTTCGCGAGCGGTGCCTGCAGGTCGCCGATCAACGCGAGGAACGGCTCACGCACGTCGCGTTCGTACGCATCCTTGTGCGCGTGGAACCACGCGCGCTCGTTGTTGCGCGCGAGCGCGCGCAGGAAGCGGAACGTCGCGGGCGTGAAATAGCGGTGCGATGGCATGGCGAATGCGGTTCCGATGCAGCAACGAAGCGCGGTGTTCAGTTGGCTTCGAACAAGCGGTTCGTCTCCGCATAATCGAGTCGCGCGCCGGACAGCGCCGCGAAGTCACCAGCGAGGAACCCGCGTGCGGCATCGCGGGCGCGCGCATACGCGATCTCGAACAACGCCGGACCCGCGCTGAGGCGGCGCACGCCGAGCGAATGCAGCCGCGCGAGATCCGGCAGGCCGGGTACCACCATGACATTCAACGGCAGCGCGACCGCCGCGCTGATCGAGGCGATTTCCTCGCTGTCGGCGAGACCCGGCACGAACGCGCCATCGGCACCGGCGGTGCGATACGCATCGAGGCGTTCGATCGTGGCAGCGACCGCGGTGGCGCCGGTCGCGAGGCCGCGCAGATAGACGTCCGTTCGCGCGTTGACGAACAGTGGCGTGTCGCCGAGAGCGACGCGTATCGCGCGGATCTTCGCGGCCAGCAGGTCCGGCAAACCACCGCCGTCCTCGAGGTTGATGCCGACCGCACCCGCTTCGGCGACATCGCGTACCAGCGCCGCGACCTCGTCGGGCCGGTCGCTGTAGCCGTCCTCGATGTCGATCGACAGCGGAATCGACAACACACGCGCCATGCCGCGCACGACATCGAGCGTTTCCGAACGCGGCAACACGCCACCATCCGCATGGCCGCGCGCCCATGCGACCGCCGCGCTGCTCGTCGCCACCGCAGGCGCGCCGAGTTCCTCGATGAGCCGACCGCTCGCCGCATCCCAGGCGTTGGCGAGGACCAGCGGCGACCGGTCGCCATGCAGGGCGACGAAGCGTGCGTGATGGGCGGATCGCTCGGTCGGTGTCATGTCGACATGGTACCGCCAGTTCGCACCCGCGGTGTGTCACGGGGTGCGGCGTGTCACATCATCACGTCGTCGCACTCGGTAGCATGACCGCTTTCCCCTATCGGAGCACGAACGATGCGACTTCCCGGCTGCGTGACCCTCTGCCTGCTCGGCCTTGTCGCGACGCTGCCCGCCGCACGCGCCCAATCCGTTTGCCTGCAAACCGGAATTGCACTGCTCGGCGACCCCGCGCCGCTCACCGAAACGGAGACGGCCGCCTACAGCGCACGCGCATCCTGGAATCCCGATCGGAACGAGTACTTCGTGGTCTGGAGCACCTACGTCGACGACATGCATCACCTGTTCGGACAACGCATCGGCGCGGACGGCAGCCACCTCGGCCCAAACCTGCTGCTGACCAGCGATCCGAACGCAATCATCGAACCAACGATCGCCGCGGCAGCCGGCCACGACGAGTACATGGTTGCCTGGCAAACGCAGAGCAAGCCGTTCAATGGGGCACGCGGCATGGTGCTGGATGGCGACGGCGGGTCCCTCGGCGATGTCTTCGTCATCTCCGAACGCGGCGAGGAACCGGAATTGATCCACGTCGCGGCTACCGATCGCTTCGTGTTCAGCAGCCGGGCATCCGCCCAGCTTCTCGATCTCGATGGCAATCGGGTCGGCGACCTGCTGGCGTTGACCGATACCGGCGCGCCCGCGCCGAACGGCGGACTCGCCGCGAACGCCGCAGGCCAGGTGCTCTCTTTGTGGCGCAACCAGGTCGATACACGCCTCGAAGGCCGCCGCATCGCACCGGCCGGCGACATCGTCGGCGACGTGACCACGTACTCGAACGTGTACCCGGCATCGGGTCGCGCGGCGTACCTCGATTACCGTGCGGCCGCCGGCGATTACGTGGCGCTGTACAGCTCCTTCGAGCGTGACGCCGTCGATTGGCTGGCCGTCGCAGCCGATGGCAGCGGCAGCAAGATCCACAACATCATCAACGGCAAGGAACTCCAAGCCATCGCCGCGGCCAATGAGCACGTCACCGGAAGCACGCTGTTCCTCTGGTCCGACGACAGTGGGGCCGTTCCCGGTTTGTTCGGCCAGCTCCTGTCGAGCGCCGGTCAGTTGATCGACGAACCGGAATTGCTGCCCGTCATGCCCGGATACGGTTTCCAGCTCGCACCTGCTCGGGCACGCGGCGAAGCGCTGCTGTTCTGGAGCAACGATACGGGCTTGCTCGCGCAACGCCTCGCATACGGTTGCACCCTGAGTGATGCCATCTTCGCGGACGGTTTCGACTGAGCCCGTGTCCACCCAATCGGCGCTTGCGGGAAACGCCAGCGAAGCCCGATGATGCCGGCCCGTCATCGAGGGTCCTGTCCATGCCGCCTACCGATTCGGCGCAGGTGCCGGCGCCGGCGTCGCACGTTGGTGCGGTTCCGGCAACCGCATCCCGCGACTGGCTGAGCGCGTTCGAACTGGTCGCGCTCGGCGCGATCTGGGGCGCGTCGTTCCTGTTCATGCGCGTGGCCGCGCCGGAGTTCGGCCCGCTGGCGCTCGTCGAAGTCCGCCTCGTGTTCGGCACGCTGATCCTCGCGCCGCTGCTGTGGCGCGCGCGTGCGCAACTCACGCGCACGCACTGGCGGCGTTTCGCGCTGGTCGGCGCACTGAGTTCGGCGATTCCGTTCGTGCTGTTCGCGTGGGCGGCCGAGCGCGCACCGGCCGGCATCGGTGCGATCTCGAACAGCCTGACCGTGTTGTTCACCGCGCTGGTCGCGTTCGTCGCGTTCGGCGAGCCGATCGGCCGGCGCCGTGCGATCGCGCTGGTCGCGGGTTTCATCGGCGTGGTCGTGCTCGCGAGCGGACGCACGGCGGGCGCCGAAATCGGACTCGCCGCGCTGGCCGGAACGCTCGCGTCGCTGGGTTACGGCATCGCCGCGAACCTGTTGAAGCGCTGGTTCGCGGGACTCGCGCCGGGCGCGGTCGCGGCCGGCACGCTCGTGTGTTCGACCATCCTCGTCGCACCGTTCGCCGCACTGCATTGGCCACGTGCAGCGGTCGGACCGATTCCATGGGCGTGCGCGATCGCGCTCGGCGTGCTCTGCACCGGCCTCGCGTACGCGATCTACTTCCGCCTCAACCACCGCATCGGCGCGACCCGTGCATCGACCTCGACCTACCTCGTGCCGCTGTTCGGCGTGGGCTGGGCCTGGTTGCTGCTCGGCGAACGCCTGACCCCGACCATGGCGATTTCCGGCGCCCTGATCCTCGGCAGCGTGATCCTCAGCCAGCGTGGCAACACCGCGCGGTCGCCGGCCACGAACTAGCATCCCGCTCCGACGCTACACCGACCGCGCCTCGCCGCGCGCGACGAGGCTGCTCGCGGTGAGGTCCGCGCTGACGTTGCCGACGGTCGCGAACACATCCGGGATTGTGTCGACCGCGAGCAGCAGGCCGAGCATTTCGATCGGCAGGCCCATCGCGACCGCGACCGGCATCACCGTCGCCATGAAACTCACCTGGCCGGGCAGGCCGACCGAGCCGAGGCTGATCACGACCGCGAGCGCCGCACCGGTCGCGAGCTGCGTCACGCCGAGGTCGATGCCGTACATCCACGCGACGAACGCGGCGGCGCCGAGGTACTGGATCGGACTCGCGATGCGGAACAGGGTCACTGCCATCGGCAGGACCAGCGCGGCGACCGCGCGCGGGTAACCGAGCCGGTCGCGCGCGCATTCGACCATCGCGGGCAGCGACGCGAGCGAGGACTGGGTGCTCGCGGCGACGATCTGCGCAGGCAGGATGCCGAGCGCGAAACGCCGCGGACGTTCGCCGCCGACGATGATCGCGAGCGGATACATGAGCAGGGTCGCCACGATGTACAACGCGCACAGCAGCACGATGTACCAGGCCAGCGCGCCGATCACGCTGGCGCCCGCACGCGCGCATACCGCGAGGATCAGGGCAAACACGCCGAGCGGCGCGGCCCACAGCACCCAGCGCACGATCACGATCATCGCGTCGGCGATGACCTGGAAGAACTCGATCATGCGCGCGCGCCGTTCGGCTTCGATGCGGGTCAGCGCGAAGCCGAAGAACAACGCGAACACGACCAGCGGCAACATCGCGCCGGCCGCGGCGGCCGCCACCGCGTTGCCCGGAATCACCGTCGCGAACCAGTCCGCGAAGCCGACCGATGCGGCCGCGACGTCGGCGCTCGGCGCCGTCGTGCGCAGGGTTTCGATGAGCAGCGGATCGCGGTGCAGGAACGACAGGGCGAACGGCGCGACGATCGCGGTCAGCGCCGCCGCCGCCGCGAGCACGAGTGCGAACACCACGATCGCGCGCCGCGCGGTACGCCCGGACGCGGCTGCGTCGTGCGCCGCACTGACGCCGACCACGATCAGGGCGACGACCAGCGGCACCACGGTCATCTGCAATGCATTCAGCCACAGCCGGCCGATCGGCTGCGCGATTGCGGCCGCCCGTGCGGCGAGCGCCGGGTCGAACCAGGCGAGTGCGAGGCCGGTGATGGCACCGGCCGCGAGGCCGAGCAGGATGCGCGTGGTCGTGGACATGATTCGGGAAGCCCGGTCAGTGGATCGTGTTCGAGGAAAGCTGCGGCAAACCCCATTGCGCGCCGAGTCGTTCGTATTCCGCCTGCGGCAGCAACGCGAACAGCGGATGATCCTCCGGCCGCAACCACGCAAGCAGGCGTCGCATCGCGCGTGCGTCCATCGCGGTGCAGCCGGCGGTCGGCGTATCCGGCGACTTCCACAGGTGCGCGAAGATGCAGCTTCCGGCGCCCGGGATGGTGGACGGATTGTGCCCGATCACGAAACCGAGCCGGTAGCGCGAGTCGCCGCCCGCATGCAGGTCGCGGCGCATCGGTTCGCTCGAACCGGCGACCGCGGCGGCGCCGACCTCGCGCGCATCGACGATGCGGTTGTAGAACGGCGATCCGGCGACGTCGATGCACCAGTCGTCGCGATCCATCGCGACATACGGCAACGCGGTGTCGGCCGAGCGCGCATAGCCGAACGCGGCGCCGATCGCGAATACGCCGGCCGGCGTACGTCCGTCGCCTTCCTTCTTGCGCGGACCGGATTGGCCCGGATGCAGGCCGATGCCCCATGCCGAACCCGCGCGACCGACGACGACGCGCACCGCGGCCGCGGTTTCGATCCAACCCGCGGCGTCGCGCGCGAACGTTCGCAGGACGCCGTGGTCCGCATCCCAGTCCGGTGTCGTGACGAGGACCAGTTGCCGTGCGGCCGACCCGGCGGGTTCCGAAAGGCCGTCGTGCGCCGGACCGTCCGCGGCGGGTCGGTGCATGCCGGGCCCGGACGTTGCGGCGCGCTCGGCCACGGGTCGGATTCGCACGATGCTGGTGATGCGGTCGAGGATCGATTCGGCGGCGCCCGACTGCAACGGCAGCAGCGGGGTGACCGAAACCGCGTTCAGCGCGACGCGTGTCGGAGTGCCATCCGCCGCGCGGACATCGATCCCGGTGGTGTCGTGGATGACCCACGGCGCGCCGTCGATCCGACCGATCGCCATCATCACGTGATCCGGCAGGTAGACGAGGTCGCCGACTTCGAGCGCGCGCACCGCGGCGACGCGCGCCTCGTGATCGTCAGCCGCATCGAAGATCCGCTTGTGCAGCGCCGGACTCGAAGCCTGGTCGCGCGTGTTGCGCGGCAATTCGACTCCCATGCTGCGGTACACCTCGGACACGAAGCCGCTGCAGTCGCGACCGTTCCGGGAATGACCCCAGCCATAGCGTTCGCCGAGGAACTTGAATGCCTGGCGCAACAGGTTCGCGCGTGTCAGCGGCAGGTAATCGCCGGCGCTGTCGGCATTCTTCTGCAGCAGCGCGGGCGCGAACGAAAGCGTGCCGTCGTGCGCCCGCAGCGGCAGTTCGATCACGTGCGCGGTGTAGGGGTTCTGGCCGTTGACCAGGCGTTCGGCCGGCCAGCCGGCGAGCACCGGCACGCGCACGCCCATGTCGAGTTGCAACTGCGACAGTGCGGGCTGCTCGGGAGTGAATACGGTATGCACCGTCGCGCCGGTCACGATGCGGTACGGCTGCCTTGCGACGTAGGCCGCCACCTGTGCGGCGCTGCCCTCGGCGACGGCGCTTTGCTCGATCCACGCCGCGTAGCGCGGGCTGACCACGAACCACCACTCGCGGTCGGCACTCTCGTGCGCGATCACGACCGGCGTGCCCGGGAACAGCGCGCTTTCCTGGAAGCGGTCGATATCGGTGTCGCCTGGCTCGCGGAACACGCGCGCGCGGGTCGGGAACGTGCGCAGCGCGGAACGCCGCACGACGAGGCCATGCCGGGTCGGCTGCGTCGCCGGGATCGCATCGAGATCACGGTTGCGGACGATGCGGTCGACGGCCGTCGAAGCCAGCGCGTCGCCCGTTTCGTCGTACAGGACACGGCTCGGCGCAGCGGCGAGATCCTCGATCCACGCGCGGACCTGTTCGCGCCCGAGGGTTTCCGGCAGCGCGCCGAGATCGTGCATCGACGGATCGAGTTCGTGCAGCCTCGCGTTCTGCGCCGCGATCGCGGCGCGGTCGAGCACGACCCGATCCGGCTCGTCGAGTTTCGCGATCCAGTATTCCGGCGTGAGCCGTGCCTCGGTGACGCCGAGCGTGCGCAGCACCGATTCCGTGGGCATCCCCGCATCGCGCGCGTGACACGTCGCACCGAGCAGCGCGAGTAGCAGCGAGAGGAAGCGGATGGATTTCATGGAACCGTCCTCACGTCGCGCGCGTGGCTCGCGGATGCCGCAAGCCGGCCCCGCTCCGACGGGCGAACGCAGGCCGGTCCGTTCCTGCGTCACGTTATCGGAGGATCCGCTCGTTTCTCGCGCCATGTCGTTCAGACTAGCGGATTCCCGTCATTGTGTGGCGACAACCGGATCGCCGGGACCGGACGCGCGCCGACCTGGCTGGCCGCGACCCAATCCCGCGGCACCGCATGTCGCATTCGCGCGCGCCATGACGTTACTCGGAGCTGGCCCAATGACGGGCGGAGATCACGAGACGAAACGATGCGCAACGAATGCAACGGGAATTGCCGGTCGGATTCGACCTTCCGCCTGCGCGGCTTCGGCACCGCCCTGCTGGCCCTGGCCTGGGCCGGCAATGCACAGGCGCTGATCACGGTGGGTCCGGACAACGATCCAAATTGCGATTTCCATGTGATCCAGTCGGCGGTGTATCACGCCGCGCAGGAGGCCGGACCGGCCGTGGTCGCGATCACCAGCGGAACCTGGAGCGCGCAGCAGATCGACGTGCCGGACAACGAACAGGTGCAGATCGAGGGCGGCTTCGCGAGTTGCAGCGCGGGCATTTCTACCGGTCGATCGACGCTGAGCGGCAGCGGAGCGAATCCGGCGGGACCCGTGATCCGCCACCTCGGCAGCGGCAAGCTCGTGCTCCGCCACCTCGAACTGCGCGACGGCAACGCCACCGGCGACCTCGGCGGCGGTGTCAGCTCGGTCACCAGCGGCGAGCTGGTCCTGTCCGACGTGTCGATCGTCTCCAACCGGGCCACGCTCGGCGCCGGATTGTTCGTTGCCGGCGGCGGCAGCGAACCGAAGCAGGTCAGCCTGATCGGCGTCGGTATCGTCGACAACATCGCGACCGGCAGCGGCGGCGGCTTGTACGCACTGAACGCGTCGGTCTACATCGGCCAGAGCGATCGCGCGAACTACTTCATCGGCAACCAGGCACTCGGGCAACTGGCCGACAGCGGCGATGGCGGCGCGATCTACGCGTCCAACTCCCGCATCATCGCGCGAACCCACTCGCTCGGCGACAGCGGATTCATCGAAGCCAATCTCGCCCAGCGCAACGGCGGCGGCATCTACGCCGACGCCGGCGACTCCACTTACGTGTACCTGATCAACGATATCGCAAGCGCTCCGTTGCGCCTGCAGTACAACGCCGCCACGTCCGGCGGTGCCGCCTACGCCCATGCGCGGGGCGACGGCGCGCAGGTGGCCATTTCGCTGCGCAACGCGATCGTCGAGCACAACGAGACGACCCAGGGCGGCGCCGCGTTCCAGGCGTTCGCCGATTCCACCGGCACATCGGCGCACGCGACGATTACCATCGACGACGGTTATGCGGCACTGGGCCGGCCCGGCTGCCCGCCGGGCCAGGAATGCGGCAGCGTTTCGTTCAACATCGGACACGGGTCGGCCGACATCATCAACCTCGGCGGCGGGATCGGCACCGGGCGCACGCATTTCGAGATGTACCACGGGTCGATGCGCAACAACGTCGCGGGCGGCGCGCTCGTGTTCGGCGGCAACGCGGATGTGATCTTCGACACCAGCGTGCTCGCCTCGAACGCCGTCGCCAACAATCTCGTGGTCGATCTCGACGGCGCGGTGGACATCCGCAACAGCACGATTGCGTTCAACACGATGCTGGACCAGCAATACGTCGTGTTCGGCGCGGTCGCAAACTCGATCACCCTGGTCAACAACATCATCTTCCAGCCGGACAACGAAGTATTCTTCGCGTTCGACAATGTCCCGGTGGTGATCCGGGACCTGCTGACCGGCAACCTCGGTGGCTTGCCCGATCCGGGTGCCAACAACATCCAACTGACCGCCGATCCGCGCTTCGTGAATGCGGGTGCGGGCGACCTCCACCTGCAGTCCGACTCCCCGGCCATCGATCGCTCGAACCCGGCCACTGCGACCGGAATTCCGGCGAGCACCGATCGCGACGGCGCGACCCGCCCGTACGAGGTGCATTCCGCAGGCTCGCCCTACGACTTTGGCGCCTATGAATACGGCGCGAGCGTCGACACGATCTTCCGTGGTCGATTCGAACCGGACTTGCCGGAAGTCTGACGAGCCGCGGAGTTCCCGACGCACCGGTTCGGGGCGTCGACCTGCCGGGATGCCGATCCCGCGCACCACCGACGCGGGCCGATTCCCGCGTGGGCATTCCGGGAGCCCGCGATCGGCGGTCTGGTCGCGCTGGTGTTCAACGGCTTCATTGCCGGCACGCCCGGCGCGAATCGCTTCGGCCCGCCACCCGCACCAACAGCGCAGAGGGCTACTGCACCTGCCCGCGCGCGATCGACCCCGATCCCGTGATGAACCGGCAACGGCGCACGCCCGCGGCGGGCGCGGGTCGCGTGGCCATGGCGCGGACTCCGGTTGCTCGATCCGCTCCAACGACACCCGGCCGACATTCCGTGACACCGGATCGGCGTGGCCCCCGATCGGTGCGTTTTCCGTGGACAGGAATCAGTCGAAACGATCCACGGAGAAACGCGATGAACTTGCCCTGCCGAGGAACACGCACTCGGGTTCGCCACACCGTGCTGTGCGCCCTCCTGCCCGGCCTGCTGTTGTCCGCCCATGCGCTGGCCGCGAGCGTTTGCGTCGGCACCGCCGGCCAGCTCAACTCGGCGATCATCGCCGCGGAAACCAACGACGAATCGGACGACATCCGCATCCGCGCCGGCACCTACGTCGCACCGATCCCGGACGGCTTCTATTACTACCCTCCGAGCAACGATGCGGACATTTCCAACGTCACCGTGTCCGGCGGCTGGAATGCGGATTGTTCCGTGGCGACCAACGACGCCACGCTGACCGTGCTGTCCGGCAACCTGCAAACCAGCGTGCTGCGATTTCGCAACGCGAACGGGACCATCACGGTACGCAACCTGACGATCACCGGTGGCTACAGCGATGGCGTCGTGCTCGGCGCGCTGCATTTCGACCACGGGTCGGGCTTCGGCATCGGCGTCCACGTCGAGCGCGTGATCCTGCATCACAACGAAACCTACGCTGCGCTGTACGTGAAGACACAGGCTCCGATCCATGTCGAAGGCTCGCTGTTCCATTCCAACCTGGTCACGGGGACCGGTGCCGGCGGCGCGCGCATCATCAACGAGAACGGGTTCAACGCAACCTACATCTACAACAACACCTTTGCCTACAACGAGGCGACCTCCGGCGGCACCGTCGGCGGCTTGCTGTTCGAGAACGAGGATGATGCGTCGGCGTACATCAAGAACAACATCTTCTGGGGCAACGACAATTCGGATCTCGGCGTGACCGGGAACATCGCCAGCCAGAACGACTGCGGCTACAACGACGTCGGCGTGTTCGATGACGTGATCGTCTGCAACGGCGTCAACGTGGTGCAAGTCGATCCTGGCTTCACCAATCCCGCCGCCGAGGATTTCCGCCTCGCCACCAATTCGCCGCTGATCGACGTCGGCTGCAGCAATCTCCAGTGCGTCGGGGGACTGCCCATCCTCGACCTGAACGGCGTCGCCCGGCCGCAAGGCGCGGGCTACGAAATCGGCGCGTACGAGGGTGGCTACGGATTCGCTGATCTGATCTTCGCCGACGGATTCGATTGAGCGAACCGCAATCTGGCCCCGCGCGCCGCGATCTTGCGTGGAACAGGGAAACCCAATGGAAGCGAATACCATGAGCCCGACTTGCCCTCCGAATCGATTGGCCCGTCCGCGTTGTGCGTCGCGTGCCGCCTTGCGTTGCACGCAGTTCGCGTTGTTCGCGGCAACGGCAATCGGCCCGGCTTACGCCAATGACGGAGATGCGGATCCGGAATTCGGCGACCAGGGAATCGCGGTTGCGGACTGGGCAGCCCCGGTGGTGGCGGACCAACCCGTCGCCGTCGCGGTGGCAACGGACGCCCGCGTGCTGGTCGGTACGACCGTGGTGCGAGACGGAGACAACCTCGACTTCGCGATTTCCCGATTCCAGGTCGATGGCAGCATCGACACCGCGTTCGGTTTCCAGGGATTGCGCACGGCGGGATTCGATTACCTGCCATCCGGTACCGATACCCTGCGCGGCGTGTTTCCGCTCGCCGACGGCAAGCTGATGCTGCTCGGCAACGCCGAGGTGCCCGGCGAAATCGTTGCGCAGGCTCCGCCCGCGATGATGCGGCTCGACGGTTCCGGCGACGTCGACCCGACCTTCGCCGACGAAGGCCGCCGCGTGTTCGTGACCACCCCGTGGACCAACCCGGGCCTGTACATCCGCGCGGTCACGCGGCAACCGGACGGCAAGTTCCTGTTCGGCGGCTACTGCAACAACTGTCCCGACACGTATCGCGCCGTGGTGCTGCGCGTGAACGCGAACGGCGAGCCGGACCCGACGTTCGGCGAGGAAGGCTGGGCGAGCATGCCGGTACCTTCCGAACCGCGCCTGCAAGCGATCGCGGTCGATGCCGAGGGACGCATCGTGCTCGGCGGCGCGCGCTTGGCGCCGAACTTCACGATCCCGATGGTCGTGCGCATGACCGCGAACGGCGAGGCCGATACGTCGTTCGGCGCCGGCAGCAACGGGGTCGCCGTCATCACCAGCCTGCCCGACACGCTCGATGCGACGTGGAGCGTGCAAGCGATCGCCGCGGACCGGTACGGCGCACTGTCGCTCGCGATCACGAACTTCTCCCCGCTGCCGGTCAATCGCACCGGTCTCGCGCGCCTCGATGCGACGGGCGCATTCGATGCGTCCTTCGCGACATCCGGCTGGCTCGATCTGACCCGCGAAGACGGCGCACGCATGGAGTCGCTCGCACTGCGCAGCGACGGCCGCATCGTCGCCGCGGGCTGGATCGAGCACACGGGAGGTGGCGGCGACCATTACATCGCGCGAACGACCCGCAGCGGCGATCTCGACTCGAGCTTCGACGGCAATGGCGTGGTCCGGATCGAAGTGTCGAGTACGGGAGATGACGATGCGGCGTCTTCGATGATCCTCGCGGCCGGCAAGCCGCTGATCGGCGGTTACACGTACCAGAGTGGCAGCGTCGATGCGACGGCACTGCGCTTGCAGTCGGACCTGATCTTCGCCGACGGCAACGAGTGAGGGTGGGCCGGAACCACGAAGGATCGTCGCGACACGACGACCTCAGCGCGGAATCGCCGCAACCCGCCACACGCGGCCGCCGACATCGTCCGCGACCAGCAAGGCACCGTCACGCGCAACCGCGACGCCAACCGGGCGGCCATTGGCGTTGCCATCGGCGTCGAGGAAGCCGGTCAGGATGTCCTCCGGCAAGCCCGCCGGGCGGCCGCCCGCGAACGGCACGAACACGACCTTGTAGCCGACCGGTTCGCTGCGGTTCCACGAACCATGCTGGCCGATGAATGCGCCGCCACGATAGCGCGTCGGGAAGGCGTCGGCATCGTAGAAAGCGAGGCCCAGTGACGCGGTATGCGCGCCGAGCGAATAGTCCGGCACGATTGCGCGCGCGACGAGATCGGGACGCTGCGGCTCGACGCGCGTGTCGACGTGCGGTCCCCAGTAACTGTACGGCCAGCCGTAGAAGCCGCCGTCCTGCACGTGGGTCATGTAATCGGGCACGAG
>CAYWZC010000036.1:20472-25224 GCA_964462745.1 uncultured Rhodanobacteraceae bacterium
TGCTTCATGATCCAGCCGCGCAGGTCCTTGCCGTCCTCGGGCTTCGGCGGGGCGTCGGTTTCGGCCACCAGCACGTCGCCGTTCGGCAACACGAGCAGCCAGCGCGGATGATCGAGGCCATCGGCGAATGCCTTCACTTCTAATCCTGCCGCCGCGACCGGCGCCTCACCTTGCGTCCAGCCCTCGGCGGGTGCGGTATTGACCGTCGGCAACCATGGGGACCGTGGTTCCGGCAGGGTCGGATCGGGTCCGAAACGGTTTGCGTCGGGCAAGGTGGTTTGCGCCGAGCACGCGACGAGCCAGCAGCCGAGCAGGATCGCGATGCCGTGCCTGCCCGGCCGGCTGCGGCCGGCTTCCGACGCATGTCGATCCGGTGACTCCATGGCGGCGTCCTCCTCACGCAATTCGCGCGTCACCCGGACCCTACGCCGGTCGGGTTAATCGACAATGACTGCACCCATCGATTCGAGTGCGCGCATCACCAACAACAGCATGCGCCGTGGTAAACCGACCGGCCTGGCCACCGCTCTCGCCCCGGCATGGGTCGGGCCGCATCGCGACGGTTGCTCATGGCGTCACGGTCCCCGTAGCACGGTCGTTGCCCGCGATTGCGCGCTCGACATCGCGGCTCGTCTGTTCGATCGCCGCGAGCTCCGGTGCGTCGTCGGCACGCGCGAGCGATACGGCGTCCGCGAGCAGCTGCCCGGCTTCGGTGAGCGCCGGCGGCGTACCCGCGGCGGCGAGATCGATCGCGAGTGCATGCGCTGCGAGGTACGCGTCGCGCGATTCCGGACCGTAAATCGTGACTGCGAGTTCGCGCCAGCGCCGGTGCGCGCTGATTGCGGTCTCGAGCTCGGCCTGCGCCCGCGCGATCTCGCCGAGCGCGCGCAACGGGCGCATGAACTCGAAGGTGTCGCCCGCGGGCGCCTCGGATTCGAGGCCGGCGAGCGCCGAGTCGACTGCGGCCCGGCCCTTCGCCACATCGCCGGTCAGGAATAGCGCATAGCCGTAATCGGCGCGCGCGCGCCAGCGTTGCAGGTCGTTCGGCAAATCGGTTTCCCGATAGATCCGTTCCGCGGTTGCGTATTCCTCGATCGCCGCGAGCAGCCTGCCCTGTTCTTCGAGGGTGCGGCCGAGGTAACGATGGGCATGTCCGGCGCTCGCTCCCTTGTCCGCATAGGTTCCCACCACCGCGCGGAAATCGGACTCCGCCTCGGCATGACGATGCCGATTGAGGTAAAGGATGCCGCGCGAAAAACGGGTCCGCGCGTACAGGATGGAATCGACGCCATAGAGCTTCGCTTCGCAATCGAGGGCGCGGCTGAAGCGGGGTTCCGCCTCGTCCGCGCGGCCAAGGCGATCGAGCAGGCCGGCATAGTTGCGCTCGGCCTCGCACACTCTTGGCGACAGCGCGCCACCGGCGGCGACGAGTGTCGGCAGCGCGTCCCGGTATTCGGCTTCGGCCTGCGCGAACTTGCCGGCGTCCTCCAGCAACAGCGCCAGTTGGATGCGATGCTCGGCAACCACCGGAGTCTCGTCGCCGAACCGGGCACGCAGGTCCTCGACGACCTTGCCTTGCAGGGCGGCGGCGACGGCACCCGATTGCGTATAACGCAGCACGAATGCGAGTTGCGATTCCACCTCGGCGAGCTGGTCCGCATGTCGTTCGGCATCCCGGGCCAGGATCGCGCGTGACTGGCGCAAGTCGCGCTCGGCCTCCTGGACCCGATCGAGGTACTCGTAGAGCGCACCGCGGACGGCGTATGCATGCGCGAGCAGCGCGTCGTCGACCTGTGGGCCGGTGACGAGCAGCGGCAGCGCGAGTTCGGCAGTGACGAGTGCCTCTGCCGGCTTGCCGAGGTTGCCCTGGATTTCCGCGATCGTTACGAGCAGTTCGCCACGAGTTTGCGGATCGTCCACCATCGACGCTTCGAGTTCGGCGCGGCCGCGGCGCAGGATTTCCGCGGCGCTCCGGTCCTTGCCGCGGGCGATCTCCGGATCGTTCTCGCGCAGGATGTCGACGAGGAACGCCTTGACCCGCTCCGCACGATCGGCCTGCTCGCGGGCGAGGCTCGCCTGCTCGCGCGCTTGTCCCGCCTGCCACAGCGCAACTCCGGACCCGCCAACCAGCGACAATGCGATCAACACGGTCGCCGCGACACCGACGCGATGGCGACGCACGAATCGGGCCACGCGGTACGAAGCCGAATCGGGGCGTGCGGCGATCGTGCGGCCCTGCAACCAGCAGCGCAGGTCGTTCGCGAACGCGAGCGCGGTCGGATAGCGACGCGTCGGATCGCCGCGCAATGCCGTCGCGAGGATGACGTCGAGATCGCCGGCCAGTTGGCGCGAGAGGCGCCGGGAATCGGTGTGCCCGTACAAGGCGACGACGCGTTCGGCGGCGAGCCGCGCGGCATGCGAACTGGCGCGCTCGACCGGCTCGTCCGCGACACCCTGCGTATGCGCGGCGACCGCGGTTGCGCGCCGCCGTTGCGGCAGCTCGCCGACCAGCAGTTCGTGCAGCATGAGGCCGAGCGCATAGACATCGGTCGCGGTGCCGACCGGTTCGCCGAGGATCTGTTCGGGCGCCGCATACGCGGGCGACAGCACCCGCATGCCGGTTCCGGTGCGGGTTTGTTCGCCGCTTTCCTCGATGAGCTTGGCAATGCCGAAATCGAGCACGCGCGGTTCCCCGGTCGCGTCGACCAGCACGTTGGACGGTTTCAGGTCCCGATGCACGACCAGTTGCGAATGTGCGTAGGCAACCGCTTCGGCGACCGTGGCGAGAAGTTCCACGCGCGTGCGCACGTCGAGATGATGGCGCGACGCATGCACCGTGATCGGCTCGCCGTCGACCGGGTCCATCACGTAGAACGGACGTCCATCCGCGCTCATGCCGCCGTCGAGCAGGCGCACGATATGCGGATGACGCAGGCGCGCGAGGATGCGCCGCTCCTGCAGGAAGCGACGCAGGATCGCATGCGTGTCCATGCCGCGCTTGAGCAGCTTGACCGCGACCTGCTGCTCGTACGCGCCGTCGGTGCGTTCGGCCAGCCAGACCACGCCCATGCCGCCTTCGCCGAGCGGCCGCAGCAAGCGGTACGGGCCGGCCATGCCGTCCGCAGGCGCGCCGTCGTCGCCGGTCTCCAGCATGCCGGAAATCGCCGCCGCGCCGCTGTCGACGAACGCGTTGTCGGTGGCGTCGGCCGCGAGCAGGGAAGCGACCTCGTCGGCAAGCGTCGCATCCTCGCGCGCGAGTTCGGCGAGTCGCCGCTCACGCTCGGTCGGCGCGAGTTCGGCCAGCTCGTCGAACAGCGCCGCGACCTCCGCCCAGCGTGCGGCATCCATGCGCGTCAGGCCGAAGCCAGTTCGCGTTGCAGGAACGCGCGCGCGCGGCGCCAGTCGCGCTTCAGCGAGCGCTCCGAGCGATCCTGCACGTTCGCGATCGCGGCGAGATCGAGCCCTGCGTAGAACCGCAGCTCGACCAGCGCGGCGAGCGGCGCGTCGACTTCGGCGAGCCGGCCGAGCGCCGCATCGAGCGCGAGCACGTCGTCGCCGCGTTCGTCGGCGGCGGCCTGTACCGCGGTGGTGTCGAGCGCGACGAAGCGGATGTCGCCGCCACGCCGCTGCGCGGCGCGCGAGCGCACGTGGTCGAGCACGATCTGGCGCATCACGCGCGCGGCGACCGCGAAATAATGGCTGCGGTCATTGACTTCGAGCGCACCGTGGCGCGCGAGTTTCAGGTAGGCCTCGTGCACCAGCGAAGTCGCGCGCATCGCGTCGTCGCCGCGTAACTGACCCGCGGCGAGCCGGTGCAGCTCGTCGTACAACGTCGCGAACAGGTGTTCGGAGGCCTGCCGGTCGCCGTCGCGCGCCCTGCCGATCAGTTCGGTCACCTCGTTCACGCCACTTTCTCCCGGCCCCGCCGTCACACATTGCCATGCGCCTGTGCGGTTGGCAATGCGGGGCGCGACGCGGGAAAACGGCACCCGACGCCGACGTCCGCGCAGGACGACGTACCGGACGGCCCCGCGTCCGTGCATGTCGATGATTCCGATGCGACGGAGCGAGCGGCGTGATCCGATCCGCAACCGCGAGCCGGCCGGCATCGGGCGCGAGCCCGCTACAATCCGGACGTCCGCCAACCGGCCCGAAACCGCGATCCGGTTCGCGCCCTTGCGCGGGGATAACTCTCTCCACCGGAAATTGCGATGCACGGTCGCGAGGAATACCACTTCGACGCCGAAGGCTGCTGGATCACCGAGTGGTGGAATACGCCCGGAGACGAAGCGGTATCGATCGCCCGCGCGCGTGTCGAGCCCGGCGTCGCGACGAGCTGGCATGCGCTGGATGGCATCGCCGAGCGTTACGTGATCCTCGCCGGACGCGGCCGCGCCGAAGTCGGCGAAGCCATGCACGAGGTCGGACCCGGCGATGTCGTCGCGATCCCGCCCGGCACCCGCCAACGGATCACCAACCTGGACCACGACGACCTCGTGTTCCTTGCGATCTGCACTCCGCGCTTCATACCCGAGGCGTACCGGACCCTGACATGACCGTTCGTCGTCGAACGTTGTGCATCGGAGAGCAACGCCCCGGCGACCGGCGGGCAGCGCTGGGGCGCGTCAACGCCGACGCCGACGGGTGTACGATCCGCGCGTCCTCCCCGGGAGAAACGCCATGCGATGGACCTTGAAGGCCGCCAAGCGCCTCGTCCTGCCCGCCCTCGCGCTCTCGGCCATCGCCGGCCAT
>CAYWZC010000036.1:25324-26763 GCA_964462745.1 uncultured Rhodanobacteraceae bacterium
TCCGCCCGCGAAGACGACCGGGTTCGACGAACAACTGCTGGACGAAGTGGACCTCGGCCGGGAGATCCCCGGCATGGAGGGGCGCGCGTTGCGCATCCGTCGCATCACCATCGCGCCCGGCGGCGCCAGCGCATTGCACGACCATGTGGATCGCCCCGGCACCGTCTACGTGTTGCACGGCAAGGTGGTCGATCACCGCAACGGCGTCGCGACCGAATACGGCCCGGGCCTGGGCTGGCCCGAGGACAGGTCCACGACCCACTGGATCGAGAATCGCGAAAGGACCCCGGCGGAGGAAATCTCGGTCGACATCGTGCATCGGCCGGCGACGCCCGCGCAGACCGCGTCCGCCGAAGCGGATGCGGGCGAGATCACCCTCGTCGTGCCGATGACGATCCGACCCGAACGCGAGGCTGAATTCCTTGCCTTCGCGCGCGCGTCGATCGCCGACGTGCGGCGCGCGGAACCCGGAACCCTGGCGTATGCGCTCAACCGGAATTCCGACCAACCGCATTCCTACGTGTGGATCGAGCGCTATCGCGACGAAGCCGCTCTGCGTGAGCACGAACGGCGCCTGCGCGAAGCCGGTGTGATCGACAAGGTCCGGCCGTTCTGGGCCAGCCCGCCGCAGGGAATGCGCCTGGAACCGGTCGCGACCGAGTGATCCGGGCCGGGGATCCATTGCCCGTCGAATAGCGGCGCTCGCGATCGAACGCGCGCCGGCTGGCCTTCGGCCGGAACGGGCTGGTGCCGCTTCCACCGGCCAAGGCACGTCTCCAGCCCCGGAAAACACGAAGCCCGGCGCAGGGCCGGGCTTCGCACTCACGCTTGCTGGGGGCGGATCAGAAATCCATCCCGCCCATGCCGCCCATTCCACCCATGCCGCCTGCGCCGGCACCGTGGTTGTGGCCTTCGTCCTTCTTCGGCGCCTCGGCGACCATCGCCTCGGTGGTGATCATGAGGCCGGCGATCGAGGCCGCGTTCTGCAACGCGGTGCGGGTCACCTTGGTCGGATCGAGGATGCCCATCTCGACCATGTCGCCGAACTTCCCGTTCGCGGCGTTGTAGCCGTGGTTGCCCTTGCCGTCCGCGACCTGGTTGAGGATCACGCTGGCTTCCTCGCCCGCGTTGTTGACGATCTCGCGCAGCGGCGCTTCCATCGCGCGCTTGGCGATCTGGATGCCGTGGTTCTGGTCGTCGTTGTCGCCCTTGAGCTTGGCGACGCCGGCCAGCGCGCGGATCAGCGCGACACCGCCGCCCGGCACCACGCCTTCCTCGACCGCCGCACGCGTGGCGTGCAGGGCGTCTTCTACGCGCGCCTTCTTCTCCTTCATCTCGACCTCGGTCGCAGCGCCGACCTTGATGACGACAACGCCGCCGGCCAGCTTGGCCACGCGCTCCTGCAGCTTCTCGCGGTCGTAATCCGAGGAAGTCTCCTC
>CAYWZC010000037.1:0-26452 GCA_964462745.1 uncultured Rhodanobacteraceae bacterium
CAACGTGACGCCGGGGTACTCCAGCAACTGCTTGTCGGCTGCGCTCGCGTGGTAGGCCTCGTAAGCCTCCATCGGCACCATCTCGTAATCGTCCCAACCCGGTTCCGGCCATGGCACCGGTCCCGACGCACACCACTGCCACTCCCAGGGCTGGATTTCGCCATCCGGCGGATCGTCATCGCAATCCGGATAGTTCCAGCCGGTGAAGACCTTCGCGAATCCGCTGATCGTGTCCTGGTCGTAGGTCGGTACCGTTTCACCGGCGACCAGGAGCGGCGTTCCGTCCGGATTGAGCCGGACCAGGCCGATCGAGAACAACTGCATGATCTCGCGGGCGTAGTTCTCGTCCGGACGGATGTTCTGCTCCGGATCCGCCTTGCGGTTCTTGAACATCGAAAGGTAGTGACCCATGACCGGGCTCAGGGTCACCTGTTCGAGCAGATCCCGGTAGTTGCCGAATGCGCCGTTCACCAGCAGGTCGTAGTAGTGCGCCAGCGGAATCGGCAAACCCTCGAGTCCGCCACCCTGCTCGGAAACGACGAACAGCTCGCTGAGCGCAAACGCGACGCGCTGGCGCAATTGGTCCGGTGCGGAAATCGCGAACGTCCACCAGGCTTCGCGGCGGATGTGCTGGTAGATGTCCTCGCCGGCCGCCTCGATGCTCTCCATGTACGGACGGTGCAGCGAGGGTGCGAGCGCGTACTGCTCGCCGAGCCACGCGTGGTAGCCGATGCCCCGCAAGCGATCGATCTCGGCCCGGGTCGGGCCGAACGTCGCCTGGGTCAGGAACCGCGCCGCTTCGGCATCGGTGTAGGGGCCTTCCGCGGCGGCATCGAAGGTCGCATTGAACACGTGGTCGCCGGCCGCGGCGACGCTCGAAGCCACCAGCCCCGTCGCGAGCACGAAAGTCGCCAGCCAGCCCGGCAAGAGGTCGCGTCCGTATTTCATGGCGTATTCCCCGTTTTGACCATGGTGCGGAGTCCCGCGACAATAATGCGGAATTCGCCAACCGTACGTGATGGCTCTCACAACCACCAACTTCCGCGTTCGCCACGCCGGTCTCGCGATCCCACTCGCGATCCTCGGCCTGATGTCGCCCATCGCGAGTGCCGAGAACGGCTGCTCGACGCTGTGGTCGGACTATCGCGGCGCGGCGCTGGTCGAGATCGCCAACGACGACCCGGGCAATCCGTTCCGCTACCGGCCGCGCTGCGCAATGGTCGTGGAAGGAACCGTGATCCGGTTTCGCGCAATCCCGGAATTCGGCAACCATCCGCTGTTCGCGGGCAGCGTGGAAGACGGTACGCCGATCGTCGACCCTGACAGCCCGATCGGCTCGATCACCAGCGGTACCGAAGCCGACCGGCTGCTGCCCGAAGCCGGCGAGTTCCCGTACTTCTGCGACTTCCATTACGCGATGGGCATGCAGGGTTCGATCCTGGTCCTGCCGCAAGAGGTGTTCGCCGATGGTTTCGAAGGTGGCTGAGCCCGGTTCCCGCACCGCGGGCATCGGAGCGACGCGCTATCATCGCGCCAGCGATCACGAGGAAACCGCATGGCCGACATGACCTACCCCGAATGGATCTGGCACAACGGCGCGATCAAGCCGTGGAAAGAGGCCACCGTGCATGTCATGGCGCACGGCCTGCATTACGGCTCGTCGGTGTTCGAAGGCATCCGCAGCTACACGACGCCCGACGGCGCGGCGATCTTCCGCCTGACCGATCACCTGCGGCGCCTGTACAACTCCGCGAAGATCCACGACGTGGCCATTCCGTACGATATCGGGCAAGTCACCGCCGCATGTCGCGAGGTGCTTCGCGCGAACGGCCTGGGCCAGGCCTACCTGCGACCGATCGCGTACCGCGGGCTCGGCGGATTCGGACTCGCGGCGGAAACGCCGGTCGATGTCGCGGTCGCGGCCTGGCCGATGGGCGCGTACCTTGGTGCGGGCGTACTCGAGGCGGGAATCGACGCGTGCGTGTCGAGCTGGCAGCGCTTCGCGCCGAACACGATTCCGGCCGGAGCCAAGGCCGGTGGCAATTACCTGTCCGGGCAGCTGGTCGCGCGCGAAGCGCGTCGGCTCGGTTTCGGTGAAGGCATCGCGCTCGCCTCGACCGGCCTGCTCAGCGAGGGTGCGGGGGAAAACCTGTTCCTCGCGTTCAACGGCCAACTGCACACGACGCCGGCCAGTGCGGCGATCCTCGACGGCATCACGCGCCACACGCTGATCACGCTCGCACGCGACAACGGCATCGAGGTGATCGAACGCGACCTGCCGCGCGAGTACCTGTATCTCGCCGACGAGGTGTTCATGTGCGGCACCGCGGCCGAGATCACGCCGATTCGTTCGGTCGACGGCAAGCCGGTCGGCGCCGGCAAGCCCGGGCCGCTCACCCAACGCATGCAGGGCCTGTTCTTCGGTTTGTTCGACGGATCGACCGAGGATCGTTGGGGTTGGCTCGAAGTAGTTTGAGAGGGGAATCCGACGGATTGGCGGTGCAAGCCATCCATCAATTTTCGAAGCGCAATCACCGCAATGCCTTGCAGCGTCGAAGCCGGAAGCATCGCGGCTGAAACCGGTTCCTACACCATCGGGTTGCGCGCACCGAAATCGAGCGTCGCGACCGCGCCGCCCTGCGGTCGCGGTGCGAGCGAGACCTTCCAACCGTACAACTCGCACAGGCGCCGGACGATCGCGAGGCCGAGGCCGGCGCCCTTGCCACCGGCGCTGCCGCGCACGCCGCGCTTGAACAGGTTCTCGGCTTCGTCCGCACTGATGCCGGGACCGCTGTCCTCGATTGCCACGCTTCGTTCGCCCACCGTGACCACGACCTCGCCCTCGGGCGTGTACTTGAACGCATTGCCGACGAGGTTGCCGAGTGCGACCGCGACGACCGACGAGGGCGCCGCGACCGCGAGCGGCGCGTCGTGCTCGATGCGTACCGTGATCGGCTTGTTGATGAGGTGCGGGCGATTCATGTCGACGATCTGCTCGACGAGCTGCGCGACGTCGGTGGTTTCCCCATCATGCGGCCCTTGCCGCTCGCGGCGTGACAGGAGCAGCAGCGCATCGGTCAGTTCGGTCGACTGGCGCACCGCGCGCTCGATGCGCTTGAGGCGCTCGCGCACCTTGTCGGACAGGTCGCTGGCGAGCAGCAACTCGGTGGTACTCGCGATCACCGCGAGCGGCGTGCGCAACTCGTGGCTCACGTCCGCATTGAACTCGCGGTCGCGTTCGACCAGTTCGGTCAGGCGTTCGGAATAATCGTCGAGCGCCGCGGCGACCTGGCCGACCTCGTCGTTGGCGAAATGCGGCGCCAGCGCTTCGGGCCGGCCGCTGCGGCTCATCGCCTGGATGCGCCGCGCGAGGTCGGTGACCGGGCTCATCACGCGCGCCGACGACCAGAAACCGATCACCAGCGACAGCACGGAAAAAAGCAGCACGGCGAGAATCAGTGCGGCTTGCAGCAGACGTTGCGCCTGCTGCTCCTGCGCGGTGTCGTACTGCAGGAAGAACCAGTAATGCGGATCCTTGCGCACCGCGAGCTTGTACACCTCGCGCTCGCCCGCCGCATTGGTCTGGCTGAGGTCATGCACGCCGTTGTCGAGATCGCGCCATGCAAACGGCACGTTCGCGAACTTGCGTTCGCTGTACATGTAACCCCGAATCTTCTGGAAGATGAACAGATTCTGGTTCGGATCCTCGTAGAACTTCTGCGCATAGTCGTTGACGTTGCGCGACAGCGCCTCGCCGATCAGCTTGTCCTCGAGCCAGCCGCGCAGGAATACCGCGCTCAGCGCGAACATCGCGGTCAGCGCGAGGCCGAACAGCGCGAACGAGATGATGATGCGGCTGCGGAGCCTACGCCGGTACCGCATCGGGATCGACCATGCGGTAGCCGATGCCGTAACGGGTCTGGATCAGCGGCTTGTCGAACGGCTTGTCGATGAGCGCGCGCAGGCCGTGGATGTGCACGCGCAGGGAATCGCTGTCCGGCAATTCCTCGCCCCACACGCGCGTTTCCAGATCCTGCCGGGTCACCACCGAAGGTGCTGCCTCCATCAGCGCCTGCAGCAGTTTCAGGCCGATCGGATTGAGCTGGATCGGAACACCGGCGCGCGAGACTTCCAGGGTATCGAGGTTGTATACGAGATCGGCGAGTTGCAGCACGCGCGTCTTGCTGCCCTTGCCACGACGCCCGAGCACCTCGATGCGCGCGGCGAGTTCCTGCAACGCGAATGGCTTGACCATGTAGTCGTCCGCGCCGGAGTCGAATCCGCTGAGCTTGTGCTCGAGCGCATCCCGCGCGGTCAGCATCAGCACCGGCGTCTGCCGACGCGCTTCCTGGCGCAGCTTGCGGCACACCTCGAGCCCGTCCATGCCGGGCAGGTTGAGGTCGAGCACGATGACGTCGAAGTCGTTGACCACGGCGAGATGCAGGCCGGTGATGCCGTCCCCGGCGAAATCGACGACGTGGTCGCGGTCGGCGAGGAAGTCGCCGATATTGGCCGCGATATCGCTGTTGTCTTCAATGACGAGTATGCGCATCGGACACGATTACCAGGCCGTCATGGCCGGAAGTGGGTGGGAAGTGTAGCGAAAACCGCAAGCGCGCGATGCGCATTGCAGCACCTGTGCCGGAGGTCACGGCCGAAGCTGCCGGATCGTTGTGCAACGGTCGCCAGATACGGTTCCGCACGGGGTTCGGAGCGTTGCTCGCGCCAAAGAAAAAGACCCAGGGAGGTGTCATTGGGGGAACACACCTCGCCTGGGCCCAATAGCTACTGCCCCGATTACCGTAATCTGCCAGTCACCTGACCTGACTCTAGGAGTGTCGAGCCGACTACAGTGCGGAGACTATATGTGGGGCGATCTTAAGACCCCGTTAAGCGCGACTGAGCAGGCGGTTAACAGGCGCGAGAAACCTGTACCGCGCCTTGGTCGAGCGCTACAGGATGCACCGCCCGCGAACCGATCCCGCCGCGGTCGATACGGCAGACTACTGGCAAATCCGCGAGCCGGTGCGAGTCATGCAGCCGTCGGGGTCCAGCGCGCCCGCCGTGCGCTCGCCCGCGAACACGAAGGTTTGCCGGTAACGCCGACTGCCATCTGCAGATACGCTGGAAGGATCGAAGCGCCACGCGCGCAATGCATCGGTCGCCGCTTCGGCGAAGGCGCGATCGGCGCGCCCATCGAGCACGCGCAGGTTGCGGACCCGGCCATTGGCGTCGATGCCGAACGCGATCTCCACGCGAACTTCCTCGCCACGCAGGCCACCGGCCGGGTACCGGGGTGCGATCTTCCGCGTCGCTATCGGTTCGTCGCGCGGCGCGGGGGTGGTGGCGGACGTTGGCGCGGCTGTTGGCGGCGGCGCCGGATCGACTGTCGTTACGGTCGATGCGGCTTCGGAATGCGGCGGTGGCACGACCGAAGCCACCACGACCGGATCGGTCGGATCAAGCGACGTCGTCATGGTGGCGTTGTGGTCGACGGCGGTCGCCAGCTTGTCCGCAGGTGGCGGCAAGGCCCGCTCCACGGCGGCCGATTCCACGCCGCGATTCCCGAATCGCGGCGCGATCGCAACCGTGTCCGGCGCCGTGAATTCCGGCAGGACCGGGTCCGCCGGCAGGCGAAGGGCCAACCCGGCCAGGCCCACCGCATTCGGCACCGCCGACGCGAGTGCACTCACCGGGGGCACCACGACAGCTGCCGCCACCGGCTCGTGCTGCTGGCGAAGTTGCGGGCTCATCGCGACCACCACGAGGCCGACCGACGCGAGCAGCCACATGCCGATCGCCGAATGGGTCGCGGCCATGCGCGGCACCGGCACGCCGACGATCCGACGCACGCGATCGACCAGCATGCCGCCATTCGCAGCCAGCGCGAGTTGCGCCGGTACATGACGCAATTCCTCGAGTGCGGCGAGCGCGCGCGCATACTCGCGCGGCTCGTCGCTGCTCGCGCGCAGGACCAGACGATCGCAACACACTTCGCGTTCGTGGCGCACGTCGCGCGAGATCCAGTGCACGACCGGGTGATAGAACAGCAGGGTCTCGACGAGCGCCTGGGCAAGGTTGACGAGGTGGTCGCAGCGGCGCAGATGGCCGAGCTCGTGACTCAGGATGAGTTCCAGCTGATGGCGCGGCAGGCCGATCACGACCGCCGCGGGAAGCAGGATCACCGGGCGCAGCCAGCCGATCAGGCTCGGTGTATCGATATGCGTCGAAACCAGCACGCGCACGCGCTGGGCCACATCGAGACGCCGCGCGAGCCGCGCGAGGCGGCGTTCCAGTTCGAGATTGCGTTCGGCCATGTGATGCGCGACGCGTTCCAGGCCGCGCCAATCGCGAAACGCGCGCCAGGCCATGAACAGCACGCCCGCGCACCACGCGACGACCAGCCAGGGCAGACCGGTCTGCCAGACCGGCTCCGAGCCCGACATCGCACCAGCGAACGCGGCCAGCGGCTGCGCGACGTCGACGCCCGGCAGGGCCCGTGCGACATCCGTCGCAGGGCGCAAGACGGAGAATGTCGCCACCGGACAAGCGGCCAGCATCGCCAGCGCCCCGATGCCGACCCAGTAACGCGCCTCGCTGCGCGCGACCGGCAGCATCGCCCGGACGAGGTAATACACGGCGCCGATCAAGACGCCCTGCCACAGGAAATGCAGCAGGCTGAGACCGAGCGTATCGATCCACGGCATCGCTTCGAAGAGTGCGGACCAGCCGGATGCGCCGTTCATGAGCGGACCTCCCGGTCGAGCTTGTCGAGCAGGGCGCGGATCTCGTCGAGCTCTTCGCGGGTCGCGCGGGTGCGTCCACCGAGCGCCTGCAGCACCAGTTGCGAGGGTGAACCATCGAACACCCGGTTCACGAGATCGGCGAGGAAGCGCTTCTGGGTACGTTCCTTGCTGACCGCAGGCCGGTACACGTGCGCGCGCTGCGAGTCGTCGCGTTCGACCAGGCCCTTCGCATGCATGATCTGCAGGAGCTTGAGGGCGGTCGTGTAACCGCCGCCCTCGTCGCGGTACAGCGCATCATGCACGTCGCGCACGGTCGCGGCGCGGTTCTCCCACAACACGTTGAGGATCGCGAGCTCCGCTTCCGTCGGCTTCGGCGTACGGACCACACCTGGCAGATTCATGATGCCTCCCGTTGCGAATCAGCCTCCCACCTTGGCAGGCGGTGGCGGCGTGATGCGACGAAACTCGCGCTGGTTGTCGTCACGCATGCGCGCGAGTTCACTGACTGTGTTGCAGACCTTCTCACGGAAGTGGGTGCCGGTTTTCTTCTCGTAACGGCACACCAGGCGATCCCCATCGTTTTCGGTCAGCAATGCGTTGGCCTCTTCCTGCGCATTGTTTACCACAACCTGCTCGCGGTCGGTCAGGTTGGCGACCGAACCGCGTTGTTCGAGGAGGCTCGCGATCTTGTCCAGGTTCGCCTCGACCGCATTGCGATCCGAATTGCTGATGACGCTGTAGCGCCCGTTGCCGCGCATCGCCGCGCGAACCGCGGTCGCCTGCTCCGCGAAAGCCTCCGGCGTGGTCGCCGGGGCGACCTCGACCTTCGACTCGGGCCGCTTGGCCTCGGCCGAAGTGGTGGTGAAGCCGAAAGCGCCGGCGCACGCCGCCAGCATTGCAATCTGGAAGAATCTTGCAAGCATGATGTCCCTTTGGGTCCGTATTGTAATGGAGCACAAGCTTATGGAGGTTCTCTGCGATCTGTCAACGAATACTTTCGTATGAAATGCTCGTTTCCGTGCCGACGGGATGCAGGTCTTTTCGACATGCTGAAATGCTCTGATCCAGCAGATGCGGTCTGCCCCTGCACCGCATCAGCAGGCTGCTGAAAAGGGGTACTTGAGCAGCCTGCCAGCCGTCATACCGGCAACGGCTTGTAATCAACCGATTGCGCGGATGAGGAAATCAGGGTCCGCCTGACGCCGGTCCTTGCGGGATCGGCCGCACGCCACCGCCGGTATCCTGGAAAACGCGGCCGGGCAAAGTACGGAAGGCGTTCTGATTCTCGTTGCGTTGCAGTTCCTGCGCCCTGGCCGTGATGCAGTATTTTTCACGGAAATGGGTGCCGGTCTTCTTCTCGTAGCGGCAGATCAGACGATCGCCATCATTCTCCGTCAACAGCGCGTTCGCCTCTTCCTGGGCATTGATCAACTCAACCTGCTCCCGTTCCGAAAGGTTCGCAAACGAGCCGCGCTCCGTGAGCAATTGTTCGATTGTCGCGATGTCCTCCTCGACCTGCTCGCGATCCGTCCTGCTGATGCCGCTGTAACGTCCGCCACCGCGCATCGCCGCGCGAACCGCGGCTGCCTGCTTCGCGAAAGCCTCCGGCGTGGTCGCCGGGGCGACCTTGACCTTGGACTCGGGCTGCTTGGCCTCGGCCGAGGTGGACACCAGGCAGATCGCGCCCGCGCACGCCAATACGATGATCCGGATGATCAATGAGTTCATGATTCCGCCCCTTGCAACTTCGTGTGCAGCCCAGTGTAGGAACCTCGCGAACACATGTCAACGACATTCTTCGTACGTAATCACCACCATATTGCACCGGTTGCACTGGCCCTGCGGGGCGAAAGCTTCTCGTGCGTTGGGCCGCGATCCGCCACTCCGCTAGAATCCTGCCCTGCTTCGTGCACCGGCTTTCACCCTTCCCCGCATCTCCCGGACCATCCGCGCCGTCCATGCCCACGTCCCTGATCATCGTCGACGATTTCCTCGAGAACGCCCACGCACTGCGCGACGCAGCGCTGGGATTGACCTATCCGCAGCAGTCCGGGCCATACCCGGGCCGCAACTCGGTGCAGAGGATCGAACTCGGCGGCCTGTCCGAGCAGATTTCGCGCATTGCGGGCGAACCGTTGAAGCCGATGTCGCCGCCCGAGTCGCACGCGAAGTTCCGCATCACGCTGGCCGCGGACAAGGGCAAGGCAAAGGTGCATATCGACCCTTCACACTGGTCCGGGATCCTCTATCTCAGCCTGCCCGAGGATTGCCGCGGAGGGACCGACTTCTTCCGCCATCGGCGAACGGGCCTGGATCGCGCGCCGATCAACGACCGCGAACTCGCGGAGCTGGGTTTCTCGTCGCGCGAGGAAATGCACCGGGAAATCATCGAGAAGGACAGCGTCGACGATTCGCAATGGGAGCTGACCATGCGCGCCCCAATGCGCTTCAACCGCCTCGTCCTGTTGCGGCCATGGCTCTGGCACACCGCGGGACCGGGTTTCGGTGATCGGCCCGAAAACGGTCGGCTCGTGTACCTGATGTTCTTCGAATCAGCGCGGCCGCGACCCGCCACGAACCCGCAGGCGCGGTAAGCAGCGCACGCGCGAACCCGTTTTCCCGCCTCGCTCGTTCGTCCCGGGCGATGCGACCCTTCGGGCCGCCAAGGTCACAACGCATGTACCGCCGGACGGATGCTCCCGTCAGGAGCCGCCTCGCCCCTGCAACGCCGCGCGCTGGAAGTCGTCCTGTTGCGTGCGTTCGATCTCCGCCCACTGCGCCTCGGTCCGGCAGACCTTGGTGCGCATGCGCGAACCGGTAGGCTGTTCGTAGCGGCAAACCATGCGATTGCCTTCCTTGTTGCGGGTCAGCAGTGCGTTGGCCTCTTCCTGCGCATTGATGAGTTCGACCTGCTCCTGGTCGGTGAGTCCATCCACCGTCCCTCGCTTGTCGAGCAACTCGCCGATGCGCGTCAGGTCGCGCTCCACGGTCGCGCGCTGGTCCGCGTCGAGGAATTCGTAGCGGCCACCGGGGCGCATCTGCTCGCGAACCTGCGCCGCCTGCTCGGCGAACGCGGCCGCCGTCTGCGCGGCGTCGCGGGCACTCGCGGATTCCGCCGCAGGCAAAGCAGGCGCTGCGACAGCGAAACCGATCGTCGCGACGATCGCAAGCAATTGGCGAGTGATCCCGCGATTCCGTGACATGGGATTCTCCCGGCCGAAACGCCGATTCCCGGACCCTCGAATGACTGTACGCCGCCCGATGGGCGGCTTCAACCGGCCTTGCCCGCGCGCGCGCCCGGTCGCGAGGACGGCCGTCCCTGCCGTGGCGCGGCGGCGCCGCGGCCGCGCGCCACGCGGCGTTCGAGGTACTCGATGATCCGGGTCGCGATATCGAGTCCGGACGCCGCCTCGATGCCTTCAAGACCCGGCGAGGAATTGACTTCGAGGACCAGCGGGCCACGCCGCGAACGCAGCAGGTCCACGCCCGCGATGCCGAGTCCCATGACGCGCGCCGCACGGATCGCGGTCGCGGATTCGAGCGCGTCGAGTTCGATCGCGCTGGCCTGGCCACCACGATGGATGTTGGCGCGGAAATCACCCTCGGCAGCCTGGCGGCGCATCGCGGCGACCACCTTCTTGCCGACCACGAAACAGCGAAGATCCGCCCCGCCCGCCTCGCCGATGAATTCCTGCACGAGGAAGTTCGCGTACAGGCCGCGAAACGCCTCGATGACGCCCTGCGACGCCGAGCGTTTCTCGGTCAACAATACACCCTGGCCCTGCGCGCCCTCGTTGAGCTTGATCACGTGCGGCGGCTCGCCGAGCATGGTCAGCAGGTCCGCGGTGTCGTCGGGGTTGTCGCCGAACACCGTGGTCGGCAGGCCGATGCCCTCGTGGGCGAGCAATTGCAGCGAGCGCAACTTGTCGCGCGAGCGCTGGATCGCGTCGGACGTGCTCGGCGTGAACACGCCCATCATCTCGAACTGGCGCAGCACCGCGGTGCCGTAGAAGGTGACCGACGCGCCGATGCGCGGGATCACCGCATCGAAGCCATGCAGCGCATGTCCCTTGTAATGGATCTCGAACGTGTTCGGCGCGATGCGCATGTAGCAACGCAATGGATCGAGCACGCGCACGCTGTGTCCGCGCGCGCGCGCCGCCTGGACCAGGCGCACGCTGGAATACAGGCGCGCGTTGCGCGACAGGATCGCGATCTTCATCGCACGCGCACCCGACGCACGGGGTTTCGCGCTGGTTCTCGAGCGGGCAGGCGGGCTGACCGGAACGGGCGGATCGGAGTCGACGCTGGTCATGCCGAGTCGGATGGGCGGCGCAGGGACGCACCGGCCGCGAATCTATCACGACGGCGGTAACCGGGAGTTCCGTCGGCGCCGGCTCGGGGGAGGCACTCAGGACAGTCGGGTCGCCACCCGCGAAGCGAAGCGGCAAGAAGGCCAGGATGAACTTTCCCGCGACGGATCCGCAACGTCTCGATGAGGCCGGAAAGTGGCGCAAGGATGCGCCACCCGCGCAGCGGAGCCGAGTCCGGGCATGTACCGGACTCGGCGAGCGGCAGGAAGGCCAGCATGGCCTTGCGTCCGACGCCGACAATTCGATGCATTCGGGACGTGGCGCAGGGATGCGCCACCCGCGCAGCGGAGCCGAGTCCGGGCATGTACCGGACTCGGCGAGCGGCAGGAAGGTCAGGATGGCCTTCCTGCCGCCATAAGGAATGGAGCGGGTGAAGGGAATCGAACCCTCGTCAGTAGCTTGGGAAGCTACAGCTCTACCATTGAGCTACACCCGCGTGCGGATCGGAGCGTAGCGGTCGGGACACGAAGACTGCAAGTGGATGCACGAACGGGGCGGGAGGCCGACCCGATTGCCGTTTGTCGATTCCGGGCTACCGGCTATGGGTTTTCAACCCGTTAAAGTTCCCCACCGTAATCGGCCGGAAAGTCATCGTTCAGCAAGCGTGTGCGGATACTGCGCTCGTCTGTCGAACGCGCGCGTGCCGCCTTGCCGTGCGCGGACGTGGCAGGGAACAGGAGGATGCATCAATGCGCATGAATTCACGCTGCCGGGCCGTTGTGGGTCTGGCGCTCATCTTGCTGGTCGCGTGGAGCGGGCAGGCATTTGCCGATCCGCCGAGCCGCGTCGCACGCCTGAGCTACGTGCGCGGCGACGTGAGTTTCCAGCCGGCTGGCGAATCGAGCTGGCTGGAGGCGCAGATCAATCGGCCGCTGATTACCGGCGACCAACTCTACACGGACCGCGACTCGCGTCTCGAACTCGAGGTCGGCGCGGCCGCCCTGCGTCTTGACGAGCGAACCACGTTCAGCCTGTTGAACCTGGACGACAACCTCGCCCAGGCCGAGCTGGCGAGCGGTACGCTCAATCTGCGTGTGCGCCGGGTCTTCGAGGGCCAGGTCTACGAAATCGACACGCCGACGCTCGCGTTCGTGGTCAGCGAGCCGGGCGAATACCGGGTCGACATCGCGCCGGACGGCAGTTCGACGATGGTCACCGTGTTCGAGGGCGTGGGCGACGTCTACGGCGAGAACAACGCGAGCTACCGCGTGCGCAGCGGCAATTCCTATCGCTTCTACGATTCGGCCCTGCGCGATTACGAAGTACTGGACCTGCCGCGGCCCGACGACTTCGACAACTGGACTGCGCAGCGCAACGGTCGCTACGACAACTCCACGTCCCGTCGCTACGTGTCCGAGGAAGTGATCGGCTACCAGGATCTCGACGACTACGGCCGCTGGGACACCGTGGCGACCTATGGTTCGGTCTGGTTCCCGACCCGCGTCGATATCGGCTGGGCGCCGTACCGGCAAGGTCGCTGGTCGTGGATCGAGCCGTGGGGCTGGACCTGGATCGACGTCAATCCCTGGGGCTTTGCACCATTCCACTACGGCCGCTGGGCCTATATCGGCAATCGCTGGGGCTGGTGCCCGGGTCCGATCCATGTGCGTCCGGTGTACGCACCCGCGCTGGTCGCGTTCATCGGCGGGAACCATTGGGGCGTCAGCATCAGCAGTCGCCCGGTCGGCTGGTTCCCGCTCGGACCGCGCGACGTGTACGTGCCGTGGTACCACGGCTCACGCGACTACTTCCGTCGCGTCAACGTGCACAACACCACGGTGATCAACAACGTCAACATCACCAACATCTACAACAACTACTCGAACGGTCGACCGATCCAGGCAAACTACGCGTATCGCAACAATGCGGCCGCCGTGACTGCGGTTTCGCGCGCGACCTTCGTCGGCGCGAGACCGGTGTCCAGCGGGCGCGTGAAGGTCGATCGAAGCGCGCTCGCGCGCGCCGAGGTCGTCAGTCGGGTCGGCATCACGCCGACGGCGGCGAGCATCGCAGGCCCGGCCGCGCGCTCGGCGCGCGTCGCGAAACCGCCGGCTGCCGCGGTCAGCCGTCGCGTGATCGCACGCCACGAGCCACCGGCGCAGCGCGCGCCGCTCGCCTCGCGCCTGGAGACGATCGAACGCAACCAGGGCCGTCCGATGCGCACCGAGGAACTGCGCCGCAGCGCGACGCCGGCCGCGACGAAGCAGCCGTCGCGGCGCGTGCAGGTGGTGGGCACGGCGCGCACCACGCCGAAACCGCTGCCGGTACGCACGGCGGCGGATCGCCGCGCGACGCCGGCTGCGCGCACGGCAACGCCGGCAACGGGTGCGGCGCGTCCGACGACTCCGGCCACGCGCACCGCGACGCCGGCCAACCGCGCCACGCCGCCAGCGAGCCGTGCCACGCCGCGCGGCGAATCGCGCACGACGCCGGCCGCGACACCAAGCCGGTCGGGCACGCGCGAGTTGCCGTCCTCACGGTACGCGCCGCGTGACAACGCCAGCCCGGCGGCGCGTCCGGCCACGCCGTCGCGCAGCACGCCGAGCCGCAGCGCCGCGCCGGCGCGTTCAACGGAACGCAATGACGACGCACGCGGCGCGGCGCGCATTGCGCCGCCATCCAGCCGTTACGCACCGCGCAATACGCGCACCCCAACGACCGCACCGTCCCGCTCGACCACGACGTCGCGCGCGGCGACATCGCCCCGCTCCACCGCTCCGGCGCGCTCCGCGGCACCGTCGCGATCGGTGGCGCCGGCGCGCGAGATCGAACGCAGTCCGCGTGCGACGCCGCGCAACGAGCCGCGCGCCGCACCGCGTCAGTCCGCGCCGGTCCGACGGGAGACGCCCGTGCGTCGCGCGAGTCCGGTCCAGCAGCGCGAACCGGTCCAGCGCACGCAGCCCGCGCCGCGACCCGCGACGTCCCCGCGTGCGCCCGTGCGTACGGCCCGTCCGCCGACCCGCAGCGCACCGGCGCAACCGGCGCCGCGAGCGCAACCACAGCAACGCGCGCAGCCGCAACCGCGTGCGCAACCGCAACGCAGCCGCGCGCCGGAACGGGAAGAGCGCAGATCGCGGGACGACGACGACCGTCGTCGCCATTGATGTCGGCGGCGGGGTTCGCATGTGCCGCCGCCATCCCTGCAGCCCTGCGAACACGGAAGCGACGCCACGTGCGTCGCTTCCGTCGTTTCGGCCACGCGCGATGCGGGCTACCATACGCGCATGCGAATCTATCTGAATGGCGAATCCCGCGAGATCGCGGAGGGACTCAGCGTGGCCGGCCTGCTCGCAGCCACCGGCCACGCCGAACGACGCATCGCCGTGGAAATCAATCGCGAGATCGTGCCGCGCGGACAACATGCCGAGCGCGTACTCGCCGCTGACGACCGGGTGGAAATCGTGCACGCGATAGGCGGAGGCTGATGACGGTGGAAGACGACACGCACGTACCGATGGACCCGGCAAATCCGGACGAATACGCGACTCCGGTCGGGGGCGCGGAACGTACCGGCGACGATCCGCTCGTCATCGCGGGAAGGACGTACCGATCGCGCCTGCTGACCGGCACCGGCAAGTTCCGGGACGACGAGGAAACCCGCCGCGCGACCGAAGCCAGCGGCGCCGAGATCGTGACCGTGGCGGTGCGCCGCAGCAACATCGGCCAGGACAAGGATCAACCGAACCTGCTCGACGTGCTGCCGCCGTCGCGCTACACGATCCTGCCGAACACCGCCGGCTGCTACAACGCCGCGGACGCGGTACGCACGTGCCGCCTCGCGCGCGAACTGCTGGATGGCCACACCCTGGTCAAGCTCGAAGTGCTCGGCGATCCGAAAACGCTGTTTCCGGACGTGGTCCAGACCCTCGCGGCCGCGGAGCAACTCGTGGCCGACGGGTTCGAGGTCATGGTCTACACCAGCGACGACCCGGTGCTCGCGAAGCGACTCGAGGAAATCGGCTGCGTCGCGATCATGCCGCTGGCCGCGCCGATCGGTTCCGGGCTCGGCATCCAGAACCGCTGGAACCTGATCGAGATCGTGGAGAACGCGAAGCTGCCGGTGCTCGTCGATGCCGGGGTCGGTACCGCGTCGGACGCCGCGATCGCGATGGAACTCGGTTGCGACGGCGTGCTCATGAATACCGCGATCGCCGGTGCGCGCGATCCGATCCTCATGGCGCACGCGATGCGCCTCGCAGTCCAGGCCGGGCGCGCCGCATTCCGCGCCGGGCGCATCCCGCGCAAACGCCACGCCTCGGCATCGAGCCCGATCGACGGCCTCGTGACCTGATGCGCAACGCCGACGGCCCGATGTGCGAAGCTGCGGTTTTCCAGGGACGAGTGCCGGTGAGCGACCCTTCGACCGACGACGTGAATGATCCGATCGACGCCGGCACGCGCGGTCGCACGCCCGTGGACGAGACATCGCGCCACATCCGCAGTTTCGTGCTCCGCCAGGGGCGCATCACGCCCGCACAGGAACGCGCGTTCGCGCAGCACTGGGGCCGCTATGGCCTCGAACCCCGCGGCACGCCGCGCGATTTCGCGGCGGTGTTCGGCCGCCGCGCGCCGCTGGTCCTCGAGATCGGTTTCGGCAACGGCGAACAGTTGTGCGCGGCGGCCGCCGCCGAGCCGGAACGCGACTTCGTCGGCATCGAGGTGCATCGACCCGGCGTCGGCCACCTGCTGAACGCACTCGCCGCGGCCGCGCTCGACAACGTACGCCTCTACCATCACGACGCGATCGAGGTGCTGCGCGACGACATCGCGCCCGCCGCGCTCGCCGAGACACGCATCGGCTTCCCCGACCCGTGGCCGAAGAAGCGGCACCACAAGCGGCGCCTGATCCAGCCCGGTTTCGTCGCCCTGCTCGCGTCGCGCACGGCACCCGGAGGACGCCTGCACCTGGCGACCGACTGGGCCGGTTATGCCGAACACATGATCGAGGTGCTCGAAGCCGCGCCCGACTGGCGCAATGCGATCGGGCCTTCGCAGTACGCCGAACGGCCGGCCTGGCGCGTTGCGACGCGTTTCGAACAACGCGGATTGCGCCTCGGCCACGGGGTGTGGGATTTGATCTACCAGCGCGTCTAGCAGGTTGCGGTGCATCGTTGCACCGCTTACCGGGCAACGACTGGCCTTCCGGCGGATTGCCGCATTGCAACGACCGAACGCAAAGAGGTTCCAAGCAAGAATCGCCCGATGGAAACCGGCCTGACCCTCACCCCCGACATGACGCTCGTACTCGGGCTGGTCGCGTTCACCGTGCTGATGCTGGTGCTCGAATGGGTGCGTGCGGACATCGTCGCCCTGCTTGTGCTGGTCGTGGTCGGCCTGACCCAGGTCATTCCAGCCGAGCAGGTATTCCACGGCTTCGCGGGCAACGCGGTCATCGCGATCATGGCGATCATGATCATGGGGGCGGGGCTCGACCGCACCGGCGTGCTGACCGCGACCGCGGGCGCGGTCCTGCGCCTCGCGCGCGGCGTCGAATCGCGACTCGGCACCGTCATCAATATCGTCGCGAGCCTGTTCAGCGCTGTGATTCCGGCGCAGGCGCTCGCCGCGCTGATGATTCCGATCACGAGCCGCCTGTCGGCACGCACCGGCGTGCCGTTGCAGCAACTGCTGTTGCCGATGTCATTCTGCATCCTGACCAGTTCGGCGACGACCCTGATCGCGAGCAGTCCGCTGATCCTGCTCAACGATCTCGTCGCGAGCGCGAACCGGACCCTGCCGCCCGGCGCCGACACGATTCCGAAGTTCGGCCTGTTCAGCGTGACCCCGATCGGTCTCGCGCTCGCGATCGGCGGCATCCTGTACTTCGTTTTCGCGCGCCGCCTGCTGCCGCAGACCGAAACCGGGCAGAAGGTCACCCCGGGCCGTACCGAGACCTACTTCGCCGAGATGTACGGCATCGACGGCGACGTCTACGAGCTGACCGTGACCGCCGAGAGTGCGCTGGTCGGCATGAGCGTCGGCGAGGCCGAGCAACTGCACGGCGCACCGCTGATCCTCGCGCTCAAGACCGGCCAGGAAGCGCGGATCGGACCGCCGGGCGACGAGATCATCTGGGTCGGCAGCGTGCTCGGCGTGCTCGGCAAGCGCGAGGCGGTCGCCGAATTCGCGAACAACCAGTTGTGCCGCATGCAGGCCCGGCTGCGCAACTTCGGCGACATGTTCAATCCGGGCCGTGCGGGCATTTCCGAGGCCGTCGTTCCGCCGAGTTCGCGCTACGTCAAGCACACGATCGCGGAATTGCGCCTGCGCAAGCGCTACGGCATCTCCGTGCTCGCGATCACGCGCGGCGACCAGGTGTTCCGCGAGGACGTACGCAAGACCGCATTGCGCGCGGGTGACACCCTGGTCCTGCACGGTACCTGGCGCGACCTCGGGCTCGCGGTCGAGGATCGCGATCTCGTGGTCGTCACCGACATTCCCAAGCAGGAGCAGCGGCCCGGCAAGATCTGGCACGCGCTCGCGTTCTTCGGCCTCGCGATGGGCCTCGCGCTGTTCACGAACCTCGACCTGCCGATCGCGATGATGACCGGCGCAATCGGCATGCTGCTGGCCGGCGTGCTGACCATGGACGAGGCTTATACCGCGATCAACTGGCGCACGATCTTCGTGACCGCCTGCCTGATCCCGCTGGGTTGGTCGATGGATTCGACCGGCACCGCGGCCTGGATCGCGCAGGAGATGCTGGTCCACATCGGCGGCGCACCGCACTGGGTCCTGCAGCTCAGCATCGCGGTGCTGACCCTCCTGTTCTCGCAGGTCATGTCGAATGTCGGCGCGACGGTCATGATGGTGCCGATCGCGATCAGCATCGCGCTCGCCACCGGCGGCAATCCCGGCGCGTATGCGCTGGTCGTCGCGGTGTCCGCGTCCAACACCTTCCTGCTGAGTTCGGGCCACCCGGCCCTGATGATGATCGCCGGCCCCGGCAACTACCGAGGCCCGGACTTCCTGCGTGTCGGCCTGCCGCTGACCGCGCTGATGACCGCGCTGCTGCTCGGTGTGGTCAATCTGCTGTATCGGTGAGGTGGAGCCGGGATTTGGGATTTGGGATTTGGGATTCGGGATCGTAGCGCGGCTGTGAATCGAGCGCTCTGGTCGTTGCTTCTACCCATTCCCCATTCCCGATTCTCCATTCCCGTCTTCGAGCAGCACCTCGCCATCGACGATGCGGATCGGCTGGGCGACGAGGTCGCTGCGCGCGGGTCCGCCGCAACAGGCTCCGTCCGCGACCGCGAAGGTCGCGCCGTGCACCGCGCACATGAGGCGCCCGTCGCGGACCATGAACTTGCCCGGCGCATATTCGAGGCGTCGGCCCGCATGCGGACATTCGTTGTGATACGCGAACACCTCGGCACCGCGGCGCAACAGGATCAGCGCGACCGGGCCGTCCGCGGTGTCGAGATCGATGCCGAGCGCACCGCCATCCGGGATGTCGACGACGCGGCAAAGTCGACGCTCTGGGTTCATGCCGATCCTCGGGCGGAAGGACCGGCAAGCATCGCGTAACCCGGCCGCCGCCGGCAAGCACGGGATCGGCGAAGCCGAATAATCCCTTTGCGCGCAAGATGTTGCGCCGATCCTCACGCGATGCGAATGCGGATTTCAGACGAAACGAATGCCGCGTCGCGCAGTTTCGGCGAGCCTGTTCGCTCCCACCCGCATGAAGGAAACCGCGAATGAGTCCAATGACAGCCCGTCGGTACGAACCGGCGCCTGCCGTGCGAGCCGTGATCACCTTGGCGCTGCTCGGGTCGGCCACCTGTGGCGCAAGCCTGCCCGCGGACCTGGACCCGGTGGCGGCGCTCGCCGGTGCCAGCGAACAGAAAGTGACCGCGAGCGATGGCGGGCCCGGGCAGAATTTCGGCTACGCGGTCGCGGTCGACGGCGACACGGCCGCGATCTGCGCCTACGTCGCGACGGTGAACGGCAACATGTTCCAGGGCGCGGTGTACCTGTTCGAGCGCATCGACGGCACGTGGACCGAGACCCAGAAGCTCACCGCGAGCGACGGCGCCCCGTTCGGCCAGTTCGGCGAATCGCTCGCGCTCGAGGGCGACACGCTGCTGGTCGGCTCGAATGGCGCCGACGGTTTCCGCGGGGCGGTGTACGTCTTCGAACGATCGGATACGGGTTGGCAGGAAACGGCGAAACTCGTCGCGGGCGACGGCGCGGGAACCGACAACTTCGGCTGGTCGGTATCGATCGAGGGATCGACCGCGGTCGTCGGTGCGCCCTACGCCGACGTGGGCGGCAATACCGACCAAGGCGCAGCCTACGTGTTCACGAATACCGCCGGGACCTGGAGCGAAGCGCAAAAGCTGGTTTCGGCCGATGGCGCCGCGGGCGACGAGTTTGGCCGCGACGTCGATGTTTCGGGCACGACGGCCCTGATCGGCGCGGTCCGGGCGAGTGTCGCCGGCAATGCGGGGCAAGGCGCAGCCTACGTCTTCGATGCGGATGGCGGCGCATGGACCGAAACGCGCAAGCTCGTCGCGAGCGACGGCGACGAAACCGACAACTTCGGCCAGGCCGTCGCGCTGTCCGGCACGACGGCACTCGTCGGCGCGCCGCTCGCGGCCGCGGCGTACGTGTTCACGGACACGGCCGGCAACTGGACCGAAACGCAGAAACTCGTCGCAAGCGACGGAGCCGAGCTCAGCGGCTACTTCGGTTACGCGCTGGATCTCGATGGCGACCAGGCGATGGTCGGTGCGCTGAATGCCGAGATCGACGGCAGCCAGCTCCAGGGCGCGGCATGGGTGTTCGAATCGACCGACGGCACCTGGGCGGAGCGCGAGAAGCTCTTCGCCAGCGACGGGGCCGCATTCCAGAACTTCGGCATCGGGGTCGGCATCTCCGGGCCGCACCGGCTCGCTGGCGTGTACCGGGCCGCGGTCGGCTCGAATCCGGAACAGGGCGCGGCCTATTTCTACGCCAGCGGCGCCGGCGACGCGATCTTCGCGGACGGTTTCGACGGCGGCTGAGCCCGGAGCCGGCAACCGGCGCCTCGCCGCATCGGAGCGGCAGCCGCCGCGATGCCGGCTTCGATCAGCCGAGACGACCGCGGAAACTCCGGGTTATCCTTGTGTGCCGGCGCAACGGCCCCACGTCTAGCCTGTCGTCGATGACGGCGGCCGCCCGGCAACAGGATCGCCCATGTTCCATTCATTCCAGATGCCGCGACATCCGCTCGCGCGCCTTGCTGCCTCGGTGATCGGCGCGGTCGTGCTGGTCGCAGTGCTCGCGCTCGGCATGTTCGCGTTCGCGGCGCTCGTCGTCGTCGGCGCGGTGTGGCTGCTGGTGCGCAGCTTCGTGCCCGCGAACGCCTCTCCGCCGCGAACGAACAACGCACCACCCCCGGGCGTCATCGAAGGCGAGTTCACCGTGGTCGAGGATGCTCGTCGGGGATCCGGCGCGCCGCACAACTGATCGGCCGAACGCGCTCCAATCCCGCACATGAACGATTCCTCCGCCGATTCCGCGGTCGCGTCCGCGCCGCCGCGCGGCCTTGCCGATCCCCGCATCCTGGTGCCGGTCGCGCTGTTTGCGCTGTACGTGGTCTGGGGTTCGACCTATCTCGCCATCCGCTACGCGCTCGAGAGTTATCCGCCGTTCTTCCTCGCGGCGATCCGCTTCATCGCCGCGGGTGCGCTCATGTACGCGTGGTTGCGCCTGCGCGGCAGCGCCGCGCCGACCGGGTTGCAATGGCGCAACGCGGCGATCTGCGGCATCTTGCTGTTGCTCATGGGCAACGGATTCGTGTGCTTCGCCGAGCAATCCGTGGAATCGGGAATCGCCGCGGTCGCGGTGTCGAGCATGCCGCTGTTCGCGGCGCTGTTTTCGGGCCTGTACGGCGAGTGGCCGCAGCGGCGCGAGGTGCTGGGTCTCGGGATCGGTTTCGCGGGCGTGATCGTGCTCAACCTCGGCAGCGGACTGTCCGGTTCGCGGATCGGCGCGCTGCTGCTGATCGTCGCGGCCGCGGCATGGGCGTTCGGTTCGGTCTGGAGCAAGCGCCAAGACATGCCGAAGGGTCCGATGAACACGGCCGCGCAGATGCTCTGCGGAGGTATCGCGCTCGCCGTGCTTTCGATGCTGACCGGCGAACAACTGCCGGCCGATCCGAGCCTGCGTTCCAGTCTCGCGATCGCGTATCTCGCGATGTTCGGCTCGATCATCGCGTTCAGCGCGTATCTGTACCTGCTGAAGACCGTGCGCCCCGCGCTCGCGACCAGCTACGCCTACGTCAACCCGCCGGTCGCGGTGCTGTTCGGCGTGATGCTGGCCGGCGAACATGTCGGCCCGCTCGATCTCGTCGGCATGGTCGTGATCCTCGTCGGCGTCGCGATCGTGATTCTAGCGAGGAGCCGGGAATAGGGAATCGGAAATGGGGAGTCGGAAAAGCGGTCGCTCCACCGATTCCCGATTCCCCATTTCCGATTCCCGATTCCCGGCCGTCAGGATTCCCGCAACGCCGTGGTCACCGGCAGGCGCGCGGCGCGCACGGCGGGGAACAGGCCGCCGACGAAACCGATCGCAAGCGCCCACTTCAAACCGTTCCACAGCAGTTCCGGCGAAACCTTGAACTGGAACGTGAGTTGACCGACGCCGCCCGCGATCGTCGATGCGGTGAAGCCGTTGAACGCGAGCCAAGCGATCGCGCCGCCGATGAGGCCGCCGAGCAGGGCGAGCAACATCGTTTCCAGCATGACCGCGACCACGACCGGCAGGCCGCGGAAACCGATCGCGCGCAGGGTCGCGATCTCGCGCGCACGCGTCGCGACCGTCGCGAACATCGTGTTGAGCGCGCCGAATACCGCACCGATCGCCATGATCAGGCCGACCACGAGGCCGATGATGCGAATCACCTTGACCATCTGCTCGGACTGCTTGCTGAAGTAGTCGAGCGTGGTCGTAGCCTCGACCGACAGGCGCGGGTCGCTCGCGAGCGCGGCCTTGAATCCGTCGAACGCGTCGGCGCCGGTCAGGCGCACGGTCACCGAGTTGCGCGTGCTGCCGCGCCGGTAGGTCGAGGCGACCACGCCGGCATCCGCGATGACCTCCGAGTTCATCGAATCGCCGGAGTCGAACACGCCGACCACGGTCCAGGCCTGGTTGCCGAGCTTGATCTCGTTGCCGGGTTCGAGGCCGGTGAAATGGCGTTGCGCACCGGTGCCGACGATGAGTTCGCGCAGCCCGGTCTGGAATTTGCGGCCCTCGACGATGCGGATGTTCGGGCGCAACGTCCACATTTCCGCGCCTACCCCACGCACTTGCACGCTGCCATCCTCGTCCGGCGCACCGCCCTTGATCGGCAGGTTGGCCGCGACCACGAGTTCGGGCGACGCGATCGGCTTGCCGTCCGCGTCCCGCGCGATGCCGGGCGCCTGCTCGATCACGGTGATGGCCTCGTTGGTCAGCGTCGACATGACTTCCGCGGCCGAACTGCCGCGCAGCACGATCGCGGTGTCCTCGCTGCCGCTCTGGCGCAGGGTCTCGCGATAGCCTTCCGCCATCGCGAGCAGGGCGACCAGCACCGCAACCACGCCGGCAATGCCGATCACGATCACCATCGACGCACCGAGCCGCTGCGGCAAGGTGCTGATGCCGACCCCGGCCACCGAACCCGCCTGGCGGCCGCGCCGGGTCAGCAGCATCCACAGCGCGAACGCGACGCCGAGCCCGAGCAGCGCCTGCCACGGCAGGAACGACCACGCCGCGATGCCGATCGCGACGATCAGGATCAGGCCGAGGCCGCGCAGGAAGGATTTGAGCTTGTTCATGGGGTTCTCCAGATATGCGCTAGCGCCCGGCCAGCGCATCGACGATGTCGAGCCGCATCGCGCGCAGCGCGGGCAACGCACCGACCAGCAAGCCGATCGCGACCATGAGGCCGATACCGAGCGCCCAACTGCTCCAGCCGACACCGGGCATGTTGATGATGCCGCCGCTGCCGGCGCTCAAACCCGGCCCGAGCAGGGCCGCGAGTCCCAAGCCGATGACCCCGCCGATCAGGACCAGCAGCACCGATTCGGCAAGCACCATGAACAGCACCGAGCGGCTCGAAAAGCCGATCGTCTTCAGCACCGCAAGTTCGGAGGTGCGTTCGCGGATCGCCTGCGCCATCGTGTTGCCGGTCAGCAGCAGCAGGGTGAAGAACACCGCGCCCATGATCAGGCCGACGATCAGGCCGATGTCGGCCATCTGCTTGATCCACGACGCGGTCGCGGCCTGCTCGGTCTGGGTCTTGGTTTCGTGATCGGAATTGGCGGACAGCGCGTCGATCGCCTTGGCCACGCGGTCGGCATCGTTCACGTCCTCGACCCGGCTCACGAACCAGCCGGCCCGACCGCGGTTGTACGGCGTGGACTCGTCGAAGTACTTCCAGTGCAGCAGGAACATGCCGGACAGGAACGCGTTGCCTTCGTCCTTCGAGTGCATGATGCCGACGATGTCGAACGACCAGTTCTGCGTGCCGTCGCTGTTCGGAAAGATCGTCGACTGCAGCGGCACCTTGTCGCCGACCTTCCAGTTGAAGCGCTTGGCGAGCGCGTCGCCGACCAGGGCGCCGGTACGCGTGTTCGCAAACGCCTCGCGTTCGGCCTGGCTGACCTCGATTTCCGGGTACAGGTCGAGATAGTTCGGCGCCACCGCGAAACTGAAGATCTGGTTGTGCGGATCCTGGTACGCGCCACCGAACCAGTTCGCGAACGTCACCGCCTCGACCCCGTCGATCGCCGCGATGCGCGGTTCGAGCGCCTTCGGCAGGTCCATGATGAAGGACAGTCGCGAGCCGGTCTGCAGGCGCTCCGCGCCGGCCGCGCTCTTGCCGGCATCGGCGAAGCTGTGGCGCACGCCATCGAGCATGCCGAACAGCAGGAACGCAGCCACGATCGACACCAGGGTCAGGATGGTGCGGGTCTTGCGCCGGAACAGCGCGGCCCAGATGAGATGGAGGTATTTCATGATCCGCCTCGCGGTGTCATACGCCTCGTTACCCTTCTCCCCTCGGGAGAAGGTGGCCCGAAGGGCCGGATGAGGGTACGGGTTCGGCGAACGCTGCACATCGCCCGAACCCTCACCCCATGTCATTTGCACTTCGGAATGGATTTCACTCCAACAAATCGCCATGTGGCGATGATCAAGACTCCCGATACGAGAAGCAGGAGTGGAAGCCATCCGGAAATGGACGGCACTGGCTGGATGGCACCGGAAGTAACAGTCAGCGTTGTTTGAAACCAGATCACGGGCGGCAATCCGGGGGGATCGATGTCCTGAAAATAAATTGTCAGCGGATGTTGTCCTGCGGAGAGAAGCGGCAGTTCAAACGTGGACGTGGTTACAGGAACGTTACAGAACGGGTCGGACTGGGTGGGAATCTTGGTGATTCTCAATTCCACTGCCGTGCCGACGGTTTCAATTGTGTAGTCAATCAGTGCATCACACACGCCATATCGTATTGAGACGGTGATTGGTGTTTCCGTAGTTGGGTTCTCCGGCGTAATCACGGGGGGATCGACGAACGCTTTCGCGGACGAAGCCCACACGAGCAGCATTGGAAGTATCGTTCGAATTGCGGTCACGGTTCCACATCGCAGATCGTTCCTGGTGCAACCCTGCCGCATCCGGCTCAGCGACGCCCAGGTGAGGTGGAGGTATTTCATGTGGGGGCCTCTTTTAGAGGGCTGAGGGCTGAGGGCTGAGGGTTGAGGGCTGGGGGCTGCGGGCAATGGGCGGAAGGCGGAATGTCGCGGGGACCGTGTTCGAGCGAGGAGGTCGGCGGCACCCCGGCCCTCAGCCCTCGGCCCTCAGCCCTTGCGCCTCCACCAGCGTTCCCTTGTCCAGGTGCAGCGTATGGTTCGCGTACTCGGCGGCCTTCGGATCGTGCGTGACCATGACGATGGTCTTGCCGTGCTCCTTGTTGAGTAGCTGCAGCAGGCCGAGCACGTCCTCGGCCGATTGACGATCGAGGTCGCCGGTCGGTTCGTCGCAGACCAGCAGGGTCGGGTCGGACACGATCGCGCGCGCGATCGCGACACGCTGTTGCTGGCCGCCGGACAGCTCGGCCGGCTTGTGCGTGGCGCGATCCTCGAGGCCGACCAGCTGCAGGGCGATCGACGCATTGCGCTTGCGCTGCGCGCCGGACAGCTTGGTCAGCAGCAGCGGCAATTCGACGTTGCGCTGCGCGGACAGCATCGGCATCAGGTTGTAGAACTGGAAGATGAAGCCGACATTCGACGCGCGCCACTTCGCGAGGGCGCCGCCACCGAGCTGGTCGATGCGCTGGCCGCCGACACTGATGCTGCCGCCGGTCGGTGTATCGAGCCCGCCAATCAGATTGAGCAGGGTCGTCTTGCCGGAGCCGGACGGCCCCATCAAGGCAAGAAAATCGCCCTCGGCAATGTCGAGGTCGATGTGATGCAACACCTCGACCTTCTGCTTGCCGCGCGCATAGGTCTTGGAGATGTCGCGCAATTCGATCAGCGTACCCATCGCGTTGTCCTCGCTGGAGAGTCGTTTGGGCGGCGTATGCATGGATCCAGTGCGGATTCACGCATAAACGAAAAGATCGTCACTCCCGCGTCGGCGGGAGTCCATCCTGCTTTCCGATCAACTCGACCATGGATTCCCGCGTTCGCGGGAATGACGTCGGTCGGGATACCGAGGCCAGGGGATCGGGGTGCTGCATGTTCACTTCCTGGCTTCCTCCACACGGGCGCCATCTTCCAGCGCATCGACCGGCTTGTCGATGATTGTCGCGCCGAGCGCGATGCCGGCCGGGATCAGCTTTAGATCGCCGTAATCCTGGGTCGCGGGCGTCACCACGCGCTGGTCCGCGGTGTCGCCGTCGACGACGAATACCACGCTGCGCCCGCCGCGCGTGACGATCGCCGAGGCTGGCACCAGCACGCCCTTCGGCGGCGCGGCCGCAGGCGCCGCGCGCTCCTCGAGAAACGACACGCGTACGCCCATGTCCGGGACCAGGCGCGCATCCTTTTCCTCGAGCGCTACACGCACCTTGACCGTGGCCTTGCCGCGGTCCGCGGCGGGCACGATCGCGATCACGTGCGCGGGGATGGTCCAGTCCGGATACGCGTCGAGCACCGCCTCGGCCGGCATGTCCGGCGTGACCCGGCCGATGTAGGCTTCGTTGACGTCGACATCGACCTCGAGTGAATCCATGTCGACGATGGTGCCGACGCCGGTGCGCGTGAAGCCGCCGCCGGCCGCCATCGGCGAAATGATCTCGCCGACCTGGGCGGCCTTGTTCGTGATCACGCCATCGAACGGGGCGCGCACCACGGTGTAATCGTA
>CAYWZC010000038.1:0-1070 GCA_964462745.1 uncultured Rhodanobacteraceae bacterium
GTCGAACTCGAACACGCCGACCGGGCCGTTCCAGACCACGGTGCCGGCCTTGCCGATGAGTTCGGCATAGCGCCGCGCCGTCTCCGGACCGATGTCGAGGATCATCTCGTCGTCGCCGACTTCACCGACCGGCGTGACGGTCGCGCGCGCATCCGCCGCGAAACGGTCCGCGACGACGACGTCGGTCGGGATCGGCAACTCGGCGCCGCGTGCGCGCGCGGCGGCGACGATGCGTTCGGCCGCTTCGACGAGGTCCGGTTCGCACAGCGACTGGCCGACCGCGTGTCCGGCCGCGCGGATGAACGTGTTCGCGATGCCGCCGCCGACGATCAACTGGTCGATGCGACCGATGAGGTTCTCGAGCAGGGTCAGCTTGGTCGATACCTTGGAGCCGCCGACGATCGCGAGCAGTGGCCGCGCGGGCCGGTCGAGCACGCGGCCGAGCGCATCGAGTTCGGCCATCAGCAGCGGACCACCACACGCGATCTTCGCGGCGCGGATCACGCCGTGGGTCGAGGCCTGCGCGCGGTGTGCGGTGCCGAACGCATCCATGACGAACACGTCGCAGAGCGCGGCGTAGCGTTGCGCGAGTTGCACGTCGTCGGCCTTCTCGCCGACGTTCATGCGGCAGTTCTCGAGCAAGACGAGGTCGCCGGGTGCGACATCGACGCCATTGCTCCAGTCGCGCACCAGCGGCACGTCGCGGCCGAGATGTTCGCCGAGGCGCGCAGCGACCGGCGCCAGCGAATCTTCCGCACTCCACTCGCCCTCGCGCGGACGCCCGAGATGCGCGAGCAGCAGAACCGCCGCGCCCTTCTCCAGCGCGAGGCGCAGGGTCGGCAGCGCGGCGAGGATGCGCGCTTCGGACGTGATGCGACCCGCGTCGATCGGCACGTTCAGATCCTCGCGGATCAGCACGCGCTGGTCGCGAAGGTCGAGATCGGTCATGCGCAGCAGGGGCATCGGTCGGGCTCCGTGGACAGCGGCGTCAGCGCCGCGAAGCCTAGTGTAGTGCGAGGCGCGTGTATCCGTGCCAACGACCGGTGCCCGGGCAGTACAATGGCCGGCGC
>CAYWZC010000038.1:1170-13790 GCA_964462745.1 uncultured Rhodanobacteraceae bacterium
AATCCCGAATCCCGTAATCCCCCGCACATCGCGTACGATCATGGACACGTCACACACAACGGAAGAGGACCGGCGGCTCGCGACGCGACTCTCCGAGCTGCCCGCCGTGCTCGCACGCGCGCCGCACCGCATGATGTTCTTCGCCGGTGCGTGCGCCATCCTCGTCAGCCTGCTCTGGTGGGCAGGCTTCCTCGGCAGCGGCGTGCTCGGCTACACGTTTCCGATTGCACCGGTTCCGGCCGGCTGGGCGCATGCGGTGCTGACCCAGTACGGCATGCTCGCATTGTTCATCTTCGGCTTCCTGCTGACCGTGTTTCCGCGCTGGATGAACCAGCCGGCGCTCGGCCGGCGCGACTACGTGCCGGTGTTCGCGGGCATGTTCGGCGGCTACCTGCTGAGCCACGCAGGCCTGCTCGGTTCGCGGGCCGTGCTGATCGCGGGGCTCGCGCTGATGCTGGCCGGCTGGATCGCGGGGCTCGTCGTGCTCGGCCGGGTCCTCGCGCGCAACGGTGCGCGGGATCGCCACGCGCGATCCTGTTACGTCGCCCTCGTGTTCGGCGCGTGCGGACTCGCTGCGTTCCTCGCGTTCGCGTCCGGCGCGCCGTGGCAGTTCGCATTCGTGTCGATCAAGCTCGGCACGTTCGGCCTGCTGCTGCCGATGTTCTTCACGGTCAGCCATCGCATGGTGCCGTTCTTCAGCGCGAACGCCGTGGGCCCGGGTTACCACGCGCGCCGACCCGCGTGGAGCCTGCCCGTGCTGTGGCTGCTGTTGGTCGCGCACCTCGGCCTCGAGCTCGGCCATTACCACGACTGGCTGTGGCTCGCCGACGTGCCGCTCGCCCTGTTCTTCGCCGGTCACTGGCTCGCGTGGCAGCCGTGGAAATGCATGAAGCCCGGCCTGCTCGCGGCGCTGTACCTCGCGCTCGCATGGCTGCCGCTGGCGTTCGTGCTGTACGCGGCGCAGAGCCTCATCGCGTTTCTCGATGGCGGCTTCGTGCTCGGTCGCGCGCCGGTGCATGCGCTGACGGTCGGCTACTTCGGCTCGATGCTGGTCGCGATGGTCACCCGCGTGACCCAGGGGCATTCCGGGCGGCCGCTCGAGATGGGCGGCATCGCGTGGCTGACCTTCGGCCTGCTGCAACTCGTCGCGCTCGCGCGCATCTACGCCGAAATCGCCGCCGACATGCCGTTGTGGCTCGCGATCGCCGGGTTCGGCTGGATCGTCGCCTTCCTGCCTTGGGTCGCGCGTTCGCTGTGGATCTACGCGACGCCGCGCATCGACGGCAAGCCGGGCTGATGTCGCCCGCCGATCCGGCCACGCGCGGCCGCGTCGCATGAGCGCGTGGTATCTCGAGATCCGCTGGCTGCACATCGCCGCGGTGATCGCCTCGGGCAGCCTGTTCGCGGTGCGCGGCATGATGATGCTCGCGGGCTCGCCTTACGTGAACCATCGTGCATTGCGCATCGCTTCGGTCGTGATCGACACGATCCTGCTCGGCGCGGCGCTGCTGCTGGTCGCGATCATCCACCAGTACCCGTTCGTGCATGCCTGGCTGACCGTGAAGGTCGTGCTGCTCGGCGTGTACATCGTGCTCGGACACTGGGCGTTGAAACGCGGTCGCACGCGCGCCGCACGCGCGGCCGCCTGGGTCGCCGCGCTCGTCGTGTTCGGCTGCATCGTCGGCGTCGCACGGACGCATGATCCGCTCGGCATCCTCGCCCCCTGGTTGCGCTGAGGCTACGGCGCGGGCGGGTCGAACCCGTCGCCGAACACCCGGTTTTCGCGGATCACGAGGCCGTCGTTGCCGGCCGCGATCGCGGCGGGGCCGGACAGGTCGATGCTCGCGAGCGCGCGCTGCTGGTCGTCGCAGAACGCGGTTTGCCAGCTCGCCGCGGCATCGCGCGTCTCGAACAGGCAGCCGGACGAGGAGGTCGCGTACCAGTGCCGCGCGTCGCGGTGTGCGAGATCGTTGACGTAGGCGCCACCCGGCACGTCGGCGACCGGCTGCCAGCTCTGTGCACCGTCGGCGGTCACGAAGAAGCCCTGGCTCTGGGTCGCGACCATTCCGTGTTCGGCATCGAGGAAATCGGCCGCGGTGATCTTGCCGTGCGCGAACGCGAGCAGGCTCCAGGTGGCGCCGCCGTCGACGCTGCGCAGCACGGTGCCGGCCTCGCCGGTATCGCGCACGACGCCGCCGGTCGCATAGCCGGTCTGCGGATCCGGGAAATGCAGTTCGTCGAAGTTGATGTTGAATTCCGCCGGGAACGTGATTTCCCAGGTACCGCCGCCGTCGGCGCTGGTCAGGATCTGGCCGCCTCGCGCCGCGACGAAGTGCTGCGCATCGTGGAGATGCACGTCGAACAGATTGCCGCCGGCCTCGATCTCGCCGAGCTGGACCCAATTCGCACCACCGTCGTCGCTGCGGTACATCTGCCGGCGCGCCGCATACAGCGTGTCCGCGCTCGCCGCGTGCGCCCACAGCAGGCTCTGGCCCTGTTGCGGCATGACCTCGATCGCGGTCCACGAACGCCCGCCGTCCGAACTGACGAGCCCGCAGTTGAACGCCCCGGCCGCAAACGCATGCGTGGCGTCCGCGAGATCGACATCGGTGACCGAACACGAATCCGTGCCGGTCGCGGGCAGCCAGGCGTCGGATGCGGCTGGCTGGCCGCCGGCCAGGGTGAGTGCGAGCAGGATGGGCGTCAGTGCAAGCATGCTTCGTCTCCGTTGATCGGCGATGCCGGTGCGGAGCATGGAAGCACGAAGCGAACCGCTGCCCATGACGAACCCGTCACGAATCCGTGAGTGCGGCGTGAATCGGCGGGTTCGCGGGTGATCCGTGCACGCGACAGCGCGGAGATGACGCGAGCCTGTCGGTCGGGGTACGGCGCTGTCGCGCCGCACTGCTCGTCGATACGACTATGCGTTCAACTCATCCGCACTTCGAGTAGCCGCAGCTCAGGCAGGTCTCGCAGCCGTCCATGAGGATCATCGCGTGGGTGTTGCATTTGCCGCACAGGCTCGCGCCGGCCGGGAAGCCCGCGTCGGATGCCGGGGCGGCCGCGGTTGGCGTTTCCGCCGTGCCCGCATCCGCGGGGCGCTTGCGCGCGCCGGAAGCGCCCGCACCGGCGAGGTCAGCGCTTATTTCAGCGTTTTTTTTTGCGCCGGCGGCCTCCGAGCGCGCCTCGTAGGCGGCGCGTTTCTCGGCGATCATCGCGCGCTGTTCGGCGCTCATTTCCGGGTCGCGGATCAGGCCGATCATCTTCATGTGCTGCTCGATTACCGCGCCGAGTTCGGCGACGATCGAGGGCATGTACACGCCGCCGGCCTTGAAGTAGCCGCCGCGCGGATCGAACACGGCCTTCAGTTCCTCGACGAGGAAGGTCACGTCGCCGCCCTTGCGGAACACCGCGCTCATGATCCGGGTCAGCGCGACGATCCACTGGAAGTGCTCCATGTTCTTGGAGTTGATGAAGATCTCGAACGGCCGGCGCTGCTCGTGCGGGGTGCCCGCGTTGAGCACGATGTCGTTGACCGTGACGTACAGCGCGTGCTCGAACAGCGGCGACTTGATCTTGTAGGTCGCGCCGATCAGGGTGTCGGGGCGCTCGACCTTCTCGTGCATGTGGATGACTTCGGCGCTCGCGGTCTCGGCGCTCGCCGGGGTGTCGGCCTTCGGCGCATTGCCCGGCTCGACGACGCCGTAGCCGGTGATCTTCTTGTCGATCCTGATCGACATATTGTGCTCCTGTGTGCGTGTTGCCATTCTGTCTGTCGCGCTCGCCGGGGGGCCGTGCGGAACCGGATCGCGCCGACCGCTCGTGGCGGGCGGCGCGATCCGTGCACGTCAGCGGGTGCCGCGACGAGCGGTCTTCCGGGCCGCGGCCTTCCTGCCGGCCTTCTTCGCCGGTGCCTTCCTGGCCGGCGCCTTCTTCGCGGAAGCCTTCCGCGCGGCCGCCTTCCTGGCCGGTGCTTTCCTTGCGACCGTCTTGCGCGCCGTCGGCTTCCGGGCGGACGACTTCCTCGCCGCCGTCTTGCGTGCCGTCGTCTTCCCGACCGACGTCTTCTTTGCGGCCGGCTTTCTCGCCGTGGTCTTCTTCGCGACGGTCTTCTTCGCCGCCACCTTTTTCACCGCAACCTTCCTTGCCGGTGTCTTTTTCTCGGCGACCTTCTTCTTCACTGCGACCTTCTTCACGGCAACCTTCTGTGCCGCGGGTTTCTTCGCCTTGGCCTTCTTCGCGGCACCGCCGGCCTTCGCCGCCTTGCGTGCGGCGCGGCGCTGGGCGTCGCGCTTCGCGCGTTCGGCCGCGGCCTTCCTCGCCACCGCCTTGCGCGTATCCGCGACCACGGTCTTGATCCGGCGCGCGGTCTGCTTGCGCGTGCGGGTCGCGCGCTTGCCCAGCGCGCGACCCGCACCGGCGACCGCCTTCTTCGTTTCCACGGCGGCGTCCACCACCGAACTCGCCACTGCGCCGAGCGCGTCGGCGACGGCGCCGCCCATTTCGGCTGCGCCTTCCTTCATGTCTCCGAACGAGGATTCCGTACCGCTGGTTTCGCTGTGCATGTCAGGTTCCCCTTTCCGTTTGCCTTGATGGCGGCAATCAGTACTTGCCGTAATAGCCTTCCTTCAGCGCATCGAACAGGTTCGCGGCGGTATGCGTTTCGCCGTCGTACTCGATCTGTTCGTTGCCCTTGACCTCCACCACCGAACCGTCCTCGAGCTCGAAGCGGTAGGTGGTGTTGGCAAGATCATGCTCCTTTACCAGCACTCCCTGGAAGGCCGTCGGGTTGAAGCGGAACGTGGTGCAACCCTTGAGGCCCTGGCGATGGGCGTAGCGGTAGATGTCCTTGAAGTTCTCGTACGGGTAATCGGTCGGCACGTTGGCGGTCTTGGAGATCGACGAATCGATCCATTTCTGCGAGGCCGCCTGGATGTCGACGTGCTCGGTCGGGGTGATGTCGTCGGCCGCGACGAAGTAGTCGGGCAGGCGTTCCGCCGGGTCGTCGGACATCGGCTTCGCGCGCGCATTGATGAGTTCGCGGTAGGCGAGCAGCTCGTAGCTCAGCACCTCGACCTTTTCCTTGCTCTTGCGGCCCTCGCGGATGACGTTGCGGCTGTACTGGTGGGCGAAGCTCGGCTCGATGCCGTTCGAGGCATTGTTCGCGAGCGACAGCGAAATCGTGCCGGTCGGCGCGATCGAGGTGTGGTGGGTGAAGCGCGCGCCGGTTTCGGCGAGCCGGTCGACCAGTTCCGGCGCGACCGTCGCGATGCGCTGCATGTAGCGGCTGTAGCGCGCATGCAGGATCCGGCCCGGGATCGTGTCGCCGACCTTGAAGCCGTCGGCGGCCATTTCCGGGCGCTTGCGCAGCATCTCGGCGGTCACCGTGAAATCGCGCGCGAGGATCGGCGCGGGCCCCTTCTCCTCGGCCAGCGCGAGCGCGACCTCCCAGCCGGCCACCGCCATCTCGCGCGCGACGTCCTCGGTGAACGCACACGCCTCGGCGGAGCCGTAGCGCAGCTTCAGCATCGCGAGCGCGGATCCCAGGCCGAGGAAACCCATGCCGTGGCGGCGCTTGGCCATGATCTCGTCGCGTTGCTGGGCAAGCGGCAGGCCATTGACCTCGACCACGTTGTCGAGCAGGCGCGTGAACACGCGCACGACCTCCTTGTACTCCTCCATGTCGAAGTGCGCCTTCGGCCCGAACGGATCGCGCACGAAGCGGGTCAGGTTGACCGAGCCGAGCAGGCACGACCCGTACGGCGGAAGGGGCTGTTCGCCGCAAGGATTGGTTGCGCGGATGTTCTCGCACCACCAGTTGTTGTTCATCTCGTTGACGCGGTCGATGAGGATGAAGCCGGGTTCGGCGTAGTCGTAGGTCGACACCATGATCATGTCCCACAGGTGTCGTGCGCGCACGCTGCCGTAGACCCGGCACGCGACGAGGCCGTCGTCGCGGGACACGTAGTTCTGCCGGGTCGGCCATTCGCGCCATACCACGCGCGCCTCGTCGGCGAGGTCGATCTCGTGCTGTTCCTTGACGTGGATCGGGAAAACGAGCGGCCAGTCCGTATCGTCCTCGACCGCCTGCATGAAGCCGTCGGTGATCAGCAGCGACAAGTTGAAGTTGCGCAGGCGCCCGTCCTCGCGCTTGGCGCGGATGAATTCGCGCACGTCCGGATGGCTGATGTCGAACGTACCCATCTGCGCGCCGCGCCGGCCGCCGGCCGAGGACACGGTGAAGCACATCTTGTCGTAGATATCCATGAACGACAGCGGGCCCGAGGTGTAGGCGCCCGCGCCCGACACGTAGGCGCCGCGCGGGCGCAGGGTTGAGAATTCGTAGCCGATGCCGCAGTTGTGGATGACCATGAGGCCATGGTTGCCGGCCAGGTAATTGTTGTGCTTCTCGACCGTGAAATCGTAGAAGGTCTCGGCCAGCGGCAGATTGCGGCGCACCGACTCCAGCGGACGCAGCGTGCGTGCGAGTTCGATCAGTCCTCGCAGTTGCGGGAACCGCTCGGCCCAGCGATCCAACCAGATGCGGCTGACCTGCTCGCGCTCGTGATAGCGGTGATAGAAGCCGAGGTGCTGCCTTTCGGCCTGCGAAAGCGAGCCCTGGAGGCCGACCAGGGCTGCGCGCAACGATCCGGGCATGCAGTAGCGGTCGTACTGACCGGACTGGCTGGCATGCTCGACGATGCGCTGACGCTTGCCGGTGTCGGCCATGTAGCGCGCGATCTCTGCGAGAAAGCCGGAGTCGCAGATCTTCAACATCGCCCCACCGCTGTCGTGCACGGCGTGGCCGTTCAGGTCATGGCTGCGCGGCCTGCGCAGGGTGATCGCGCCGTGCACGCCGAACAAGCCGAGCAAGGATTTCAACTGCTCGGCGAAATCACGGCTCTGCATGGTTACGGTCACGCTGCCGCTTTCGCGCGCGACCGTGCCATCGGTGTCGATCAAGCCGGCAAGGAAGGGCAGGAAATGCCGTTCCGGTTCACTGGCTATCCAGTCCGGGACACGCAAGCCAGCCGTCTTGCTGCCGATCTGATGGTCGAACAGATCGGCGGCACGACTGGCTTCAAAGCTGGATACGGCATAATCCCAGACGGCCGTGCCGTTCGTGGTTTGCGTCGCCACCACTCGCGCCGCGGAACCGCAGAACGCCCGAAAGAACGCCGCATACCGTTCCACGATCTCGCGCTCCGCCGCGCGGATCTTGAAGACCAGCCGTTTTCCTTGCGCACGAGCCCGTTCGGCCCACGCGGTACGCGAGGGCTTGTAGCCGAAGCGCTTCTCGTATGCGCTGCCATCGCCGAGATGGGCCCCGGCGAACCACGCTTCCATGGACCGCTCCGATGCGGCTCGCCACGGCAACTGGTGGTGGACCAGGGCGTCGCCACGACGAACCTCGTCGGCACGCACGTACACCATTCGGTCGTCGCGATGGACCAGCACGGGATGCCGGATCGAGGTTTTCAGCGACACGCCGTTGGCCACCAGTTCGATGTTGTCCGCGCGCGACACGTGCGTGGTCATGTGCCTCAAGATCGCACGCATCTCGAACGACCCGCTTTTACGGTCATAGCACAGGATGCGCTGATGGCGTTCGGCAACCGCGCGGTCGGCGGTGACCAGACCGTGTTCGGTGCGAACCCAGGTACCCGGCGCAACGCAACCGGACTTCAGGGTCAGGCCGGCCTCGTGGACCTTGTCGAGGATGTCGTCCATCGAATCGGTGATCGTGCCCGACACCGTGCAGTTGATCGTCGAGGTTTTCGGCTTGTGCGCCTGCGCGCCCGCATTGGACGTGATGCGCCCGGCCGGGATCGCGCCGCGACGCAGCGCCCACAGGAAGCGTTCGTGCCAGTGCTCGCGCAGTTCGGGCGTGGCCTCGACATCGGCCAGCGCGCGCGCGACGCGCTGCCAGGTGTCGTCGACGCTCTTGTCGACGGGCTCGCCGTGCTTGGTCTTGAGGCGGTATTTCTTGTCCCAGATGTCCTGCGAGGCGGGCTGCAGCGCGATCTCCACCGCCCCACGCGAACGTTGTTCCAGGCGTACCGTACTCATCGTCGTCTTTCTCCCTTTCCTTGTCCGGCCGCCGCGTGCGCGGCGTCGATCCGTACCGACACCTTCACCATCGGGAGCCGTGATCGGCCCGATCGGGGAACGCGGCGGTGATTGCGTGTCGCCATGGCGGATTCCGTGTCCGGGACCCGGGGGTCCGTTCGTTGCCCGCGTCGCACCACCCAGATGTGGTGCGAGGCCACTGTCCCGATCACAAGATATTGTGGACGGGGAAGCTGACAAAGTACGCCGTGGCGGGTTCGAAGTAAAGCCGTCGGCACGCCGAATCCGTCACAATTTGCCCCCGCGCGCGGCACGCCAGGCGGACCGCGTGGAAACCCGGACGCGTTCTTCGTTGTCTGTGCTGCGTTCCCGTCCCAGGTGTCCCCATGAAGGCCTTTCGTTTCGCGATGCATGCCACCGCCGCGTTCGCCGCGGCCCTCCTCGTCGACATCGCCCCGGCACACGCCGGCCTGCCGCCGGAGATCGACGGGCAAGCGTTACCGTCGCTCGCACCGATGCTCGAGCGGGTCACGCCGGCCGTGGTCAACATCAGCTCGAAGACGCGCGTGCGGGTGCGCGACCCGTTCTTCGACGACCCGGTCTTCAACCGCTTCTTCGGCCTGCCGAACCTGCCCCGCGAGCGCGTCGAGCGTTCGCTCGGTTCCGGCGTCATCGTCGATGCGAAGCAGGGCTACGTGCTGACCAACAACCATGTCGTGCAGGGCGCCGACGACATCTCGGTGACCCTGACCGACGGCGCCACGGTCAAGGCCGAGGTGGTCGGTACCGATGCGGAAACGGATCTTGCGGTGCTGCGCATCCCGGCCGACGGGCTCGTCGCGCTGCCGCTCGCCGACTCGACCCGCCTCCGGGTCGGCGATTTCGTGGTCGCGGTCGGCGATCCGTTCGGGCTCGGCCAGACCGTGACCTCGGGCATCGTCTCGGCGCTCAATCGCACCGGCATCGGCGACGGCTACCAGAACCTGATCCAGACCGACGCGTCGATCAACCCGGGCAATTCCGGTGGTGCGCTGGTCAACCTGCATGGCGAACTGGTCGGCATCAACTCGATGATCTATTCGCCGTCCGGCGCGAGCGTCGGCATCGGCTTCGCGATCCCCTCGACGCTGGCCAGCAACGTGATGCGCCAGCTCATCGCGCACGGCGAAGTGCGCCGCGGCGCGCTGGGCGTCGAAGTCCAGGATCCGAATGCGCAACTCGCGCGCCTGCTCGGCCTCGGCGACGCGCGTGGCGCGGTGGTGACGCGCGTCGCGAGCGACTCGCCGGCCGCCCGCGCGGGGTTGCGCCCGGGCGACGTGATCACCGCGCTCGGCGGCCAGCGCGTCGCGGACGCGCGCGACCTGCGCAGCATCGAAAGCCGCAGCCGCACCGGTGCGACCCTCGCGCTCGATGTCGTGCGCGACGGCCGCAAGCTGGCACTGTCCGCGACCCTGACCGCGCCGGACCTCGCCCATGCGGAGGGCGCGAGCGTGGACGCGCGCCTCGCCGGCGCCGACCTCGCCGAACGTCGCGCCGGTGCCTCGCGCGCCGAACCCGGCGGCGTCGCGGTGACGCGCGTGGCCAGCGACAGCCGCGCGTTCGCCAACGGCCTGCGCGCGGGCGACCTCATCGTCGCCCTCAACCGGCGCGACATCGCCGGGCTCGGCGATTTCGAACGGCGCCTCGCGCAATCCGGACCCACCGCGCTACTGACCGTGATCCGCGGCCGCAGCGCGTATTTCGTCGCGCTCCAGTAATGCGGGAGAAGTTCTTGCGTCGCATTTTGCCGCGATACCGCATGGTAGAGTGGCGCCTTCGTTCCCGCCTCTCCGCCCCCATGCCGCACCTACGTGGAATCCTCATCGCGGTCCTCGCGCTGCTCGGCGCGAGCGCCGCCCCGGCGCTTGCCGCGGACCCGACGGGGTCCGCGACCGCGACATCGAACGACCTCAGCTGGCGCGGCGACATCGCGAGCGCGCGCGCGTTCATGAACGACATCGCGAAGCAATACGGCAAGGCCGGTCGTGGCCACGTCGAGGGAGAAGCGTTCAGCACCCTGTCCGGACTCGACGCGGTCGCCGACGGCAGCGTCGATCTGGCCGGCGTCGCGCGGCCCAAACACGACCGGCGCAGCCAGGAACAGGCGATCAATTTCGTGCCGGTCGCGCTCGGCGCGGTGGTCCTCATCACCCACCCGCGCAATCCGGTCAATGACCTCGCTCTGGCCGAGATTCGCGACATCTACCTCGGCCGCATCACCAACTGGAAAACGGTCGGTGGCAAGGACGAGCCGATCAACCTGTATGCGATCGCGGCGCCGTACGACGGTGTCGAGTACAGCCTGCGCTCGCTGGTCTTCCACAACGGCCGCCAGCCGGTCGTCGCGCCACGCCTGTACCTCAACACGGCCAAGCTCGAGGAGGCGGTCGCGATCGATCCGGCCGGCCTCGGCGTATCGACGCTGTCGGCGACCTGGGAGAACAAGGGCGTCAAGCGCCTGAGCGTCGAAGGGGTCGGCGCCTCGTCCGCGACGGTCGCCGATGCGAGCTATCCGTTGTCGAGCACACTGTACCTCGCCTACCGCGACGATTCGCCGAAGGTCGGCGCGATCGATCGTTTCCTCGCTTTCCTGGCCGAACCCGCCGCGAAGGAAACCCTGCGCCGGCACCAGCTCACGCCGTACAGCGATGTCGACAACGTGATCGCGCGTCTCGCCTCGCAGCGCGCGTTCATCGACAGCCACCTCGGCGTCACGCCGCGCGAACCGACCGCGGTGGCCGCGGCACCGCCTCCACCCACTCCGGTTTCGGCGCCGCGCGCGACCCTGGAATCGAGGCTGCGCGTCGCACCGACCGCCGCGTCCACGCAGGAGGCGCGCGAGAATCTCGCCCGCGCCGAGAAGGCCGAAGCCGCGAAGGCGAAAGCGAAGGATGCCGCCGCGACCGCCAAGGCCGCGGCAGGCAAAACCGCGCAGGCGAAGGTTGCAAGCAGCGCGCCGGCGAAGGCCGCGGCGAAGGTCGAACCGAAGAAGCCCGCACCGAAAAAGGTTGCGGAGGCGAAAAAGGCGCCCGCGAAAGTCGCCGCGAAAGCCAGCTTCGGCAACGTCGAGGCGCAGGTCGAAACCGGACCCGCGGCGAAGGCGAGCTTCGGCAACGTGGATGCGGGCGCAAAGACCGAAGCGCCAGGCTCCAGCGACAACTGACGGACGACGGTGCGGATCCGCACGGGGAATCGCGGGCACGGGAGAACACGATGGATGCATGGATCGGCGCCAACGAAGCGCGAACCGCGGTACCGCTGATCGCGGTCGATGCGCAGAACGTCGCCGCCGTCGCGAGCGGATTCGGCGAAGCGGCGCGGCGCTGGTGCGACGCGCACGGGTTTGCCGGCGAATCCGGTCGCTTCGTGCTCCTGCCCGGCGCGGACGGTGCGCCACAGGCAGTCCTCGCCGGATGCGACGCGCGCGACGCGCTGCACGCGCTGGCCAGCCTGCCGACGCACCTGCCGGCCGGAAGCTACCGCCTCGATCCGCGCGGCATCCCACTCGACGCCGATGCGACCGCGCTCGGCTGGGCGCTCGGGTCCTACCGTTTCGCGAACTATCGCAAGGCCGCTGCGCCGGGCGCGCGCCTGGTCGTCGATGACGACGTGCGCGCGCGCGTGGCGCCACTCGCGCAGGCGGTGTTCCGGGTCCGTGACCTGGTCAACACGCCGACCTCGGACCTCGGACCGGCGCAACTCGCGGGAGCGCTGCGCGACATCGCCCGGCGCCACGATGCGACCTTCCGCGAGTGGGTCGGCGACGAACTGCTCGCCGACGGCTTTCCGACCATCCACGCGGTCGGTCGCGCGGCCACCGAAGCCCCGCGCCTCGCGATGCTGACCCACGGCGCCGCGGACGCGCCGCACGTCGTGCTCGTCGGCAAGGGCGTGTGCTTCGACACCGGCGGCCTCGATCTCAAGACCGCCGACGGCATGCGCTGGATGAAGAAGGACATGGGCGGCGCCGCGCATGCGATCGCACTCGCCGGCCTCATCCTGGAGACCGGGCTGCCGGTGCGCCTGAGCGTGCTGGTGCCCGCGGTCGAGAACGCGGTGTCCGGCAATGCCTACCGGCCTGGCGACATCCTGCGCACGCGCAGCGGGCTCAGCGTCGAGGTCGACAACACCGATGCCGAAGGCCGCCTCGTGCTGTGCGACTGCCTCGCGTTCGCGGCCGAGCAGGCGCCGGACCTGATCCTGGACTTCGCGACCCTGACCGGCGCGGCGCGCGTCGCGCTGGGGCCCCACCTGCCCGCATTGTTCGGCAATCGCGACGACATCGCCGACGCCCTGCTCGACGCGGGCCAGGCCACCTGCGACCCGCTGTGGCGCCTGCCGCTGTGGCGCCCCTACCTCGCCCTGCTCGAATCGCAGGTCGCGGACATCGCGAACAGCGGCCGCTCGCGCCATGCGGGCGCAATCACCGCCGCGCTGTTCCTCGAACGCTTCGTGCCCGAGGCACAGGCCTGGTGCCATCTCGACGTGTACGCGTGGAACGATGGCCCGCG
>CAYWZC010000038.1:13890-26009 GCA_964462745.1 uncultured Rhodanobacteraceae bacterium
CGCTGGCCGCCGGGATCGTTGCGCTCGGCGAGATTGCGCGCGATCTGCTCGTCGGTGAAGAAATCGACATGCGGACGATATTCCTCGCCCGCCTCGTAGCGGATGATCGAGCACGGTTCGAGTGCGCCGGTGCGCCAGCCGGTCATGTCGGCGATGCGCTGCTCGAGGCAGCGCACGACCGCGTCGGCGTGCATCGGGCCGAGCGGCCGACCGCTGCCGTTGAAATTCGCGATCTCCGAATCGTCGTTGTCGCCACCGCGCACGAAATCGCGTGCCCGGGCCAGCGAATCGCCGACCTTGTGCATGAGGTGAGCGCATTCCTCGCGGGTCGCGAAGTCCGCGCAGGTCGCCACGCGCGGATGTTGCGCGAGCCAGTTCCAGTCGCGCGCAGCCGGCGCCGACGGCGCCGCGCCGCCCGCCGCAACCGCGAGGCGCCCATCCGCGACGCGCAGCGCCGGATGGCCGACCGACGCGAAATGCGCCTCGAGCTTCGCCACCTGCGGATCGAGCGAGCCATCCGCCGAATCGATGCCCGGCACGAGGGCCGCGAGCAGGCCGTCGGCCGCGTCGAGGTTCGCCTTGAGGCGCGCATGCCAATCCGCGGCCGCCGCGCCGGCTTCCTCCGCGGGCACGAGTTCGTCCGCGGCCGCGCGTGCATCGGGGAAACGCGCATCGGCCGCGCGCAGCAAGAGAGCGCGCGCGAACGCGGCATCGCGCGCGACGCCCGCACCGGTCGCGAAACGCAGGCCGAGCGAGTAATACGCGGGCGGATAGCCGAGCGCGCAGGCACGCGCAAACGCGCTCGCGGCGAGCCCGGCGTCGGCACCCGACCCGGCCTGGTCCGCGAGATAACCCGTCTCCCACGCGGCGCGCTGGAAGCCGCGCGCGGCGAGTCGCTGCTGCAGGGCCAGCGCGCGCGCGGGCGAGCGCGCGACGCCCCAGCCGCGCAGGCAAAGATCGGCGAGCCGATCGATCGCGGGCGCGATGCCCGCGTCCGCGGCGCGTTGCAGCCACGCCGCGGCTTCCGCCGCGGCGCCCGGCCGCGCCGACACCTGCACGAAGTACGCGCCCAGCAGCCAGTACGCGCGCGCCGCGTGGGGACCCTTCGCGTGCGCGACCTCGCGCAACCCGTCCAAGCCGCGCTCGTGCTCGTCGCTGCCGTAGCGGAATCCGGCCAACAGCCGGTTGGCCGCGTCGATGCGCGACGCATCGTCCATCCCGATCGACATCGGTGGCGCGACAGGCGGGTTCGAGGCGGCCATGCGGTGGACGACCGGATCAGTCGGCGCTCGGTTCGACGGGTGGCGGCGGCGGGACCCGCGTGCCGTGCGGCAGCACCTGCGCGGCAAGCTGGGTGTCGCCGCGGATCAGCTCGATCTCGTCGGCGAGGATCTGCGCGACCTCGTCCAGGACCACGTCGCGCCGTTCCTCGCGCGCCTTCTCGCGGGCGAGTTCTTCGCGCACGCCGCGCTCGTTCGGCTGCAGCCCGTCATCCGGCGGCGACGACAGATCCGCGCCGGCATCGCCCGGCTCCGCGTTCGGCGCAACCGGCGTATCGATGGTCTCCATCACCTTGCGCTGCATCGTGCTCGCCGGATCCGCATCGGGCACCGCGTGGCCGGCGTCGGCGTCACGCGACTTGCGTTCGTTCTCCTGCGCGGCACGCTCGGCGCGACGCAGGTCCTCGTTCAGCGACACCGTCTTCTGCGCGCGCCGCTCGCGTGCCTCGTCGAGGTCGGCGAGCAGGTCCTGCCATTCCGCATTGTCCGCGACGCGCGCCGCGTGGCGCTCGGCGAGCATCGGGATGATCGGATCGAGATCGGCCGCGACGCGATATTCGGCAGCCGCGATCGAGGTCCACGGCAATGCGTTGTCGTAACTCGACTCGCCGAACTCGTCGGCCGCGACGGTCAGCGGGAAGCTGATGTCCGGGGTCACCCCGCGCAACTGGGTCGAGCCGCCGTTGACGCGGAAGAATTGCGCAATCGTCATCTTGAGTTCGCCATAGGTCGGCTTCTCGTTGTGCGCAACCTCGTCGAGGTCGACGAGGTTCTGCACCGTGCCCTTGCCGAACGTCGGTTCGCCGATCACCACGCCGCGCCCGTAATCCTGAATCGCGGCGGCGAAGATCTCCGAGGCCGAAGCCGAGGCGCGGTTGACGAGCACCGCCATCGGGCCGTCCCAGGCCATGCCCGGCTTCGGGTCGTTCTCCTGCTCGACGCGGCCGCCGGCGCTGCGCACCTGGACGACCGGCCCGCGATCGATGAACAACCCGGTCAGGTCGGTGGCTTCGGCGAGCGAGCCGCCGCCGTTGTTGCGCAGGTCGATGACCACGCCGTCGACCTTGTCCCGGCGCAATTCGCCGAGCAAGCGCTCGACGTCGCGCGTGGCGCTGCGGAAATCGCCGTCGCCGCGGCGGCGCGCCTCGAAATCCTGGTAGAAGGTCGGCAACGAGATCACCCCGATGCGGTGCGTCGCATCATCGCGTTCGACCTCGATCACGGACTTCTTCGCGGCTTGTTCCTCGATGCTGACCTTCTTGCGGGTCAGCACGAGCAACTCGTGCTTGCCGTCGGGGCCGACCTCGGCGGGCAGGATCTCGAGGCGCACGACGGTGTCCTTCGGGCCGCGGATCTTCTCGACCACGTCATCGAGGCGCCAGCCGATCACGTCGACCATCGGCCCGCTCTCGCCTTGGCCGACGCCGAGGATGCGATCGCCGACCTCGAGCTTGCCGGACAACCCGGCCGGGCCGCCCGGCACGATCTCGCGGATCGCGGTGTATTCCTCGTCGCGCTGCAGGACCGCGCCGATGCCTTCCAGCGACAGGCGCATCGCGATGTCGAAGTTCTCCGACGCGCGCGGCCCGAGGTAGTTCGTGTGCGGCTCGATCGCCATCGCGTATGCGTTCATGAAGGTCTGGAACACGTCCTCGCCGTCCAGTTCCCGGACCCGGTCGAGGTAGTTCGCGTAGCGCTTGTCGAGCGTCTCGCGGATTTCGGCCGCGATGTCCTTCGCGGACTTCTTCGCTCCCGCGGCATTCGGCTTCGCCTTCGCGGTCTTGCCCGAGTCGGCGTTCTCCGCGCGCGACTTCGCGGGTTTCGCGTCGCTGGCCGGACTCGACTCGTCGGCGGATTCGTCGTCGGCCGCACCGTCGCCGTCCTCGGCTGTCGCGTCCGGACCGGATTCCTTGGCCAGCTTGAGGCGCAGCCAGTCGTTCTTGACGCGCTTGCGCCAGATCTCGTCGAGTTCCGCGTCGTTCGCGGCCCAGGCCGCGTCCTCGCGATCGAAGTCGTAGTCTTCCCTGGCCGTGAAGTCGAAACCCTTCGGCAGCAGGCCGCGCGCATACGCGATGCGCTCCGCGACCCGTTGCTCGTAGAGATTGAAGATCGAGAACGGCATGCCGAGTTCGCGCTCGTAGATCGCATCGTCGAGGGTGTCGCGCGCGGACGCGAACCGGTCCACGTCGGCCTGGGTCAGGAACAAGCGGTCGCCGTCGAGCGCGTCGAGATAGCCGTCGAAGATCTTGCGCGACATCGCATCGTCGAGCGGCATCGGCTTGTAGTGGAACCGGGTCAGGAAGCGGCTCGCGAGGATCGCCGCATCGGCGTCGTCCGCGGTCGGCTTGAGCAGCAGCGTTGCCGGCTCCGGCTCGACGACCTTCGCGAACGCCGCCGCCGCGACCAGGACCGCAACCAGCACAAGGAGGATTCGACGCATTACCGGGTTCTCCAGGAAAAATTCATGGCTCGCTATACGATGACGTGTCATTGCGGGCCGGATGATGCATGCAACGCCCGCGATCCGGTCACGCGCCCACCGCATGCTTCGCCGCATGCGCCATCTCGTCCGCATGGTACGAGGAGCGTACCAGCGGACCGGATGCGACGTGGCGGAAGCCGAGCGCCTGGCCGTGGCGCTCGATCGCCGCGAACTCGTCCGGCGTCCAGTAGCGCACCACGGGATGGTGATGGGCCGTCGGTTGCAGGTATTGGCCCACCGTGACCATATCGACCGCGTGCGCGCGCAAATCGTTCAAGACGCCCTCGACCTGGGCCATGTCCTCGCCGAGCCCGAGCATGATGCCGGACTTGGTCGGCACCTCGGGATGCTCGGCCTTGAAGCGTTCGAGCAGGCGCAGCGACCAGTCGTAATCCGCGCCCGGCCGCACCTCGCGGTACAGCTCGCGCACGGTTTCGAGATTGTGGTTGAAGACGTCGGGCGGATGTTCGGCGAGCGCCTCGAGCGCGCGTTCCATGCGGCCCTTGCCGCGGAAATCCGGGGTCAGGATCTCGATGCGGATGCCCGGGTTCGCGAAGCGCACCGCGCGGATGCAGGACGCGAAATGCGCGGCGCCGCCGTCGCGCAAGTCGTCACGATCGACCGACGTGATGACCACGTAGTTGAGGCCCATGTCGCGGATCGTGTCCGCTAGGCGCGCGGGTTCGAGCGGATCGGGTGGCTGCGGGCGGCCGTGCGCGACGTCGCAGAACGAGCAGCGCCGCGTGCAGACCTCGCCGAGGATCATGAACGTCGCGGTGCCGTTGCCGAAGCACTCGTGGATGTTCGGGCACGACGCTTCCTCGCAGACCGTGACGAGGCGGTTGTCGCGCAATTTCGCCTTGAGGCGTGCGACCGCGTTGCCGGGCGGGATGCGCACGCGGATCCAGGACGGCTTGCGCAACATCGGCGCGGCCGCGAACGCGGCGCGGTTGCGCGCAATCTTGTCCTCGCCGAGTTGCTTGTCGCGGGCGACATCACGAACGGCATCACGAACAACCAGGGGAATGGCGCCGGGGGTGACCTTGGCGGATTCGCTCATGCAATCGGCTCGGCGCGGGTCCGGGTGACGGACGGCTGCGCGCCTCGTACGGGCTCGGGGAGATTCTCGGCGGCGGATACGGGCACGAGCCCGAACTGGCGCGCCAGTTCGCCGACCAGGACGTCCTCCACCGCGGCGATCGATCCCGGTCCGCCCAAGTCTAGCACCTGCGTCACCGCGAGGCCGCGGAATCCGCACGGATTGATGCGCCGGAACGGTTCGAGGTCCATCGCGACGTTGAACGCGAGGCCGTGGAACGAGCAGCCGCGACGGATGCGCAGGCCGAGCGCGGCGACCTTGGCCTCGCCGACATAGACGCCGGGCGCGCCGTCGCGACGCACGGCGACGATGTTCCAGGTGTCCAGCGTGTCGATGATCGCCTGTTCGATGCGCCGCACCAGCTCGCGCGCGCCGATTTTCAGCCGGCGCAGGTCGAGGAGCGGATACGCGACCACTTGGCCCGGCCCGTGGTAGGTCACCTGGCCGCCGCGATCGACCTGCACCACCGGAATGTCGCCCGCCGCGAGCACGTGTTCGGGCCGCCCCGCCTGGCCGAGCGTGAACACCGGATCGTGCTGGACCAGCCACAACTCATCCGGAGTTTCGGGGCCACGCGTGTCGGTGAACGCCTGCATCGCGCGCCACACGGGTTCGTAGGGTTGGCGGCCGAGTGGGCGGACAAGAAGAGGCTGGGACATGGATGCAACGTAGGTGCCCGGCTTCCAATACGCAAGTCGCCACGGCCCCGCGTCGCACCCATTCGGTCGCTACGGGCGCTGTTTCGCTCCCGGGTTCGGATACGCCCCTTTCCCTCGTCAGGTCGAAATCAGGCAAGGGCACATCCGTGTGCCGCGAATCCGCCCGTCGCGACCCCTCCCTCAGGGATCGAAACCGTTTGCGTACACCAGTTCCGTAAACGGCGTGCCGTCCACCGATACCGGGGTAGCCGACCACGGCCCTTCACCGTTGCCCAGCTCCCCCTGATAATTGCTGCCCCAGCATCGTGCTGTGCCATCATCAAGAGTAGCGCAGGTATGTCCTCCTGAAGCCGAAAGAGCCGTGACACCGGCAAGGTTCGTGACATCTACCGGGCTGAACCGGTAATCGTAGGTGCCGTCACCGAGCTGACCAGAACCGTTGGCGCCCATGCAGCGCACCGTGCCGCCTGGGAACACCGCGCAGGTGTAGTCCCAACCTGCTTCAATCGCAATCGCACCCGCAAGCGCCTGCACATTTTCGGGCGTCGGCTGCCATCGTCCGCCCCAACAACTCACCGAGTGGTCGCTGAGCAATGCACAGCTGTGGTCTGCACCAACGGAGATCTCGACCGCACCGGCCAGCCCAACGACGCTTACCGGCACAAAACTGTGATCGAAGGTGCCATCTCCAAGCCCTCCTTCGAAATTGGCACCCCAGCAGCGCACCGTGCCGTCGCCGAGCAACGCACAAGTATGTCCGAAAGCGACCCCATTCGTCGCAACAGCAACCGCCTCTGTCAGGTCGGTCACGGGCACCGGAATCGAGCTGTTCCCCCCGCCACCATTGCCGAGTTGGCCATAGTAGTTGGCACCCCAGCAGCGGACAGTGCCATCCGCGAGGACGGCGCACGTGTGAAGCTCCCCGGCTGCAACTCCAATGCCGTCGGACAATCCGGTCACGGCAACCGGCACCAAGCTGCCCTGGGTACCGCCGTCGCCAAGCATGCCACTTCCCCAACAGCGTATCGTGCCATTCTCAAGTACGGCACAACTGTGGTGGGTGCCAGCCGAGATCGCAACTGCGTTCGCCAGGTCGATGACGGTCCTCGGCTCGTCGCTGATTGCAGTGCTGTTGTCACCATGCTGGCCTCCGGCGTTGTAACCCCAGCAGCCTGCCGAGCCGTCGCTTAGCAGCGCGCAAGTGTGTTGGTCGCCCGCGGAGATCGCAACAGCGCCGCCGAGGTTGATTACCTCCTGTGGAGTCGAGGCCGTCGTCGTCATCAGGGCTGCGTTACCAAGCGCACCTTCAGCCGCATATCCCCAACACGCAACCTGGCCCGTTCCCGAAACAGCGCAGGTGTGGACATCGCCTGTTGCGATCGCGGTCGCGTCAACCAGATTGGCGACCGCAACGCCAACCGGGGTATCGACGAATCCACCATCGCCGACCTGTCCGTAGGAATTCTTCCCCCAACAGCGCCCGGCACCGGTTGCAAGGACGGCACAGGTGTGGCGCATTCCGGCCGAGATGGCAATCGCGCTTCCCAGACCGACCACGCTCACTGGGGTGCGGCTCGACTCGGTGGTGCCGTCCCCAAGCTGGCCATCGTGGTTCATGCCCCAACAGTGCCCACTGCCATCGTCGTCCACCGCACAGGTGAAATTGTCACCGGCGGAAATCGCTGACACGTCAGCCAGCCCTGTCACAGTCTCGGGAACGGGAAACGTTCCCCAACCACTTCCGTTTCCGATCTGGCCAGCCTGATTGGCACCCCAGCAGCGTGCGCTGCCATCCGCCAGCACCGCGCACGTATGGGCGCCACCAGCGCTGATACTGATCGCGTTCGTCAGGGCACTCACAGTCACCGGGACCGGCCTATCGATAAAGCTATTGTCGCCAAGCTGCCCGTCATGGTTCCTGCCCCAGCAGCGTGCCGTCCCGTCATCGAGCAACGCACAGGTATGTTGGCCACCGGCCGCGATCCCGACCGCGCCTGAGAGGCCAGCCACGGCCACCGGACTGCTGCTGGTGCCGCCGCCACCATTACCAAGGTCGCCAGCGAAGTTGTCGCCCCAGCAACGCGCTGTACCATCGTCCAGAACTGCACAGGTGTGCTCGCCACCAGCCGTAATTGCAACCACGTTCGTCAGACCAACGACGTTTACCGGCACGTCACTATCATCGTAGCTACCGTTGCCAAGCTGCCCCGAGTGATTGTCGCCCCAGCATTTGACGGTACGCATGTCGGTAATCGCGCAGCTGTGGAAGTCGCCGGCTGCGACGGTGCCGGGACCGGTCGGAGCACCGCCACGAGTCAGCACGCTGGCGTGACCGCTTGTACTAAACATGACGATCGGCAGCAGGATGAAGAGGGCACGGCAAGTGCGTTGCGAGGTTCGGGTCATGGAGGGTTCCCCAAAAATATCAGTGATTCAGCATGCCTGGCGGAATCCGGCTCGGAAACGGCTCATCGGTGTCGCAATCGCCATGATGCGCCTGTTCACGTGTCCCAATGCTTCCGCATGCGGACTGGCAATGCTTGCCCCTTGATCCGTACGGCGCCGCGGTGGGGCGCTGACCCGCGAACCACAACGACTCACTCAGAAGGCGCCGCCGCGACCGAATCGTCACCCTGCAGGTGGCCCAGCCGCGCCTGCATGGCTGCGGCGCCGGCCGTGTCGCCGTTGCGGCGGGCAAGCTCCAGCATCAGCTTCGCGTGCTCGATGCGCACGTCCGATTGCGCCGGGCTGTCGTCGGGGCCGAGCAGGGTTTCGGCGGCGCGGGCCTCGGTCCCGGCCTCGTCCATTCGGCCGATCGCGAGCAAGGCGAAGCCGTACTGGCTGCGCGCATACGCTCGTTCCCAGGCTTCCTCCGGCAACTGCTTGCGAGCGATTTCGAGCCCGGCCGTGGCTTCGGCCAAGGCCTCGTCGCCGCGCCCCAGCCCGCGCAGCGCGCGCGCCGCGCCGAGGTGCGTCCACATCACGTTGACGCTGTCGCCCGCGCCGATCGCCTGCATGATTGCGAGGACTTCCCGATAACGCTCCAGGGCCTGGTCGTACTCGTTCCGGACCAGGTTCACGTCGGCGCGTGCATTGAGGAAGAATGCAGTGACCGGATGGGGCCCGTCGCCGTAGGACTTGCGCGCGAGAGCGAGACCGCGCTCGTAGCGTTGTGCCGCCTCCGCGGTGCGCCCCGCGTACAGCAACTGGTTGCCGACCGCGCCGTACGCGCTCATCAGGCGCGGGCTGCCCGGGTCCAGCGTTGCCTCGTAAATCGATTCGGTCTCCAGTGCGAATTGCAGCGCCTGTTCGCGGTTGCCGAGCAGATCCTGCACGTTCGACAGCACCATGAGCACCTCGCCGACACGATGGTCGCGGTTGCCGAACATCTGCTTGCGGACGGCAACGGCTTCTTCGATCAACGGCTTCGCCTCGGGTACGCGACCGAGATTCAGCAAGCCCGCCGCGAGCCGCCATTCGGCCTCGGTTTGGTCGAGCGTCGGCTCGTCCGAGGCCTGCCGGTAGAGTTGCAGCGCCTTGCGCGCGTGTTCCTCGACCAGGCGAAAATCGGTGCGTGTGAGCCCAAGCGCCGCCAGGTCGTTGTGCAATGCCGCGAGCGTTGCCGGATCGCCGGGCGGAACGAGCGCCATGCTCGCGCGCGTCATGGCCTCGGATTCATCGAACTTCCCCATCTGTTCGAGGACCTGCGCCTTGCCGCGCTGTGCCCAGATTCGCAGGCGCGCATCCCGGTCACCGGCCACGGCCAGCGAGGCATCGGCGGCGGCAAGCGCCTCGTCGAGTTGCCCGAGGCTGCGCAGCGAACGCGCGCGCTGGCCCAGGAGGCGGGTTCGCAGCGCCCCGCTTTCGGACACGTCCGATTCCGCCAAGGCCGCGAGACCCGCGTCGAATGCGGCCAGCGCCTTCTCGTTCTGCCCGGTCGCGGAACGGATGCGACCGGTCTGCAGGTACAACTGTGCGCGCAGGCGCGCATCGGCCACCGGCTCGTGTTCGAGGCGCCGCTCGGTGGCATCGAGCAACTGGGCGAGGCCGATCCCAGCTCCAGACAAGGTCTTGGGATCGACCGCGTCGATCGAACCAAGCAGAAACTCCGTCGCCTCCTCGGCGCGCGTCGCCTCGTGTTCGGCCCGGTCGCGCTGCTTGCGCAGGTCCACGGCCTGCACGGCGAGCAGGATCGCGAGACCGGCCACCGCCGCGATGCCGGCGACGCTGGCTGGCGCAGCCACCGGGTGGCGCGCGAGCAGTCGTCCGAGGCGATACGCGAGACGGTCGGGTTGCGCGGCGACCGGCCGGCGCTCGACCAGTGCGCGCAGATCCTCCGCAAATGCATCGGCGGATGCATAACGGCGCGCGGGATCGGCATGCATCGCGCGGGCGCAGACCGCGTCGAGGTCGCGCGGAAGGCCTTTCCTGCGCCGCGTCGGCGCAGGCGCGCCGCCTTCCATGCGGCGCAGGCTCTCGATGACTGACGCGCCTTCGAGATCGAACGGCATCGCATCGGTCGCGAGTTCGTAGAGCATCACGCCCATCGCATACAGGTCCGTCGCGACCGATGCGGACTCTCCGCGCAATTGCTCCGGGCTCGCGTAACGCGGGGTCAGCCAGCGGGACAGGGTCGTGCGCGCATCAGCATCCTCGTTGAGCATGCGCGAAATACCGAAATCGAGCAGGATCGGGCGCCCCTGCTCATCGACGAGCACGTTGGCCGGTTTGAGGTCGAGATGCACGATGAGTTCGCGGTGCGCTGCCGCGACCGCGTCAGCGACCTGCGCGAGCAGGCCGAGGCGCCGGCGCAACGGCAGTTTGCGGACATGCACATCGAGCGGGATGCCGCGCACGTGGTCGAGCACCAGGTAGGGCCAACCCTCCTCGCTGTGTCCCCAGTCGAGCAGTCGGCAGATACCCGGATGATTCAGGCGCGCGAGCGCACGGGCCTCCTGCAGGAAGTGGCCGGCCGCGCCGGCGTCGAACAGCGGAATCGACAACAGCTTCAACGCGGCCGCGCGCCGAACCCCGTCGCGTTCGGATTCGGCCGCATACACGATGCTCATGCCGCCGCGTCCGATGATGCGGGTCAGTCGCCAGCCGCCCAGTTCCCTGCCGATCAGCGCTTCCGGTTGCAACGCTTCGCGCGTCTTGCGAATCGCGTGGTCGAGTGTCGCAAACGGGTCGTGGGTGGCTTCGTGCGCGTCGAGCAATCGCGCCAGTCGCTGCGCGATTTCCGGGTGGTCGGCTTGCAGCGCGCGCAACGCTTCGGCGCGCTGCGCGCGGGTCGCGTCGACGAGCTGCGCGAAGCGGCGTTCAAGTTCCGGCGCATCCCCACTCATGCTTCCTTCTCCCGCAATGCGTCACCGAGCCAGGCGCGGCCGAACGCGAGGTCACGCTTGGCCGTGGCGAGGCTGACATGGAGCGTTTCGGCGACATCGGCGAGATCGAGGCCCGCGAACATGCGCAAGCCGATCGCCTCGGCCACCCGCGGATGATCGGCACCGAGCCCGCTCAGGGCGCGATCGAAGTCGAGCAGGCGCGTCGGATCCGAGCTGCTGCCGGCATCCGTGTCGACCCGTGGGATCGTGATGCGTTGCCAACCGCCGCCGCGCTTGTCCGACATACGCTGGCGCGCCTGGTCGACCAGAACGTGGCGCATCGCGACCGAGGCGAAGCGCAGGAATGCATGCCGGTCCTCGATCGGAACCTGCGCGGGCACGAACCGCAACCAGGTTTCATGCACCAGTTCGGTGGCCGTCACCTCGGCAGCGGATTCCCGCGCAATCCGCTGCCGTGCCGCGCGATGCAGTTCGCCATACAGTGCGCGCGCAAGCCGCGTAGCCACGTCGCCATCGACATCCCCATTCCGCCACTCGCGCAACAACCGGGTAACGTCGACGGCGCAATCTCCCCTTGGTCGCATGGTCACCGTCGGATATGCCGCCGCTTGCGATGCCGATGAGCCGAATCTTGCCAACACCACGCCAGACAGGCAACAAGGTTTCCATCAGAATCCCATGCAGTTGCATCCCGGCAAACTGCACACCCACCGGAGAAATCCCGATGAAGCTGCGAACCCTGACCATGGTGATCCTGGTCACCGCCAGTTTCGGCCACACACCGACACGTGCGGCCGCGGCGAACCTCGAACTGGCGGAGGCGGCCTTCCGCGAGGGTAACCATTCGGAAATCGTGAAGCGGCTTCTGCCTTCGTGGAAACGCGGAGAACTCACGGATCCGCGCGGTCTGTACCTGCTGAGTCGTGGCTGCTTCTTTGCGAAGCCATCGCCGCTCAAGGGCGCATTGGCGATCTTCGCGCGGTCCTGCCACGACCAATCCGGACGTATTACCCGGGCAGCCGCGCAGGCCGGCAGCATCGATGCCATGCTGGACTTGACCTACACCCTGCACCGGCCCAACCCGGTGCTGGCCCATCCGGACCTGCGTCGGGACACGTTGCAGGCCTATGGCTGGGCTCTGTTGGCCGACGCGCTGGCGGAGCCCGGCGAACAAAAGGATCGGGCCGGCGAGGCGGTCCGGACCCTGAAACAGGCGATCGCGGAGAGCCAGGGCCGCGAACGCGGCCAGCAACT
>CAYWZC010000039.1:0-4813 GCA_964462745.1 uncultured Rhodanobacteraceae bacterium
GTCGTCGCCGATACCGGCGGCGTCGAGCAGTTGCGCGGGCAGCAGCCAGCTTCGGGTGTCCGCGTGCGCGGCGCGCGGGTTCGCGGTGTCGAGCAGCAGCCACGGCACCGGCTGTGCTTTCGCGTCGAGGCCGTCGTCGAAGCCGAGCTGGAAATACACCGGCGCGAGCGAGGGCATGTGGTCGCCGTAGAACAGCAAGAGGGTGCGGCGTTCGCGCTGCTTCAGGGCGGCGACGAGGCGGCCGAGTTCGTGGTCGGCGTCGTCGAGCAGGTACAGGTAGTTGCCGTACCAAAGGCGCCCGCCCGCATCGAGCTTGTCCGGCATCGGCAGGGCGGCGAGGCGCTTCGGGTCGAGGTTCGGGCGCCAGTCGAACGGGCCGTGGTTTTCCATCGTGATCGCGAACAGGAACCGCGGCGGGCCGTCGGCTGGCAGTTCCTCGAGGATCTTGTCGGTCAGCGCGGCATCGGACGGGAACAGGCCGACGACGGTCTCGTCCGGGAACGCGGCGACGTCGATGAAGCGTTCGAAGCCGAGGTTCGGGAACACGCGCCCGCGGTTCCAGAACGCGGCCGAGTTCGGGTGGATCGCGAGCGTCGCGTAGCCGTGCCGCGCGAGGGTCGAGGTGAGGCCGGGCAGGTTGCTGCGGTCGAGTTCGAGCCACGGATACTGGATGCCGCCGAGGCTCGCGAGCGGCGCGCCGGTCAGCACCTCGAACTCGGTGCGGATGGTGCCGCCGCCGAATGTCGGCACGTGCATGTTGCCGCTCGTCGCGACGCGTTGCAGGCGGTGGTATTCGGGCAGCCAGCGGCCCTTCGGAACGCCTTTCAACCGCGCCGGATCGAACAGCGATTCGCTCTGCACGATCACGATGTCCGGCAGGTCGCTCGCGACGCCGGCCGCGGCCAGGCGCGCGCGCAGCGCGGGCGCGTGCGCCTTCAGCAATGCGATCGCGGCGCCGCGGTCCGCCGGCGGCACCACGCCGCCGCCGACTTCCCAGTGGTACAGCAACAGGCTGCCGACGAGGCCGGCCTGGCCGACGCTTTCCGACAGCGCCCACGGATGGAAGCCCGCGCGCGCGGGCTGGTACAACTGGCGCCACGGTGCGCAGCCGGCGAACAGGGTCGCGCAGACCACGATCGCCGCCGCACCGAGGATCAGCCGGCGCGTGCCGCGTACGAACGACCACGGCCGCTCGCGCCACAGCAGGACCGTCACCGCGAGGACGACCAGCGCGAGCAGCGCACCCTTGAGGTCGAAATGCAGGTACTGGCTGAACAGTTCCAGCGCCGGCTTCGGCTCGGCCAGGAAGCGCAGGTCGGCAGGCAGCAACGGCGTCTGCACGAAGCGCATCTTGGCCGTGTTCGCGGCGTACAGCGCGAGCAGCGCGAGCAGCACGATCCACGAGGACAGCAGCACGCGCCGGGTCAGCGCGAGCAGCAACGCGCCGAGCGCGAGCACTGGCAGCACGTTGAGGGTCGCGAGCAGGATGCGCGTGCCGAGCGCGAGCGGCAGCGTGTCCGGATCGACCGGCGCGCTCGGTTGGCCGATCAGCACCACGACCAGCGCCACGCACGCGAGCACGCCGATGCCGGCGCGCACGAGGTCGCGCCGCGCAATCGAAGCGGGGAGGGAAAGCGGCAGGTTCATGGCAGGGGCGCGACAATGCCATGACGGCGCGCCGATTGCATGAACCATCGCCTACCGGCTTCCGCGGCGTCGCGCCCTTGCGACCATCGTAGAGCGCAGCTTGCTGCGCTGGCCTTGGCGTGACGCCGTGACCTCCGTAGAGCGCAGCTTGCTGCGCTTGGTTCTTCTGCGACTCGTGATGAGCGCAGCAAGCTGCGCTCTACGGGGCCTGGGCTTTCCCGAAGAGTCGGGATGTGGCCGGGCATCGGGAGCGGGATTTTCCGGGCCATCCATGCGGTAATCTGGTCCGCATGCCGATCACCGTGCCGTTGCCACGCGAACTTGCCGCCCTGCTGGACCGGCGCATGACCCGTCTCGAAGCGTGCTGCCGCGAGCAGGGCGTGCCGTTCTACGACGACGCCGGCGTCGACGATCACCTGACGTGCGTGCTGCTGGCCAGCGATTTCGCGTACGAAACCTTCGAGCGTGATCCGTTCCTGCTCGGGCCCGAACTCGTGCGCCTGATGAGCGACCCGCGTCATGCCGACGCGCGCGCGGGCGGGTTCGCCGCGGCCCGGTCCGAGGATGCGATGCGCGCGGAACTGCGCCGCTTCCGCAAGCGCGAATCGCTGCGCCTGATCTGGCGCGACGTTAACGGCATCGATCCGGTCGACACGATCCTGACCGGTTCCTCGGTGCTCGCCGCGACCTGCATCGAAGCCGCGCTCGCGCATGCCGAACGTGCGATCGCACCGCGCCACGGCATGTTGCGCGACGCGCAGGGCGCGGTGCAGCGCCTCGTCGTGCTCGCGCTCGGCAAGCTCGGTGGCGGCGAGCTGAACTTCTCGTCGGACGTCGATCTCATCTTCGCGCATGCAAGCGACGGCCGCAGCGACGGTTCGCGGCCGCTCGACGCCGAGGCATGGTTCACGCGGGTCGCACGCCACGTCGTCGCATTGCTCGGCGAAGTCAGCGCCGACGGGTTCGCGTATCGCGTCGACTTGCGCCTGCGCCCGTTCGGCAACGCGGGCGCGCTGGTGCCGTCGTTCGCGTCGATGGAACGCTATTACCAGCGCGAGGGTCGCGACTGGGAACGCTACGCGTGGATCAAGGCGCGCGCGGTCGCGGGCGATCGCAGCGGTGCGGCGCAACTGTTCGACACGCTGCGTCCGTTCGTTTTCCGCCGCTACCTCGACTACGGCGCGTTCGCGGGCCTGCGCGAAATGAAGGCACTCATCGATGCGGAGGTCGCGCGCAAGGATCTTGCCGACAACCTCAAGCTCGGCCCCGGCGGGATCCGCGAGATCGAATTCATCGTGCAACTCGCGCAGATGATCCGCGGTGGGCGCGAACCGGCGCTGCGCGCGCCCGGCCTGCTGCCTGCGCTCGCGGTGTGCGAGCAGCTCGGCCTGATCCCGGCGGCGCGCGCACGCCGGCTCGGCGAGGCGTATCGCTTCCTGCGCAAGGTCGAGAACCGGGTGCAGATGTTCGCGGATCGCCAGACCCACGAACTTCCGGCCGAACCCGATGCGCGCGAACGCATCGCGCTCGCGCTCGGCCACGTGGACGGCGCAAGCCTGGAGCAGGCGCTCGACGCGCATCGTTCGATCGTCATGGAGGAATTCGCCGCACTCATGGCGCCGGGCCAGCGCGCGCGCCGGGCGAGTGCGGGGTCGGTCTGGTCGGACGCGTGGCGGCGATTCGCGAATGACGGGGTCGATGCGCGGGTGCTGGCCGAGCATGGCTTTCCCGATGCGGACGCGGCCGCGACGGCACTGGCCGGCCTGCTCGACAGTGCCGCATTGCGCGCGATGTCGGCGCGTGCGCGCGAACGGCTCGATCACCTGATGCCCGCGCTGCTGGCCGCCGCCGCATCGACTGACGACCCGCTGGCGACCCTCACGCGCCTGCTCGACCTGGTCCAGGCCGTCGCGCGCCGCTCGGTGTACCTGGCCCTGCTCACGGAACAACCCGCCGCGTTGCGGCGCCTGACCGAAGTGTTCGCCGCGAGCGCGTTCCTCGCCGCGCAGGTCGCGCGCCACCCGTTGCTGCTCGACGAGCTGTTCGACGATCGCAGCGATGCCGCGCAGTTCGACGCGGTCGCGGTCGGCACCTCGATCGCACGACGCATTTCGGTCCTGCCCGGACCGGACCCGGAAGCCGAGATCGAATCCATCCAGGAGGAACGCCTGGCCGCCCTGTTCCGCATCGGCCTCGCGTTTCTCGGCGGACGCATCGACGCGGCCAGCGCGGCGCGCTCGCTGGCCGAGGTCGCCGAAGCCGTGCTCGACGCGGTGCTGCGCATCGCCGAGCGCGACATCGTCGCGGCGCATGGCCACGTCGATCGGCGCGCGAACGACGGTTGCGGCCTCGCGATCATCGCCTACGGCAGTCTCGGCGCGCGGGAACTCGGCTTCGCGTCGGATCTCGATCTCGTGTTCGTGTACGACGCGGCGCTCGGCAAGCGCGAGTCGGACGGCCCGCGACCGCTCGACGGCGCGCGCTACTACACGCGGCTCGCGCAACGCGTCGTGCACCTGCTGACCACGCCGCTGCGTTCCGGGCGCCTGTACGAGATCGACGTGCGCCTGCGCCCCGATGGCGGCACCGGGCTGCTGGTGACGAGCCTCGACGCATTCGTCGCGTACCAGGCCGGACGCGCGTGGGTCTGGGAACGTCAGGCACTGGTGCGCGCGCGCGGAGTTGCGGGGGATGTCGCGTTGTCGCGCCAGTTCGCGACCGCGCGCCAGCATTGCCTGGCCGCGCCATTCGGCATCGATGGATCCACGCAGCCGGACGCGCAACCCGATCTTCGCGCAGAGATCGTCGCGATGCGCGCGCGCTGGCGCGCCGAACGCGATCGTTCCGACGCGGACTCGTTCGACCTGAAACAGGGCGCGGGGGGGCTCGTCGACATCGAGTTCCTGCTCCAGGCGGTGGTGCTGCAACACGCCGCGCATCATCCGCGCCTGCTCGCGAGCGGCAACACGCCGGACTTGATCGGTGCCTGCGTCGCCGCCGGATTGCTGCGCGCGGAGCAGGGCGAGGCACTCGCCGCAGCGCATGCGGCATTCCTGCACCGCGCACTCGCGTGCACGCTCGATGCGCGGCCGCGCGTGGTTCCGCGCACCGCCGACCTCGAGGCGCACGCGGCTGCGGTGCGTGCCGTCGCCTGCTCGCGTCATCC
>CAYWZC010000039.1:4913-6784 GCA_964462745.1 uncultured Rhodanobacteraceae bacterium
GGCGGGTTCCGCGGGTTCGCCGAGTGCGTGCAGGTGGCCGCGCTCGCGCAGCGCTGCGTGGAATGCGGCGAGCTTGCCGCGGATCGGTTGCGGTGCGAAGGCCAGCACCGGTTTGCCGGTTGCGCAGGCCTCGGAAATCATGTTGACCGAATCGGGTGAGACCACGATCGTGTCGGCCCAGCCGAGGAAGCCCGCGTACGGGTTTTCGCCGTCCGTCGCGCCGGCCCAGAACCGGCCCGGCCAGCGCGCGAACGCGTCGCGCAGACGAGCGGCGAGGTCCGGCGGCGTTCTGCGCGAGGTGCTGACGAGGAAGCTTCCGGCGGTCGCGTCGTGTCGACGCGCGAGTTCGGCAAGCAATCCGTCGAACCACGCGCGATCGAGGCGCTGCGCGCGGTGGCTTGCGCCGACCAGCACCGCGCAACGCGGGGCGGGCAGCTCGCCGATCGCCGCGAAATGCGCACGACCGGCCGCGAGCCATTCGTCGTCGACCGGATTCAGCGCGCCGAGGCTGTGGATCACGTTCGCGCCGCGCACGGCATCGTGGGCGGGTGCGACGACGACGTCGAATGCGGCGCTGTCGATGCGCGGATCGAGGATCTGCACGGTAAACGTGCGCCCGCCGCTCCACGGACGGAGCAGGCGGATCAGCAGCGCGGCGCGACGGCCGCAGCCGATCGCGAGGTCGGGCCAGGGCGGTGCGAGGAGGTCCGTTGGGTCGCGGATCGCCGACCGCGCCCCGAGCGTCCATCGAGGCGCCAGCGCATCCCACGGCTGGCGCAGGCGCAGGCGCACGATGCGCGGATCGAGGCCGAGCGCCCCGGCAAGGGCCAGTGCCTGGCGCTCGTTGCCGGCGGCGCCATCGCTGACCACCCACGCCGCCGCTGCCATTGAACGCGCCACGATCACCCCAAGATTCCCGGATCGCGAAGCATATCAGGCGGCTGGAACCGATCCTCCGCCGCGCCGCAGGATCGCAGCGGCGCGTCGCCATGGCGGCGTGCGGAACGTTTCGCTTCCGGGAAAGTCTGTCGCATAGTCCGATTGGTCCGAACCACGAGGAGAACCCGATGATTCGCAAGTCCCTGCTTGTTTCCGCCCTGGCTTTTGCTTCGACGGGCGCGTTCGCGGCGCCGCAGACGTACCAGATCGACCCGAGCCACACGAACGTGCTGTTCACCTGGAGCCATTTCGGCTTCTCGCATCCGACCGGCAATTTCAAGGACGTCGGCGGCACGATCGTGTTCGACCAGGAAAACCCGACCGCGTCGAAGGTCGATGTCACGATCCCGCTGTCGAGCCTGGACACCGATGTCGACGACCTCGACACGCATCTGCGCAAGGCGGATTTCTTCGACGCGGACAAGTACCCGACCATCACGTTCAAGAGCACGAAGATCGAGAAAGGCGCGGGCGACAACCGGTTCAACGTGACTGGCGACCTGACCTTGCATGGCGTGACGCGCCCGATCGTGCTCGACGCGACCCTCAACAAGGTCGGCGAAATGATGGGCACGCGGAAGATCGGCTTCGATGCGACCGCGAGCGTCAAACGCAGCGACTTCGGCATGGGCGCCTACGTCCCGAACATCAGCGACGTGATTCCGCTGCGCATCACCACCGAGGCGTTCATTCCGGAGGAGAAGGAAAAGGAAGCGGCCGAGTGATGCCGGCGCGGCGTTCGCCGGTGGGCCTGCGGGGCGTGGATCGATGATCGCGCTGCGTGCCGCCGGCGAGCGCGGCCTGACCCGCACCGGGTGGCTGGAGAGCCGCCACGGCTTTTCGTTCGGTGCGTACCATGATCCCGCGCACATGGGCTTCGGCCCGTTGCGCGTGCTCAACGACGACATCGTCGCGGGCGGTGGCGGCTTCGC
>CAYWZC010000039.1:6884-9552 GCA_964462745.1 uncultured Rhodanobacteraceae bacterium
CCCTCGTTCTTGAGGGCTTCGAGGCCGGCGAGATCCACGCTGGCAACCGCCGCCTTGATCTCGTCGATGCTGTTGGCGTTGCCCGATACCTTGACCGTGAAACGATCGCCGAGCACGACGCTGTATTCGCCGTACTTCATCTGGCTGTCCCATTGCTCGTGGATCAGGCGGCCATCCTGCTTGAAGGTCTTGTCGTAGCCGGTGTCGGTGATCTTCTCGTTGCCGACGCCGGCCCAGCCGGCCAGCGCGAGCATGCCCTTGGCGCTGCCGAGGTCGCTGATCTCGAGGTCGAGTGAGCGTGAGTCGTCGGAATAGCGCGCCTTGGCTTCCGAGATCTGCATGCCCATCGCGCCGTTGCGCTCGGCGCTCACGCTGGTGCGCGTGAGGCCGGCGAGCGTATCCGGCACGAACGGCTTCAGCACCGAGGGCGCGAGCGCCTCGACCTGGGCGCCGCCGCCGAACATCGCACCCATCATCTTGCCGACGGCATCGCCCTGGGCCTCGGTGTCGCCGGATTTCTGCGCGGCCTCCATTTGCTTGCCGGCTGCTTCCATGCTCGCGCCGAGCGCGGCGAGCTTGCCGAGCGGGCTGTCGGTGTCGATGCTCACGTTGTCCGACGAACTGCTGCCGATCGCGCTGGCGCCGCTCAGTGCTGCGCCGGTCCCGGCGATGCCCCCGACCACGAGCGCGATGATCCAGCCGAGGATGATCGCGAGGATCACGGTGACCGCGGTATAGCCACCGGCCTTCTCGGGCGGGCAACGCATCGTGTGCGGCAGGCCGAGATACAACAGGTAGATGGCGTAGATTCCGCCCGCGATCAGGATCAACGCGCCGATCCACGGGATCAGCAAGCCGATGCTCGCGATCCAGCTCGCGGTGTACGCATACGCGACCGCCTTGACCGCCTGCACCTGGCTCTTCAGGCCACCGAAGGTCGGCGCGAGCGCGTCGACGATGAGCGCGACGACGTAGACCAGCACGAGGCTCAGCACGTAGCCGACGATCATGCTGGTGATGCCGGCGCCGATCGGCGTGCGCACGCTGATGCCGAACGCGCTGTAGCCGATCAGGCTGCCCTTGACGAAACCGAGCACGGCCGGAATCGCGGCGAGCCAGATGATGTAGTTCTTGTACAGGTCGGCCACCGTGGCCGGCTCCGCGCCGATGACTGGCCATTCGGTCTTGGGCGACATCAGGATCGCCTTGACGCGTGCGATCAGCTTGTTGAAGTCCATGGCGTATCTCCCCTTCAGGATGGTTCGACGAGAAAGACGGACCCGGTCCGATTACCGGGTACGCCGCGCATTCTAGTTCAGTCGCGTGACACCTGCCCTGATCGGGTCGGCGGCTCGGCTGCGACCCGTGTCACATTGTGGAGCGGGCTTGCCGCCCCCGATGCCGTCGCGCAGGACGCCGCATCGAGGCCGGGCATCATCGCCGGCGGACCCCCGTGGTCGGGTCCATTCGGGTTGCCTGCTGGTAAACTGGCAGGTCACTGAGTCCCGGAAGTCCGCATCATGTCGCCCGCACAGCCCGTCGCGAAACCGATCCTCGCCAACGCCGAAAATCGCTACGAGGTGACCCGTGCCGACCTGCCGCTGAGTTGCCCGATGCCGGGCATGAGCCTGTGGAACTCGCATCCGCGCGTGTACATGCCGATCCTCGAACAGGGCGGGCACTCGAAGTGCCCGTATTGCGGCGCGCGTTACGATCTCGTCGACTGACGTGGTGTGACCGAGCGCCGTCTCACGGTCGTCCAGCTGCTGCCCGCGCTCGATACCGGCGGCGCTGAGCGCTCGGCGCTCGAAATCGCGCGCGCGCTGGTGGCCGGCGGTCATCGTTCGATCGTGGTTTCGGCCGGCGGACGCCTGGTCACGCAACTCGTCGCCGAGGGCAGCGAGCACGTGACGCTGCCGATCGGTGCGAAGTCGCTGCGCACGCTCGGCCAGATCGGTCCGCTGCGCCGCAGGCTTGCGGCGTTGCGCCCCGACATCGTCCATGCGCGCTCGCGCCTGCCCGCGTGGATCGGCTGGTTCGCGCTGCGCCGCTTGCAGCCGAAACCGCATTTCGTGACCACCGTGCACGGCCTCAACACGCCGGGTCGCTACAGTGCGGTCCTGCTGCGCGGCGAGCGCGTGATCTGCGTGTCGAACACGGTGCGCGACTACGTGCTGCGCCATTACCCGCGCACCGACCCGACGCGGCTCGTCGTGATTCCCCGCGGGGTCGATGCGGCGGAATTCCCGTTTGGCCATCAACCGGACGACGCATGGCGCGCGGCATTCTTCGCTGAATTCCCGCAGCTCGCGGGTGCGCCGTTGCTGACCCTGCCCGCGCGCGGCACGCGCCTCAAGGGCCATGCCGACGCGATCGAACTGCTGGCCGGGCTCGGCGCGCGCGGCATCGACGCGCGTCTGTTGCTGCTCGGCGCGCGCGAGGCCGGGCGCGAGCAGTACGTCGCCGAACTCGAGGCGCTCGCGCGCGAACGCGGCGTGGCCGGGCGCATCGCGATCACGGCGCCGCGGGCCGACGTGCGCGACGTGTATGCGGTGTCGGCCCTGGTTCTCCAGGTGTCGCGACAGGCGGAAACCTTCGGTCGCATCGTCGTCGAGGCACTGTCGATGTGCCGGCCCGTGCTCGGCTACGCGCACGGCGGCGTCGGCGA
>CAYWZC010000039.1:9652-25702 GCA_964462745.1 uncultured Rhodanobacteraceae bacterium
AGGCACTGTCGATGTGCCGGCCCGTGCTCGGCTACGCGCACGGCGGCGTCGGCGAACTGCTCGCCGAGCTCTATCCGGCCGGCCAGGTCGCGCCCGGCGATTGCGTGCAGCTCGTTGAACGCGCGGCCGAGCTGTTGCGTCGCGCACCGCCGATCGCGCCACTGCACGCCTATCGGCTCGGCGACATGCAGGATGCGACGCTGGCCCTGTACCGGCAGGTGGCGGCCGGTTCGGGGACGGGTCGGCCCGGCACCGGGGATCGCGCATGAACGCGGGCTCCGGCTCCGTGGCTACCCGGTTCGCGCGGATGTGGCCGGTCGTGACCGTGCTCGCGGTACTCGTGCTGTTGCCGGTCGGTCGCGCCGCGGAGTTGCCGGTCGTCGTCGCTGCGCTGGCCGCCCTGGTTTGGCTCGCGCGCGGGCGAATCGACTGGCGTGCGCCCGGTCCGGCACGCGCGTTGCTGGTCGTGTTCGCGTGCTGGTGGGGCGCCGCATTGGTGTCCGGCATCGATGCCGTCGCGCCTGCGAAAACCTGGACGACGATCGGTGCGGGGCTTCGTTATCTGCCGTTCGCGTGGTTCACGGGAATCGCCTTGCGCGACGCATCGCGTTGGCGTGGCGTCGTGCTCGCGGTCGCCGCGGTCGTCGTGTTGTGGCTGCTCGACGCGTGGGTGCAGATGGCACTCGGCTTCGGGCTCGGCGGCGTTGCCGAGGCGGAACGCGTGTCGGGCATCTTCGGCGCGGACAATCTCAAGCTCGGGCCGGTGCTCGCCGTGCTGTCCCCGTTCGTGTTGCTCGCCGCGCGCGCGCGGTTCGGGCGCGGCGGATTGGCGATCGGGTTCGTGTTGCTGCTCGGACCAATCCTCATGGCCGGTTCGCGCGCCGCGTGGATCGCGTTCGCGGTCGTCTGCGTGCTGGTCGCGTGGCAGGAGACGCGGCGCATCGGCCGATTCGCGATCGCGGTCGGTGCGGCGCTCGCGATCGCGCTCGTCGCGGGCGGGATCGCGCGGCAGGATTCCGCGCGCTTCGACGCGCGCATGGATCGCAGCCTGCTCGCGTTCGAGGGCAGCGCGCAGGCGCTCGACGAGGCGTCCGCGGGGCGCGTGCGCATCGCGCGCGTCGCCGTGGCGATGATTGCCGATCACCCGGTCAATGGCGTCGGCGTGCGCGGTTTTCGCCATGTTTATCCCGATTACGCGACGCCGGGCGACGACTTCGTCGATGCGTCGAACGGAACCGGTGCCGCGCACGCGCACCAGATCGTGCTCGAGGTGCTGAGCGAAACCGGCGGCGTCGGATTGCTGCTGTGGCTGGCCGGCACGTGGACGGCCGTGCGCGCATGGCGACGCGCCGACGCCGCGGCCCGCGAGCGCGCGCGGGCGCCCGCGTTGGCACTCATCGCGATGTGCTTTCCAATCAACAGCCACCTCGCGTTCTATTCGACCTGGTGGAGCCTCGTGTTCTGGTGGCTGCTCGCGCTGTACTTTGCCGCGCTCGGCGCGCGGGATCCGCGCCATGCGTGAGCCGCTGTCGGTCGTCATCATCACCCGCGACAACGCGGATACCCTGGAGCGCTGCCTGGCCGCGCTGGGCTGGGCCGAGGAAATCGTGGTCCTCGATTCCGGCTCGACCGATGCGACCCTCGACATCGCGCGCCGCCATGGTGCGCGCATCGAAACCCATCCGTTCGACGACTACGGCCCGCAAAAGCAGCGCGCGATCGATCTCGCGCGACACGACTGGATCCTCAACCTCGACGCCGATGAAATCCTGTCACCGGGAACGCGCGAGGTCATCGAGAGGGCATTGGTTGCACCGCGCGTGGCCGGTTTCCGCCTGCCGCGCCGCGAACGCATGTTCTGGACCGTGCAGCATCGGCTGAGCTGGCGCAACGCGCACCTGCGCCTGTTCGACCGGCGCCGTGCGCGCATGAACACGGTGCCCGTGCATGCGGCGGTCGAAGCCGACGGGCCGGTACGCACGCTGTGGCGCGCGGACTTCGTCAACGACGGCGATGCGGACATCGCCACGCGGGTCGACAAGGTCAACCGCTATTCGAGCGGCATGGTCGCGCACAAGCTCGCGCGCGGCCAGCGGTTCACCGGCGCGCGAATGCTGCTGTATCCGCCGGTGTTCTTCGTGCGCCAGTACGTATTCAAGCGCTATTTCCTGAGCGGCTGGGCCGGCTTCATCGCCGCCGCGACCGGCGCGTTCTATGTGTTCCTGAAGTACGCCAAGTTGCACGAGGCCCGCCGGCGGCGCGATCAGTAGATCGGTGGCGCACCCGGCGGTCGCGTCTTGAAACGCTGGTGCATCCACAGGTACTGCGCGGGCGCTTCACGGACCATGCGCTCGATGCAGGCATTGATGCGGGTCGTGTCGTCGAGCACGTCGGACGGAAATCCGTCGAGCGGCGCCTCGAGACGCAATGCGTAGCCGCCGTCGTCGAGCCGGCGATGGAAGAACGGGATGACCGCCGCGCCGGACAGGCGCGCGAGGTGGTGGGTCGCGGTGATCGTCGCGGCCGGCACGCCGAAGAACGGTGCGAACACGATTTCCTTGCCGCGCATGTCCTGGTCCGGTGCGTACCAGATCGTGCCGCCGTCGCGCAGGTAGCGCACGCTCGCGCGGATCTGCTCCTTGGTGAACATCGCATCCGCGTAACGGAGTCGCGCGCGCAGCACCGCCCATTCGAACACCGCATCGTCCATGCGCCGGTACATGCCTGCGATGCGCAGTTCGCGCGACAGCAGCCGCGCGGCGAGTTCGAGGTGCGAGAAATGCGCACCGACCAGGAGTACGCCACGGCCGCGCGCGCGCGCCGCGGCGAGGTGCTCCAGCCCGTCGATGGTGACCGGAATACGCGCGAGCGCGCGTTCGCTGCCCATCCACGCGAGTGCGAATTCGGCGAGCATGACGCCGGCTTCGCGCAGGTTCTCGCCGAGCAGGCGATCGCGAGCGGTTTCGTCGAGATCCGGGAAACACACGGCGAGATTGCGTGCCGCTATGTGCGCGCGTGAACGCAACAGCGGTCGCGCACACACGCCGAGCGCGCGCCCGAGACCGAGCAGCACCGGATAGGGAAGCTTCGCGGCGAGCCGGACGAGACCCAACCCGACCCACGCAAGCCAGTGCGACGGTGCCAGGAGCTGCCCGCGGAATGGTGGCACGGCCTGCGACATCACGGGGATTGTAAGCGGTGGAGCAGGCAGCGGTGAGCGGTGAGCGGTAAAGGAAGGCGGGAGCCGACAATTGGTAGGCTCAACTGCAAAATCCGGCTACCGGCTATTTGCTCACCGCTCACCGCTGGCCGCTCACCGCTGACCGCTCCACCACTCCCTATAATGCCGCTCCACTCCCACACCGCCCCATCGTGATCCAGCGCTTCTTCTATACCCTCGCGATGTACTTGTTGACGCCGGTGATCCTGTATCGGCTCGCGGCGCGTGGGCTGCGCTATCGCGGCTACCTGTCACGCTGGCGCGAGCGGTTCGGGTTCTTTCCCGACCCGGGCATTCGCGAAAGCATCTGGATCCATGCGGTGTCGGTCGGCGAGGTCAACGCGGCGCTGCCCCTGATTCGCGCGCTCATGCAGCGCTACCGCGATTCGCCATTCGTGATCACGACGATCACGCCGACCGGTTCGGAGCGCGTGCTGCAGCTGTTCGGCGACGAGGTGTTCCACGTCTATCTGCCGTACGACCTGACCGCTTCGGTGGAGCGCTTCCTGGATCGCATTCGACCTCGCCTCGCGGTGGTCATGGAAACCGAGATCTGGCCGAACCTGTTCATCACCTGCGCCGGTCGCGGGATTCCGATCGTGGTCGCGAATGCGCGTCTGTCGGAACAGTCGTTGCGCGGCTACGGTCCGGTGCGTCCGCTCGCGCGGCGCGCGATCCGCTGCGCGCGCTTCGTCGCCGCACAGTCCGAATCCGACGCAGAACGCCTGCGCGTCCTCGGCGCGGTTCCCGAGCGCATGGCCATGGTCGGCAACCTGAAGTTCGACATGGACCTGCCCGAGGGCGTGCGCGAACTCGGTGCGGCGTTCCGCGCGGAATGGGGTGCGCAGCGTCCGGTGTGGATCGCGGCGAGCACCCACGAGGGCGAGGAGCAAGCCGTGCTGCGCGCGCACGCGGTCGTGTTGCGGCGCCTTCCGGATGCGTTGCTGCTGATCGCGCCACGGCATCCGGAACGGTTCCGTCCGGTCGTGGCCGCGTGTCGCGCGCTCGGTTATCGCACCGCCACGCGCAGCGAGGACGGCGGCGCGGAACCGGCGAGCCAGTGCCTCGTCATCGATTCGATGGGTGAACTGATGCTGTTCTATGCGGCTGCCGACGTCGCCTTCGTCGGTGGCAGCCTGGTTCCGGTCGGCGGCCACAACCTGCTCGAACCGGCCGCGCTCGGGGTGCCGATGCTGGTCGGGCCGCACACGTTCAACTTCGCGGAAATCACCGAGGACCTGGTGGCTGCGCACGCGGCCGAGCGCATCGCGGACGCCGAAGCGCTCGGTCCGGCCATCCTCAACCTGCTCGTGCGCCATGCGGAACGGCGCGCCCGCGGGGAAAACGCCCATGCCGTGATGGAGCGCGAACGCGGTGCGGTCGCGCGCAGCATGGCGATCATCGAGTCGATCTGCCCCGCGCCCGCCGCGGCCGAGGCACCCGCGGGCGATTGACGCGGCGCGCAAAGCTCATCGGGCGCGGCCGGCCTTCCGTGAACTCCGGGTCATTCCAGCAACGCGTTGACCAGTTGCAGGTCCTCGAGCTCGATCACACCCGCCGATTGCTTGAGCAGGAGTCCGTTGAGCACGAACGCGTGGCGTGCGCGCGAGTAGTTGCTCTGCGCTTCGAGCAGGGTCTGCTGGCTGATGAGCACGTCGACGATGGTACGCGTGCCGACTTCGTAACCGGCCTGGGTCGCCTCGAGCGAACTGCGCGCGGAAACCACGGCCGCCTGGGTCGCCTCGACTTCGCTCGCGCCGGACAGCACGGCGCGGTAGTTGCTGCGCGTGTCCGCGACGACCTGGCGGCGTTGCGCTTCGAGCTGGTCCGCGGCGAAGTCACGCTGGTGGATCGTCTGGCGCACGCGCGACTGGGTGAAGCCGCCGGAGAAGATCGGCACACTGAGGGTCACGCCGACCGTCGTGGACCACGGGTCGCTGCTGTTGTGGCGATCGACGCCGCCGAGGCGCGTGTCGCCCCAGCTCGGGTTGCGCGAGTAGCCGACTGTTGCATCGAGTGTCGGCAGGTGTCCGGCGCGCGCGGTGCGGATGTCCGCATTCGCCGCAGCGACGTCGAACGTGGCCGCGCTCAGGGTCGGGTTTTCGCGCAACGCGAGGTCGACCCATTCCTGCGGATCCGGCGGGTTCGGCTTGTCGAGTGGCAGCTCGTCGCGCAGGTGCGCGAGTTCGCCGGGTTGCTTGTCGGTGATCTGGCGCAGCGCCTCGCGCGCGTCGTCGACGACGTTCTGCGCGACGATGACACGCGCGACCGCGGAGTCGTGCTGGGCCTTGGCGTCGTTCACGTCGGTGATCGCGGCGAGGCCGACATCGAATCGCTGCTGGGCCTGTTCGAGCTGGCGGCCGAGCGCCGTTTCGTTGCCCTGGGCGAATTCGAGCGCGTCCTCGGCGGTCAATACATCGAAGTACGCGGTCGCGACGCGCACGAACAACGCCTGCTGGGCGGCCTCCAGGGTTGCCGCGCCGGCGTCCGCGGTGGCGCGGCTCGAGGACAGCGCGGTCCAGCGGCTCACGTCGATGAGGCTCTGGTTCAAAGTGCCGCTCAGCGAACGCGAATGGCTGTTGTTGGAGTAACCGTTGACGAGTACCGGCTCGCCGGTCACCGGATCGGTGACGTAGTTCGGCGTGTCGTCGCCGCCATGGCGCTGCTGGTAGCTGAAATTCGCGTTGATCTGGGGCAGCAACTGGGCGCGCGCCTGGTCGACGAATTCGTCGGTCGCGAGCTTGGTGGCTTCCGCACCGGCCAGTATCGGGTCGGCCGCGCGCGCCTCCTTGTAGACCTGGAGCAAGTCCTCGGCCTGCACCCCCGACGACCCGGCGACCAGGGCCAGGGCGAGGGCTGTCGACACGGGTCGAATGCGAATCATCGTTTCATCCTTCGTATATCGTTGCCAGGATGCCGGAAAAGTCCGTCGTGGACCTTTCCAACTCATCGAACCCGGTACGCGTCCGGGCCCGGTTTCCGACGAATCGATCACTTCGAGCGATCGATTCGCGGGCGGCGCATCCGTGCACCGCTTCAACAGGACGGTTACAGGCTGAATCGCGTGGGCGGTGCAGCGTGGGTCAGGTACGGCAGGCAAGTCTCGAACAGGCTTTGCGGGACCCAGCCTGCGTCCGCGTTGCGGTACAACATCGCCTGCATGGCGGGCGATTCGCCGACGATCGCGAACAGGCGTCCGCCGGGCGCGACCCAGTCGAAGAAGCGCGGCGGGACGGCGTGCATGGCGCCGGTCGCGACCACCACGTCGAAGTGCTGGTCGGTCGCCCAGGCGAGCACCGCATCGGCATGCTCGACGCGCGCGTTGCGGATCTGCGAATCCGCGAGCGCAGCACGCGCCGCCTCGGCGAGGTCGGCGTGCAGTTCGACGCTGACCACCTCGCGTGCGAGGAGCGCGAGGCAGGCGGTCAGGAATCCCGAGCCGGTGCCGATCTCGAGCACGCGTTCGCTGCCGTCGAGTTCGATCGACTGCAACGTGCGGCCTTCGGTTTCCGGGGTCATCATGACTTCGCCGTGGCCGAGCGGGATGGCGACCTCGGCGAATGCGAGGTGCCGGTGCGCGGTCGGGACGAAACGCTCGCGCCGCAGCTTCGGCAGGACATCGAGCACGCGCGGGTCGAGCACATCCGACGCACGCACCTGGTTCTCGATCATGTTGAAACGGGCCAGTTCGATGTCCATGGATCGCCTTCGTTCGATTCGAAAAAAGTCCGCCAGCATAGGCATGGCTGCGGGACCGCGCAATGGCAACTTCGTCGCAAAGCACGCCATCGCGTAGTGCCGGAAGTCACCGCGTTGTCGGTGACGGCGGCGGTCCGGATGACGTTCGCGGACACCGCGGGTGACCGCGCGCGGACAGCGACGCCGCAGATCGGCCGCACGATTCGACGATTGCCGGGATTTCCCTGCCAATCGTCGAGCCCGCGACCCCGATCGAAGCAAGTACCATGCCACGGCGGGTGCCGATTGCCTCGTGCCCCCGCGCCAAGGGTCGCTTATTCGTATACTTGCCAGTATAGTATAGGGGATATCCGAACGGTCATCGACCTGACATGAACCTCGCCGCGCCCAAGGCGCCCGGGCGTCCCAAGGACCCCGAAAAACGCGCCGCGATCCTGGCCGCGGCCAAGCGCCTGTTCCCGGTGCATGGCTTCGAGGCGACCGGCATGGACGCGATCGCGACCGAGGCCGGCGTGTCCAAGCTCACGGTGTACAGCCATTACAAGGACAAGGAGTCCCTGTTCGTCGCCGCAGTGCGTGCGCGTATCGAGGAGCAGATGCCCGATGCGCTGTTTGAACCGGATCTTGAAGGTTCGCTGCGTGAACGACTCGAAGCGATCGCACGCGCGTTCTTCGCGCTGGTCACGAGCCCCGAGGCGATTTCCCTGCATCGCCTGATGGCCGCCGGCATCGGTACTTCACCGAAACTCGCGCAGTTGTTCTGGGAAGCGGGACCGAAACGCACCCAGGAGGGATTCGCGAATTTCCTCGAACGCGAGATCCGGGCCGGGCACCTCGCGATCGGCGACCTGCCACGGGCGGCGTCGCAGTTCTTCTGCCTGCTCAAGGGCGACCTGCATGCGCGCAGCCTGTGCGGCTGCACCCAGGTAATGGCGCCGGCCGACATCGACGCGCATGTCCGCGCCACGGTGGACCTGTTCCTGCGCGCTTACGCGGCCCCGCGAGCGGTAGCCGGGAAGCGGTAACCGGAAATCGGGGCGGAGCCGGACAACGCCGGACTCCGCGCTGCGTCGCTTTGCTCCCCGGTTACCGGGTCCCCGTTACCCGCTACCAACTCCTCAGTCGAGTTCTTCCGCGACCACGCTGCCGTCATCCGGATCGACCAGCAGATCGACGTTGTCGCCGCGTGCGTTCTCCGCGTCGACACTCCACAGGCCGTCGTCGAAATCCACGTCGTGGATGTTCTGGTAACCGGCCGCAGCGAGCTTGGCTTCGATCTCTTCGGAGTTCAGCCGTGACGGTGCGTTTTCGGGGTAGACCTTGCCGGTGATCGGCGCGACGCGCAGGTCGACCCAGTTGTCGTCGCCGCCGCGCGCTTCGGTCTCCCAGACGCCGTCGTCGAAGTTCAGGCCCTTGACCTCCTTGTAGCCCGCGTTGGCGATGCTGGTCTTGATCGCTTCCTCGTCCAGGGCGCCGCTCGGCAGGGTCGGCGCGAGGCGCGCGGTGCGCGCGGTTTCGACCGGCGCGGTCTGTGCGGCCGCGACACCTGCAAGGCTCAATCCAATGCTCAGGCACAGGACATGTTTGCGCATCTTCGGTCTCCTCGGATCGGGAAAACCGCAGCTTGCGAAGGCGTGTCCCAACCGCGAATGAACCTCGCGACTACTCTTCGGCGCGCGTTCATCCGCGGTTACCGCGAGGGTTGCCAGATCAGGTCGACGTAGCCGGAACGTCCGGGCGTGTTGAAGCCGTGGGCGAGTTCGTAATCGCGGTCGGTGAGGTTCTCGACGCGCAGGAACAGGCGCCAGTCGTCCGCGAGGCGCACCTCGCCGCGCAGGTTGACCAGCGTGTAGCCGCCGAGTTCGATGCCGCCGACGTCCTCGCGTGCGCCGGTCGCGAGCAATTCGACGCCCGCGTGCACGCGCGACCCGAAGGCGCGTTCGATCGTCGTGGCGAGCTTGTGCTTCGGGCGGCGCAGCAGCGGCGTGTCGTTGTCGGTGTCGCGCGGGTCCTGCCAGGTCAGCGCGGCACGCGCGCTCCAGTCGCCGAATGTCCCGTTCCAGGTCGCTTCGACACCGTCGATTCGTGCGCGGGCGACGTTCTCGGCGCGGTTCTGCACTCCGCTGAAGGTGATCAGGTCGCGCACCCGGGTACGGTAGGCGTTGAGGCCGAAGCGCTGGTCGCGCGTCGCGTCGAGTTCGATGCCGATCTCGGCGCTGCGCGAACGTTCCGGGTCGAGATCGGGATTTCCCGCGTAATAGCCACCGAACCCCGGCGAGAACTGTTCGTTGAGCGTGGGGCTGCGGAAGCCCGCGCCCCAGCTTGCCCACGCGCGCAGGTGTTCGCTGAATCGCCAGCCGCCGGCAAGGGAACCGGTGTTCGCCGAGCCGAACTCGCTGTTGTCGTCGTGCCGCGCGGAAAGTTCCGCGTCGAGGGCGCCGAACGCTCCCTGCCACCCGGCGAACACGGCGCGGTTGTCGCGGCGGTTGTCGAAGTAGGGCGTTCCGCTGCCGGTATCGCGGTACGCGCCCTCCTCGTGCACGAGGTCGATGCCGGCGATCACGGACTGGTTCGTCGCGATCGCGACGCGGTGCTGCCAGCCGAGCGACTGGCGGCGACTGGTGTACTTCGAGAAGTACGCGGGCGTTTCCAGGTCCTCGCGTGCGTCGCCGAGGCTCAGGCGATGTTCCCAACCGTCGCCGAGCGGACCTTCGAGGCTGATCCCGATCGCCTGGTCGAGCACGTCCGAGAAACCCTGCGTGGTCCGGTCCTGGTCGAAGCTGCTGCGACTGTCGCTGCGCAGCACGGTGGCCGCGAGATGCTGTTCGCCGACCGCGTAACCGCCGCGCACGGCGAGGTGGTTGTTGCGGTACGGATTGTCGATGTCGTTCCAGATGCAGTATGGATCATCCGGCCCGGCGCAGATGCCGGGATTGGTCGAGGAATAGCCGTCGACATGCCGCGCGCCGACCTGCACGCTGAAGCCGTTCGTACCGTTCCAGTGGCCGAAACCGGCGCTGCCGCGCGCGTCGCCGTAGCTGCCGTAGCCGACCGAGACGCGTGGGTCGTCGAGGCGTCGGGTGAAGATCTGGATCACGCCGCCGATCGCGTCCGAACCCCAGTAGCTTGCACGCGGACCGCGCACGATCTCGATGCGCTCGATCGTGTCGATCGGCAACTGTTCGAACGCGAGCGCGCCAGTGTTCGCCGATGCGATGCGCACGCCGTCGATGAGGACCAGTACCTGGTTGGTATTGGTGCCGCGCAGGAACAGCGAGGTCTGCGAACCCGCGCCGCCGGTGCGGTACAGGTCGATGCCGGCCTGCATGCGCAGGATGTCGAGCACGTCGCGCGCGGCGCTCGCATCGATGTCCTCGCGCGTGATGACGCTCACGTCGGCGAGGGTCGAGTCGATCGTCTGCACCACGCGCGACGCGGTGACCGTGACCTCGGGTTGCAGGTCGAGCGGTTCCGCGGCGAGCGGCGCGGCGGGAACAAGAAGAGCCAGGGAAACAAGACAGAAACGACGCATGGGAATCCTCCGAAAACGCACACCCGCGAAACCAGGTGTCACTGCGATTCGGACATGCGCGGACGGAGGGCCGCCGACGCCCGTCCGTTGCCCGCCGCAACGCCTGGAGCTACCACGCGTACGCAACGCGCATCCACGAATGGTTGCGCCGCATACGGCGGGTCGGGGCCGGTCTCCGGGCTCGCAAGTGGCCTGCGCGACGCGCTCCGAAGCGCGCGAAACCGCATGCCGCGCGGACCGCCTTCCCGCCGGGCAGGTGCCCTGGCAGTGGCTTCGTGGTCCGGTTTGACTTGCCTACCGTTGCGGGGGCAGCGCCGGAATGGAGAAACGCAGTCTTGCAGGACCGCGTCCGATCCCCGCGATCGGGAAGGATCGCGGAAACCGTTCTCGCACCGGCTTCCCGTTTCACCCGTCCGTCATGCGACGGCTCGGGCACCTCGACGGCGGCGAGTGTAGGGCGACCGATCCGCAGCGGCAAGCACGGCGCGCTTCAATCGCGGTCGGTCGTGGTGCGAACGCCGAGCAGCTCGCCGTCGTCGTCGACGCGCACGCTCATCTCGATCGGCCGGCAGCACACCGGGCAATCCTCGACGTAATCCTGCGATCCGGCGGAAACGTCCACCGCGGTTTCGAATGATTCGCCGCAGTAAGGACACGCGAGCGGCACGAACTCGGTCATCGCCTACTCCGGCAGGAACGAACCGATCAGGTCGTTGAGAAAGCGGCGGCCGGTTTCGGTTGGGTGCAGGCGCTCCGGGTCGGCAGCCAGCCAGCCGCGCGCACGCGCCGCGCCGAGCGGGTTCGCGATCGATGAACGGTCGAGTCCCGTCCGCTCCTCGAACACGCGGATGCCGACGCCCTCGTCGAGGCGCAACGCGTTGAGCATGAACTCGAACGGAAGCTGCTCGCGCGCGACGACTTCGCGCTTGCCGAACGCCGTGCCACGCGTGGCACGCTCCAGATAGCCGCGCGGCAGCATGACCTTCGTCGTGCGCGTGATCGTGCCGGCGGTCGCGTCGCTGAGCTTGCCGTGCGCGCCCGCGCCGATGCCGAGGTAGTCGCCGAAGCGCCAGTAGTTGAGGTTGTGCGCGCAACGCTGTCCGTCGCGCGCGTACGCGGACACTTCGTACTGCGCATACCCCGCATCCGCCAGCGCGCGCTGGCCGGCTTCCTGCATGTCCCAGGCGCTGTCCTCGTCCGGCAGCGGCGGCGGCCTCGACGCGAACAGCGTATTCGGTTCGAGGGTGAGCTGGTAATGCGAAATGTGCGTGGGTGCGAGCGCGATCGCGCGTTCGAGATCGGCCAGCGCGCCATCCGGTGTCTGCAACGGCAGCGCGTACATGAGGTCCAGGTTGATGCTCGCGTAACCGGCGTCCTGCGCGTCGCGAATCGCGCGTTCGGCCTCGGCCGCCGAGTGGATGCGGCCGAGGCGGCGCAGCTTGTCATCGTCGAAACTCTGCACACCGAAGCTGATCCGGTTGACTCCCGCGCGGAGATAACCATCGAAACGCCCGTGCTCGACCGTGCCCGGATTGGTTTCCATCGTGATCTCGATGCCGTCCACCAGGCCCATGCGCGCCGCGACGCCATCGAGGATCCGCGCGATCGCATCGGGCCCGAACAGGCTCGGCGTACCGCCGCCGAAGAACACGCTGGCCAGCGCGCGCCCGGCCAGTGCCTCGTCGAACTGCACGAGATCCGCATCGAGATCGGCGAGCAGCGCGGCGACGTAGTCATCGACCGGCAGCGCACCATCGTGCGCATGCGAGTTGAAGTCGCAGTACGGGCACTTCCTGACGCACCACGGGATGTGGATGTAGAGCGACAGCGGGGGAGCGGTCAGGACCATGTGCGGATTGTAGGGGGCGGAACCTTTGCACGCCCTTGCCGGGTGCTCTTGCGTACCCGCGATCCTGTCGCAGGCGGTGCGACACGGGTGCGCGACACTCCGCGTCGGGGCGCTCGGCCCCAACACGGGAGAAGTTCCATGCGCCGGGAGGAATGGCGATTCGAGTACGTGGCGAGCCAACTGGCCGAAGCGGCCGATTTCAAGATGCGCTTCCACGACAAGCGTTTGGAGTGGTGGAAGGAAAAGCGTCGCGAGGTCATGGACAAGATCCGATCGGAAGGGATCGAGATCGACGAGAAGATTTCGCTCATCTATGCGAGTCCGAAGGCGCGCGACTGGGAGCGAAGCACCCAGGTGTCGATTCGGGATGATCTGCGCAACCTGCTTGCCGAGTGCCAGGACAAACTGGTGTTCCATACCAGCAAACGCCATGAGTACAACGGCTGGCTCCAGGTGCTGTCGGCCAACCCGCAACAGCGCCTGCGCCTGGACATCCAGGACTGGCTGTTCTTCTTCGCCCAGAATTGATGCCGGGAGCGCATGTGTTGAAGGTGTACTACAGCGAAGCCCTGGTCGCGAATGCGCAATCGTTCTCGCCGAGCGCGGGCAAGCCGCGCGCGGTGGTCGATTCGTGGCGGCGGCGCTTCGGCGCCGCGCTCGCGTTTCGCGAGCCGCAGCCGGTCACGCAAGAGGAGATCGCGTTGGCGCATGACCGAGCCTACGTCGATCATGTGCTCGCGTTGCGCCATGACAACGGATTCGGCAACCGCCTGCCGGAGGTCGCGGCGAGCCTGCCGCACACGGTCGGCGCGATGGTCGAGGCCGCGCGCGCCGCACTCGATGAACGCGTGGCGGTCGCCCCCGTGTCCGGCTTCCACCACGCACGTCATCGGCGCGGCGGCGGCTACTGCACGTTCAACGGATTGATCGTCGCCGCGCAGGTGGTGCGTGGTGAGCGGCCGACGGCACGGGTCGGCATCCTCGACTTCGACGAGCATTACGGCGACGGCACGGCGAACATCATCGCGCAGCTGGATCTCGCCTGGATTTCGCACTACTCGGCTGCGGCCGACTGGGACGAGCCGGCCCAGGCAGAGGATTTCCTGGCAGCCGTTCCGCGTCTCGTACAGCGCTTCGCGGGTTGCGACCTGCTGCTGTACCAGGCCGGCGCCGATCCGCATGTCGACGATCCGCTCGGCGGCTGGCTGACGACCGCACAACTGCGCGAGCGCGACCGGCTGGTGTTCACCGAATGCGTGCGTCTCGGCCTGCCCATCGCCTGGAACCTGGCCGGCGGGTACCAGCAACCGCTGCGCAAGGTGCTCGACATCCACGACAACACGATGCTCGAATGCCTGGCGGCGTTTGCGCCCGCGGAAGCGCAGGCCTGAAGTCCGGTTCTGCGCGCGCCACCCTGGCGGCCGCGTCAGGCGGCCGATTCCAGCAGCCTGCGCAGCGTCGCGAGCGCCTGGCCGCGGTGGCTGATGCGGTTCTTGGTCGCGGTGTCGAGTTCCGCCGCACTTCGTTCGTATCCGGCGGGCAGGAAAACCGGGTCGTAGCCGAAGCCCTGTTCGCCGCGCGGCGCTTCGAGGATGCGGCCATGCCAGCGGCCTTCGGCGATGAGCGGGGCCGGATCGTCGGCGCGTGCGAGCAGCACGATCGAGCAATGGAAGTGGGCGCCGCGATCGTCCTCGTTGCCGCGCAGGACACCGAGGAGTTTCGCGATGTTCGCGGCGCTGTCGCCGTGCGCACCCGCGTAGCGCGCCGAATGCAGGCCCGGCGCGCCGCCGAGCGTATCGACGCACAGTCCCGAATCGTCGGCCAGCGCGGGCAGGCGCGATTCGTGCGCGGCATGGCGCGCCTTGAGCAGCGCGTTCTCGACGAAGGTCGCGCCGGTTTCCTCGATGTCGGCGATGCCGAGCTCGCCCTGCGCAATGCATTCGATGCCGATCGGCGCAAGCAGTTCGCGCAGCTCGGCCAGCTTGCCGCGATTGCCGCTGGCGAGTATGAGCCTTTTCATACGGATGCGCGCTCCGCGGCTTGCGTCGTTCGCGGGCGTGGGTCGGATTGCCGGTCGGCGCGCGGCAGGAAGGTTCGTGTCATGGCGGCGATCGGGTTCAGGTCGGGATGGATTCCGGGCTGCGCACGGCAGGCGGCTTCCGGAGGGGATTGTTGTCGAATGGCCCGGCCATTGCACGGATTGTGGGCGAACGCGGCGCAAGGACGCGGATCCCGTCGGCCCGGGTGGCGGCTCGTCGCGACCTGCCGCGGGTGTGCGGTTTGCGTGCCGGACGGTGTTCTGATCCGGGTCCCCATCCCGGGGCGTGATCCGGCGATTGGTGACCCCGGACACCCGGACTGCGGTATGCGAAGGGAGGAGGAGATGATGATGAATCGATTGCAGATACTGGCCTGCGCGATCGGTATCGCGTTGACTACGATGCCCGCAGGCGCGGAACCGGTCGTGCTGAAGAATGCCGATGCCCACGTCAGTGGCGACAAGATGCAGGATGCGAAAGCCCTCGCCGAGCTCGAACTGGATGCCGGCGCGGATGCCCTCGACATCGGCGTGACCAGTCTCGCATCGCCGTTCACGGAGATAGGCGGCCAGGAGGCCGTACTGACCGGCCGCTTCCTCGTGCTCGGCATCGATGTCGATGCCGACGAGGCGACCGGCACGGCGTTGTCGTTCGCCCGCGATGTCGCGGGAATCGATTGGCAGGTGGATATCGCCTATTGCGGTCTCGAGAAGGCAGGCGGCGACACGCCCGCGGCGCATTGCGTGAACGGCTTCTGGGCACGCAACCTCGCCGGTGGCATCGTGCGTGCGATCGTCACGAACGCGACGGATGGGGACGCACCGGAACAGCTTGTCGATGTGGCGATTCAGGCCGGGGAGAAGCAGTCCCGCGTATCGATTCCGTATGCAGGCATCGGCGCGGTACCCGGAACGACGATTCGCGTGCACGTCCTCGGTTGGAAGGGTCCCCGGTTCCAGTCGCTGTTCGAGCCGCAAACCCTGGTTCTCGGGGACTGAGCGGACGACGCGCGCCGCAGGACGCGCGCCATGCGAAGTCGATCGCCGCGGGAGTCGGTGGATCCGCGGTCGAACGAACACACGACGAATCCCGACGATTGGCGCAAGGACGCGGGGTGGGGCTTCCTTCGAGCAGCCCGCCCTGCGGGAGCGGCGAGTCGCGCGGCAGGCGGGATCAATCGCTCGCGAGTGCCGAGCGCTGGGCCGCGACGAGCTCGGTGATGCCCTTCGCGGCAAGGTCGAGCAGCGCATCCATCTCCTCGCGGCGAAACGCGTGGCCTTCCGCGGTGCCCTGGATTTCGATGAAGCCGCCGCCGTCGTTCATCACGACATTCATGTCGGTGTCGCACGCGGAATCCTCGGCGTAATCCAGATCGAGTACCGGCACGCCCTGCCAGATGCCGACCGAGATGGCCGCGATCGCACCGTGTATCGGGTCGCGCGCCAGGCGCCGCTTCCCTTGCAGCCAGCGCACCGCATCGACGAGCGCAACGTACGCGCCGGTGATCGCGGCGGTGCGCGTGCCGCCGTCCGCCTGCAACACGTCGCAGTCGAGCGTGATCGTGCGTTCGCCGAGTGCGGCGCGATCGACACACGCGCGCAGCGAACGGCCGATGAGGCGCTGGATCTCGAGCGTGCGCCCGCCCTGCTTGCCGCGCGCCGCTTCGCGTTGGGTGCGTTCGTTGGTCGCGCGCGGCAGCATGCCGTACTCC
>CAYWZC010000040.1:0-10322 GCA_964462745.1 uncultured Rhodanobacteraceae bacterium
TGAACATCGGCGTCGAGATCATGGCGCCGCCGGGCATGGAAGACATGACCCAGCAATTGCGCGGCATGTTCCAGTCGCTTGCCGGCCAGCGCAGCCAGACGCGCAAGGTCGCGGTCGCACAGGCGCGCCCGCTGCTCATCGAGGAGGAAGCCGGTAATCTCATCAATGACGAGGAAATCAAGGCGGACGCGCTGGCCAACTGCGAGCAGAACGGCATCGTCTTCATCGACGAGATCGACAAGGTCGCGCAGCGCGGCGAATGGAGCGGAGCCGGCGTCAGCCGCGAGGGCGTGCAGCGCGACCTGCTGCCGCTGGTCGAGGGTTCCGCGGTGTCGACCAAGTACGGCATCGTAAAGACCGACCACATCCTGTTCATCGCGTCGGGCGCATTTTCGGTCGCGAAGCCGTCCGACCTGATCCCCGAATTGCAAGGTCGCTTCCCGATCCGCGTCGAGTTGTCGGCGCTGACTGCGGACGACTTCCGGCGCATCCTGACCGAGCCGAACAACGCGCTGACCAAGCAGTACGTCGCCCTGCTCGCGACCGAGGGCGTGACCCTGGAATTCACCGACGCCGGTATCGCGCGGCTCGCCGAGATAGCATTCCAGGTCAACGAACGCACCGAGAACATCGGCGCGCGGCGCCTGCACACGGTGCTCGAACGCCTGCTCGACGAGATTTCCTACCGCGCGTCCGACGAATCGGGACAGCACCACGTCGTCGATCCCGCCTACGTCGACGCGCGCCTCGCGACGCTGGTCAAGGACGAGGATCTGTCGCGCTACATTCTGTAGCGAATACATCCTCCAGACCAGACGCATATCTACCGGACCCGGGAATTCGCGTCATTGCGAAGGACACGTGATTCCCGGAAATCCAACCCGTCTGGTGCTCCATGCATGAAATCGATCATGCGGGAGTCGTCGTCCGTGAACAACGTCACAGTCAGCATTGTTCAGGTGAACTATTCATGGACACTGATAGTGAACGCACGGCGAGGGCGGCAAATGGAACTGCAAAATGTCAACGCGAGCGAGTTCTCGAACGTTCACGGCGCTACGCGGATGCGGATCAAGGCCAACGCCTTGCAACGTATGGCCAAGACCGCATTCCTGACGACCCTTGCATCTCTCATATTGCACGCCGCCCCGGTTGCGGCATCACCCAAGGTCACGTCCTTCACGCCGTTAACCGGTCCGGTGGGTTCAACCATCACGATTGAAGGTAGCGACTTTTCCATTGTTGCCGCGGAAAATCATGTGGATTTTCATGGGGTACCTGCTGTCGTTGCATCCGCAAGTTCGAGTTCCCTGTCGGTCATCGTGCCGGAAGGAGCGGACTCGGGCGGCATCACCGTGGAAGTCGACGGGCAAGCGTCGACCAGCGAACGAAGCTTTCTGGTGACCACAACCGGAACCGCTATTCCGCTCAATGGTTCCTCGATCGATACCGGCATGTCCGTCGACAGCAATCCGATCATACTGTCATTCGATGCGGTGTCGGGTGATGACCTCGGACTCGGGGTGAGTTCGGTGGAACTTACTGGCTCTGGGTACGTGAGCGTCAGGATCTATCGCCCGGGGGCAGGCGGCACGCTTGCATCGAGCTCCCAATGTGTTCCGGATTGTGTATTTGACCTGCGAGACCTGCCGGACACAGGTACCTATCAGGTCTGGTTGAACGCATCTTCGAACCGCAACGTCCGAGCAATCGTGACCCTCAGCACAACAACCAGTTCGTCGATCCAGCCCGCCGCTCCGATGCCCGTGCCGCTCGTGCGCCCTGGCCAGATCATGGATCTCGCCTTCGATGCAAATTCGGGCGACGCGATGATTCTGGAATTCACTCGGCAGAATACAAGTTCCGTGTCCCTATTGCGTGCAACAAGCATTCGGCCTCGCAACCCGGATGGCACCGCACTTGTGCAAAACGGAGTGGACACATTCTGCGCGGAAAACTGCAGTCAGTTTCTCCCGTTGATCGCTTTGCCGCAAACGGGCACGTACAGCGTATCCATACAGGCACTTTCGCAGAACTACAACCCAACGACTATCGTCAATATTCAGAATCCGACCCCGATATCGATTGATGGCGACCCAGTACAGGTACATATCGATGGATCGGGATGGCGGAAGCTCCTGTCATTCGAGGTTACCCAACCGCAGCGTCTGGGTTTGGCGGCGATCATTCCGATCGACTCACCAACAGGTGGCCAATACCACGCAAAATCTGCTTCTGTCACGATCTACTCGCCTACAGGGGCGGAGCTTGCCCAGAATCTTTCGTGCCGCTCGCTTCATGACGCCACCCTCCCGATTGGCTATGTCGACCAAGGCTGCGGATTCGACCTTGAGGATGTCGCTGATACCGGCAAGTACACAATCCTCATCCACTCGTACATGTACGGCATCGACCCCAAGCTCACACTGTCCAGCACAAAGTGGGTCACTTCCGCGGTCGATGGACCTGACACTTCGCTGGCATTGCGCCGCGCGCAACCCGGTCAGATCGAATTCGCGGGCAGCGTGGGCCAGACCGTACAGGTGCGTCGACTGGTTGGCAGTAATCTGGCTTATCCGATGAAGCTGATTGGCCCAGGCGGACAGATTCTGACGACGATCGATACGAACCCCCAAGCGGGATCATCCGACCTCCCGACACTTCCTGTGGACGGTATCTATGTACTCGAAGAGTCCATTGATCCACCGTTCGAGATCTCCGATTACGAGACATCGATCGAACTCTCGATTGAAACGCTGCAGTCGTGCGCGGAACGTGCCGGACCAGTGGCAACGGGCCTGACGCTGCAGAGTGTCGAGCCGAATCCCGCCCAGGTGGGCATGGAATTCGTTGCAAATGTGGATGTCTCCCCGGCGTTTGATCTGTGCGGATCGCCCGGTGGGACGGTCGAGATCCATGACGCCTGGGAGTGGGAGTACTCCTGCACGTTCGATACAAGTGTTGCGAACGGTTGTGCGCTTGCCGCACCGACAACCGGCATGCGCCACCTGGTTGCAACGTTCACGCCTGCAGACGCTACCCTGTTTGCGGGAAGCTCGACGACTTTTGAAAATGCAGTCAACATTCAACGTAATCCGGTAATCGTGACTGTGTCCAGCGTCACTCCGGAGCCGTCCATGTTGGGTCAGGCATATACGGTTCAGATCAATGTCGAGCCGGTCAACGAACTACCGTTCGTGCCCACGAGATGGGTCCAAGTCTATGTCGACGGAAGTTTCAGATGTTATGCAATGCTTCCGGAGGGTCGTTGCGATCTCGTCGGAAATGCAGTTGCCGACGTTTTAGTCACCGCAACTTATCCGGGGGATTCCCATTTCTTGTCTGCAACGTCTGCAGCCGTCATACACTCCATCATCGCGGCCGAACCGCACATTGCTACCGTCACCCCTGCTATTGGAACCGTTGGAACATCCGTCACGCTAGGCGGGCAGAATTTTGGGGCTACGCCAAGTGAAAACACAGTCGACTTCAATGGTGTCGTGGCGCCAATCACCTCTGCCAGTGCAACACAGTTGGTGACGACGGTTCCTGAGGGCGCCACGACCGGTCCGGTACGCGTGACAACCCATGGGGAGATGACCATCAGCAGCCAGAACTTCACCGTCGTGCCTATTATCACCGGTCTGAGTCCGGCCAGCGGAGTCGTGGGGACGGTTGTGACGATCGCCGGTAGTGGTTTCGACATGCGCAGTACGACCGCGAACCAGGTGCAATTCAACGGAACCGACGCGCTTGTGAGCTACGCAAGTCCAACGCAGCTCAAGGCCACACTACCCAGCGGGGCTACGACCGGCCCGGTCACGGTCGTCGTGGGCGGCCAGAGCGCTGCAAGTCCGTCGCCCTTCACTGTCGAGCAGCTGGGTACCGGGGCTGCGTCGGTGGTGATCACAGGCGTGTCTGCAGAACCTTCACTCCTCGACAATGCATACAGCATCAGCGCCGATGTCTCAGCGGTTGATCCGTCAACGCCCGCGCCCGGGGGAACCGTAACCATCGATGACGGCACGCATGCATGCGCGTTCGCACTACCGGCAACCAGTTGCAGCTTGACCGGACAGACCGTCGGACAGGTTGCCCTGACGGCTCATTACAGTGGTGACGCCACGTTTGCTGCCGCGCACTCGGAATCGGTTGGCCATATAGTCAACCCGGTTGAGGCGACCGAAATTTGCGGCTTTGATCCGTGGGCAATACCCAACGATCCACCGGGGTTCGTGCCGGTCAACGAGTTGAGCGGAGCGATGCTAACTCCCGGACTCGCGCACGACATCAATGGAGTGGGATCACTCGCCCTCACCATCGTGGAGCCGGTAGCAACAAGTACTACAAGCAATCCTGTGGTCGACGTGGTTGGTACGTTCGAGGGTCCAGTCAATACGGGGTTCACGATCGATGGGATCGTGGGTACCAGTTACGGTGGCTGGTTCCTGGTACCGAACGTACCGCTTGCAACCGGGCTCAATACGCTCACGGTGGTCGCCACGACATTGACCGGCGCATCGACGACGGCAAGTGTGTCCGTCACGCGGTCTGGCGCGGCCCCGCTGCTTGAACTGCGCATACGGCCTACGACGGGTTTTGCTCCGTTGACTGCTCGTCTGGATGCAGTCTTGAAAACGCTTCCCAATGATGCCGACGTTCAATCCGCTGCACTCGATTTCGATGGTGACGGTGTCTTCGAAACGACCGCAAGCACATTGGCAGAACTGCCTGGAGGTTTGAATTTCAGCCGGCCGGGTCTCTACAGCGTCGGGATTCAGGTCACCGACACCAACGACATGGTGTACACCAGCGTGCGCAATGTCCTGGTTCAGGATCTGAGTGTGCAGCGGGCTATGCTTTGTGACGTGTATGGTTATCTGAAAGATCGCCTGCGGCAGCAGGACGTCGCAGGCGCGGCTGCGGCCTTCCACCCGAGTGCGGCGGAACGACTGACGCCCCTGTTCGATGCGCTCGACACCGACATGCCGAACGCGGCATCGATGCTGGGTACCATCGTCCATGGATACCTGGGCAAGGACTTTGCCGAGCTGATGCTGGTGCGCGACAACGAGGATCAGACCCGAAGCGGGTTCCCGCTGCGCCTGACACGGGGCAGCGACGGAGTGTGGCGCATTTCGGAGTTGTGACATGGCGACGCGGACACGCAGGGTGGTCGGGATGATCATCGTCGGCTTGCTGGGGCTGCTGATCCTGCCCAAGCTGCCGGGCTGCGTGATGGCGCATTCGCCGAAGTACGGTCGGGTGGTCGATGCGGTGACCGGTAAAGGCATTCCCGATGCGGTGGTGCTGGCTTCGGCGTTCTACACCGACGATCCGGTCGGCCTTCCTATCGGCCATTCGCCCTCCGGAAGTGGCGTTGTTCTATATCACGTCGCGACGCGCACGGATGAGAATGGCAGCTATCGACTCCCGACCACAAGTCCGAATCCCAGAATCCTCGTGCCCAGTATCCGACCCAGATTCCGATGGGTCGTTACGGCCTACAAATGGGGCTACGGCGTGGTCGGTGACGAAAAGGCCTGGTCCACCTTCGACGAGTACGGTCGCGCAGAATGGCGCCCCCCCTCGACCACGGAAACGCCGTGCGCGACCTGGCTTGGCCTGGTCGTGCGCGTCTGCGACCTGCGCATGACGAAGGTGGATCTGACGCTTCGGGAAGCTGCGTACTATTACCGCGAAATCTCGCATGTGAGAGGGATTTTCCGGGGTCGACCCCCTGAAGTGGCGCGGATCTCCGAGGAAGCGGGGACGCATTTCATGTCGGAGGTTTGCGCAATGGATCCGGACAGCGAGCTGAACTTCTTTTTGGGCGCAGGTTTGATTTCGTTCACTCCCTACCCACGTCACGCAATGCAGGTTGCCGTTCAGGCACAATCACGCAGCTGGAGCGAGATTGCCGAGAACGACGGCACCTTCCCGGCCGGTGATGTCTGTGCAGCGATGAAGGCAGGCAAGGAACCGCCGCCGCCTCCCGACCCGCCACCGACCGAAGAGGAGCGAAGGAAGCGCATGCGGGAAGGTCTGCAGAAGCGACGGGAGGAAGTTGAGGAAATCATGCGGCAGAGCCGCGAAGCGCAGGAGCGACGCCGGAGGGAGTGGCGGTCGTCGCAGCAAGGTCGCCGCGACGATCGGGCGCGGGATTCGCAAGGCGAGACACCGTGACGCATCGCCGGGCGTAGCGCGCGGCCACACCGGAGGCCATGTACAGCCAGCAAGCCAGGAGGCAGATCCGATGAACAAGAACAAACCGCTGGTACTTTTTGCACTCGCTCTGTCGATGATTGGCGGTAGTGCGGCTGCGTTCGAAACCGAAACCCATGCGCTGATCACGCAGGTTGCGTACCAGCGCTCGAGCCTTGCCGAGCGTGGTCCTGGCTCGGTGGTCGAACGGCTGATGCTTGACCGTTTGGCGGAGGCACACCCGTTTCACGCGTATTGGCTGGAGCCCGGGGGCAATCGGTCCGCCTACTACCAGAATGTGCAGTTGCCGCCAGACAACGGCGCGGACCTGCATAAGCCGGACGCGTTCGAGCGTTGCCAGATGCGGGAGTTTCTACCGTCGCAGAACGAAGGCGTTCCGTTACCTTACAAAGACTATTTTGTGCAGACGGTAGCAGAACCCGGGGAACCGGCCCTGTTCCCGATCCCGAATTGGTTGGTACGCGGCGCGATTCGCGAGGACGATCTCGGCCCGTGGCTGGATTTTGTGAGCTTGGGTGCGAACTGTGGATGGTATTGGTACGCAACCACTTTTGGTCAACCGGGCGGCATTGCTCGGCCCCTGAATCACTTCTATGACCCGTGGCTGGACGTCGGATTGACGACACCACTTGTCAGTGGGGAAAAGTCCGTCAACTGGGCCTTGGGCTACGTCGACAGTTTCGCGAACCCGCCCCAGGTCGATGCGCAGCGCGAGAATAGCTACAGCTATACCGATGCGCGGGATGCGTACTGGTGGGCCTTGACTCGTCAGTACCGTCGCGGAGCATCGCCTCCATACTCGGCAGAGGAGCGGGAACTGGATGCGCGCGACCGCATGCGCCTGTGGGCGACGACGTTCCGCGCCCTCGGCAATGTCGTGCACGTGCTCGAGGATGCCGGCCAGCCGCAGCACACGCGCAACGACGCGCATTCCATGATCAATTCGCCGCAGGCGCAGGCTTTCGAGGGCTACACCAACGCGCGGGTTCTTGGCTTTGGGGATGTCGGGGACTACGTACGGGGCTTTTTCGGCGGAAAGCCGGAGGCCGAGGCACCGAAGTTGGACAATTACCCCAGCACGGGCACTCGCGTGATGTTTTCCACGCCGTTGCGCTTCTTCACCACGCGCGGGACCGAACCCAACATGCCGGCGCGAGCGGGCCTGGCCGATTACACCAATCGCGGCTTCTTCACCGGCGGTACCTTGCCCGGGATGCCGACCGAGAACGGCTTTCCTCATCCATTCCCGCCGTCGCTGGATACCGACTACGGGGTGGTCGTGGCGCCTTGCGAAGGTCTGCTGGATGCGGATCCGCGCCTCGCCGCCGTCACCTGCACGCACTTCACCCATGCGGTGCCGGATGCCGTGGCCCCGGGGTATGCGGACGATCTGCCGGCGGGATTCACCGAACCGCCGCTGGTGTCCGAGAGCATCTTCAAGAAAATCATATGGATCGAGAACCCACCCGATCCGTACATGGCGTTCGAGATTTCCGAGACCGCGCTCGGCATGGCCGAATTGAATACGATCGGCAACATGACGATTCCACGTGCGATCGGCTATGCATCCGGCATGATGGATTTCTTCTTTCGCGGGCAACTCGAAGTCAGTGCATCCGAGAACGGTGTGGTCGCGGTTCTCAATCACGGCACTCCGCATCACGCGCAAGCAGGCTATCCGATCCGCAACGACTCGAATTTCGAGGTGTTCGGGTTCGAGCAGGCACGGCTGCGGGTGCGCAACACCACTCCGGCCATCAACGAGAGCGGGACGGGGCGCGTGGTCGACCAGACCACCGGGGGCGCGGCGGCGCAACTCGTGGCGGTCGCACACTATCACCGCAGCCCCTGCTATCAGCCCGATCTATCGGGGGAGGTCATTTCGCCGGCGGACGGCGGCGCCCTGACGATGCCGAGCGGCTGCGCCACACCACCGTTCGACGACCTCACCAGTCTACGTAGCAGCTACCAGGAGATCTCGGTGTCAGCCCCGATACCGATCTTCGGAAGCGGCTCGCTGGACGGCAGCGAAGGTACCGAGTTCAGCTTCGACTTTTCCGCGGATCCGATCCCGGTCAACGCGACGGACTTGTATTTCCAGGTTGTGTACCGTGGTCCCTTGGGCGATGAGCGCGATGGTATCGCGGTTGGGTCGCTCGATGTGTCGGAACCAACCTATTGGACGTTCGTCAATGCGGTCAACTACGAGAAATATGCCGATCAGCCCGCTGGAACATGGCAGTACCTCCTCAACGACGAGTATTGGGAAGGAATCACGACGATCAGCTTCTGCGTCGACGACGCACTGGTGTTTCGCTTTCATGACGGGGAAGTCCCGGATCAGTTTAACGGCTTGCAGGAGAATCGCTTCCTGAGGATCGCGATGCTTCTGGATCCCGGGGCGCACGACAAGAAAGTGGTGTTGGACAACCCGGCCAGACCACTCGAGAGCCTGGGTTTCTATCCAGATGATCCCGTGATCATGTCGCATACCGGCATGCAGGGGATCGTCTATCAAGCGGAGACAGAGCTCGGTGAGATGTACGTACCGGCATTTCGAACGGACTTCCTCGGAATGGCTGCCGGCGATCCGCCTGTCGACTACTACGCGACTTATTGGGAGTACTACGAACACGACGGGCTTCCGCACTATGGGGTGTTCCATCCCGGAAATCCGGACGATACGATCTATTACGCGACGCCGCCGCTACCCTTCGTGGATGGGCAATTGATGTATCTCCCGGATCCAAGGGGCCAGGTGTTCGGTACGGATGTGGAGGGATATTGCACGCTTTCGCCGCCGTAAGGGATCGGCCTGCGCGCGCGACCGGCCGTCCGGCCGTCCAAAGCACAGCCGGCGCTTTTCGTAACGCACCAACCCCAAGCCCACGCTTGTCGCGCCCCGCGTGTCCGGCCCGCGCACCCGGCGCTGTCCGGCGATGCAAAGGTTCCGCGCCGGCCGCGCGTTGCGCGTCCGGCCTACGACCCACGTTTTCGCGCGTGCGCGTCGGGCGTCAATACGCGAACTCGCGGAACACCCGGTCGATGTCGCCATTCCACTCGCCGCGGAACAGTTCGAGCTTGCGTTCGGCCGGGGTCTGGTTGGCTTCGGCGATCTCGATCAGCGGTTCGAGGAACACGGTTTCGTCGGCGCCGTTGGAATTCCGCCGCGCGCGACGGCGCAGGCCGTGGCCGGCGATCTTCAATGCCTCCACCGCAAGATCGCGCAGCGTGCCGCCACGAAACGGCAGGTGCAATGCATGCCGCGGCACGCCGTCGCGCAACGCTTGCCGTTCCTCGCGGGTGAAGTCCTTGACCAGATCCCAGGCCGCGTCGAGTGCGGTCGCGTCATACAACAGCCCGACCCAGAACGCGGGCAGCGCGCACAGCCGGTTCCATGGCCCACCATCGGCGCCGCGCATCTCGAGGTATTTCTTGAGCCGCACCTCGGGAAACGCGGTGGTCATGTGGTCGCCCCAGTCGCGCAGCGTCGGCAACACGCCGGGCAAGCCGGGCAGTCTGCCGGCGAGGAAATCGCGGAAGCTCTGCCCGGCGAGATCGATGTATTCGCCGTTGCGGTAGCTGAAGTACATCGGCACGTCGAGCAGGTAGTCGACGTAACGCTCGAAGCCGAAGCCGTCCTCGAACACGAAGTCGAGCATGCCGGTGCGATCCGGGTCGGTGTCGGTCCAGATGTGCGAGCGGTAGCTGAGATAGCCGTTCGGCCGGCCTTCGGTGAACGGCGAATCCGCGAACAGCGCGGTCGCGACCGGTTGCAGCGCGAGCGCGACGCGGAACTTCTTCGCCATGTCCGCCTCGTCGGCGAAGTCGAGGTTGACCTGGACGGTGCAGGTGCGCGTCATCATGTCGAGGCCGAGCGAGCCGACCGTCGGCATGTAGCGGCGCATGATCGCGTAGCGTGCCTTCGGCATCCACGGCATGTCCTCGCGGCGCCACTTGGGCTGGAAACCCATGCCGAGAAAGCCGAGGCCGATCTCGTCGGCGACCGTCTTCAACTCCTTGAGATGGCAGGTGACTTCGCAGCAGGTCTGGTGGATCGTCTCGAGCGTGGCGCCGGAAAGTTCCAGTTGCCCGGC
>CAYWZC010000040.1:10422-15148 GCA_964462745.1 uncultured Rhodanobacteraceae bacterium
GGCTTCGCGCCCGCGGCAAGGTAGGCGACCAGTTCGTCGCGGCCGGTAATCGGTGTATCAGCGGTGGTGGAAGGTCCGGACACGCGGCAGCTCCTGGCGGGAAGCCTGCACTATGCGGGCGGCGCGTCGCTCTTGAAAGGGTGCGGCGCACGATTCGGCTCGGCGAGCCAATCCGTGAGCAACGCGCGCGCTTCATCGAGGCCGCTCTTCTTCAGCGAGGAAAACAACTGCGCGCTCGCGCCGGGTGCCGCGGTGGCGAGTTCGCGGCGCACCGCGGCGAGGATCCTGGCTGCCTCGCCGCGCGAGAGCTTGTCCGCCTTGGTCAGCAGGCAATGGCAATGCCGCCCGGTCGCGATGGCGAACTCGACCATGCGGCGGTCGAACTCCTTGAGCGGGTGGCGCGAATCCATGATCACGACCACGCCGACGAGCGACGCGCGCGTGTGCAGGTAGGCGTCGATCTCCGCGCGCCAGTGGGCACGCAGCGCTTCGGGCACCTTCGCGTAGCCGTAACCGGGCAGGTCGACGAGGCGCCGGGCGTCGTTCTCGAGCGGAAACACGACCATCTGCTGGGTGCGGCCGGGGGTCTTGGATGTGCGTGCGAGGCCCTGCTGGTCGCAGATCACGTTGATCGCGCTCGACTTGCCCGCGTTGGATCGTCCCGCGAACGCGATTTCCGCGCCGGCGTCGGGTGGCAACTGGTCGAGGCGATGCGCGCTGATGAGGTAATGTGCGCTGCGGAACGGGTTGGCGGCCATCGGTCGGGGTATCCGTTAAAAGTATGCTTTGGTGGTCGGACCGGCCGGCTGGTTTGACCCTGCCGGGACGCGCAGGGATAATTCGTCGGTTCCACGCCTCGACCGACGTGTCGCGAGGCGTCCGTTGTCAGCCCCCAGGTTTTCCGGAGTCAAGTGTATGAGCTTTCGGCGAGTGTTTGCTTTGACCGCGCCTGCCTGGATCGTGCCCGCCTTGATCGGGCTGGTTGCGCTCGGCAGTGCGCAGGCGCAGACGCCCGATGCGCCACCCGCTCCGGAATCGACCGAGGCCCCCGCCACGCCGGCTCCGGCCGAGGCGGGCGAGCCATCGACGCCCGCCGCTTCGGCGCCGGCTTCCGCGGATACCGCAGCGCCTGCAGCGGAAACGACCGCGCCGGCATCGCCCGCGACCGCGGCAGCCAACGCCGAGCCGATCGTGTACGGCGATGCCGAGGCCGGCGCGGCGAAGGCCGCGGTATGCGCGGCGTGCCATGGCGCGGACGGCAATTCCACGGACAAGCAGTATCCCAAGATCGCGGGCCAGAACGAGGCCTACATCGCGCGCCAGCTTGCGCTGTTCAAGAGCGGTGAGCGCATGAATCCGATCATGATGGGCTTTGCGAGCCCGCTGAGCCCGCAGGACATGCACGACATCGGCGCGTACTTCGCGACCCAGTCTGCGCTGCCGGGCGTCGCCGACGAGCAGTTCGTCGAACGCGGCGAAGCGCTGTATCGCGGTGGCGATGCGGATCTCGGCGTGCCGGCCTGCATGGCCTGCCACGGGCCGGACGGCCGCGGCATGGCCGGCGCCGGCTATCCGCAACTCGCGGGCCAGTGGTCGGAATACGTTTCCGTGACCCTCAAGGCGTGGAAGGACGGGACGACGTGGGGCAGCGATGCGCATGCGCAGATCATGCCGGCCATCGTGAAGCCGCTGAGCGAGGCGGATATCGCCGCGCTGTCCTCGTATGTCGGCGGCCTGCATACGGCGGAAGCCGGAACCACTACCGCCGGCCGGTAGTCTGATCCTTGCCCTGTCCGCCCGAATCCGGAGATATCGATGTCCGCACGCATTCTCGTCCTGCTGCTTGCCTGTCTTTTCGCGGGCGTCGCCCACGCGGCCGAAACCGAATGGAAGGCCGGTGAACATTATTTCCTGATCGAGCCGCCGCAGCCGACCGATGGCGATGCGATCGAGGTCATCGAGGTGTTTTCGTATGCCTGTCCGGCATGCAACACGTTCCGCCCGATCGCGGACAAGATCAAGGAAGCCTTGCCCGACGGCGCGACCATGAGCTATCTGCCGGCCGCGTTCCGTACCGACGAGGACTGGCCGGTGTTCCAGCGCGCCTTCCTGACCGCGCGTGCACTCGGCCTCGTCGACAAGACCCACAGCGATGTGTTCGATGCGATCTGGGCGGGCGGTCCGCTCGCAATCCTCGACATGAATACGCGCCGCCCCAAGGATCCGATGCCGACCATCGAGGACGTCGCCACGTTCTATGCGACGTACGGCGTTGACGCCAAGGAGTTCGTCGCGACCGCCAATTCGTTCGCGATCAACACGCAGATGAAACGCGCCGACGCACGCATCAAGGCCTACGGCGTCGATTCCACGCCGACCCTGGTGATCAACGGCAAATACCGGCTCACCGGCCAGTCTGCCGGAAGCTGGGACAAGCTCCAGGAGCTGGTGCTGTTCCTGGTCGCGAAGGAAGCCGCTGCCGGCACCGCGGCTAGCGAAACGGAAGCCGCAGCCGAATCGTCCGCGAAGGATTGATCGGTCGCGCAACTTTCGCGGCCCGATCGCGGTCCCAACGAGCCGTGACCCACCTGCCGGGCACCCGATCGGTGCCTGCCGGATCGACCCGCAAAGAGGACTCCGCAATGCTGAAATCCCTGACTCTCGTGCTGGCCGGGCTGTTCGCCTTTTCGGTGAACGCGGCCGAACCCGCCGCCAAGCCCGAAATGAAGTGGGAGGCGGGCAAGAACTACTTCGTCATCGATCCGCCGCAACCGGTTGCGACCGGCGACCGCATCGAGGTGCTCGAGGTGTTCTCCTACGCGTGCATCCATTGCGCGCACTTCCAGCCGCATGCGGACCAGATCGCCGCAAGCCTGCCCGATTACGCCGAGTACGTGTACATGCCGGCGATCTTCAATGCCTCCTGGGAGCCGTTTGCACGCGCGTTCTACACCGCGCAGTCGCTCGGCGTGCTCGACAAGACCCACCAGGCGCTGTTCGATGCGTTGCACAAGCAGCGCCAGCCGATGCGTTCGATCGAGGATCTGTCCACGTTCTACGCAAAGTACGGTGTCGACCCGAAGAAGTTCATCGACGCTTCGGGTTCGTTCGAGGTCGAAAGCAAGCTCGCGCGGTCGCGCGACATGGTGCCGAAGTACGGTGTCGACGGCACGCCGAGCATCATCGTCAACGGCAAGTACCGCATCACCGGCCAGTCCGCGGGCGGCTATCCGCAGCTCATGGAACTGACCCGCTGGCTGGTCGAGAAGGAACACGCGGCGAAGAAGTGACGAAAAGGTGACCGTATTGCGCGTCGTGCCGGCGCGCAGCGGCTGTGCTCGCGAGGGACGCGGCTATTCGTACCGGTCGCGGGGGTGGTGCTTTTCCGGGTGCCTGCGCGCTTCGCCGCGGCGTCGCAGCTGTTCCTCCAGCGAATCGGCCGCCGCGGCTTTCTCCGCGACCAGCTTGCAGTAGTTCTCCCAGCGCGCGGCGTCGAGGCGACCGTCTTCGAGCGCCTCGCGCACCGCGCAACCCGGCTCGTTCGAATGGCCGCAATCGGCGAAGCGGCACGCCTCGGCCAGGCCTTCGATGTCGGCGAACTGGCCGCCCTCGCCGAATTCCTCGTTGCCGGTCAGCTTCAGTTCGCGCATGCCCGGCGTATCGATGAGGCAGGCACCGCTCGGCAACGGGATCAGCGCGCGATGCGTCGTCGTATGCCGGCCGCGGCTGTCGTGGTCGCGCACGGCCGCGGTTGCCTGGCGCGGCTCGCCGAGCAGGGTATTGGTCAGGGTCGACTTGCCGACTCCGGACGAGCCGACCAGCACCGCGGTTTCGCCCGGCCCGAGATGGGTCAGCAGCGGCGCCACGCTGTCGGCGGATTTCGCGTTGATCGCATGGATTTCGACCGGCGCCGCGATGCGTTCGCGGACCCGGGCGACGCTCGCCTGCGCATCGACGTCCGTGTCGGCCTTGGTCAGCACGATCACGGCGCGCGCGCCGCTGCCGTCGATGAGCAGCAGATAGCGTTCGATGCGTGCGGGGTTGAAGTCGCCGTCGAGGCCGGCGAGCACGAACACCGTGTCCACGTTGGTCGCGATGACCTGGTGCTGGTAGCGCTCGCCGGATGCGGCGCGGCGAAGCTCGGTGCGCCGCGGCAGGATGCGTTCGATATGCGGCGGCGCGCCCGGGGTGACCAGCACGAAGTCGCCGACCGCGGGCCGGTCGGCCGGTTCGAGACCCGCCTTGAGGAAGCGTGCAGCCGGCTGCGCGGTGACTTCCTCGATGCCATCGTGGATCCGGTAACCGGCCCGGTGCTGGGCGACGACGCGCACCAGACGCGCATCGGCCGGGGCGTCATCGGGCAGCGCCTGATTCTTCCAGCCGATGGGGACGAGGCGGGATTGTTCTTCGGGCGTGAGCTGCATCGGCGCGATTGTAGTGCAGCCGGTGGCGCGGAATGCGATCGGGCTGGCGCATTTCGGGCCAAGCGGACCGGCGAATCGTAACGGCGCAACCGGTACACTGCGCGGATCGTCCCGGAATGCCCGTCATGCACGCCTTCCTGACTGCCCTGCCGATCCTCGCCTTCGCTGCTGGCGGTGCCGGCGTACCTGGTGATGATTCACCCAGCTACCTGGCGCTCGGCGATTCCTACACGATCGGTGAGGGCGTGCGGGTTGCCGAGAGCTGGCCGGCACAGCTTGCCGTGCGCCTGCTCAGGGAGGGA
>CAYWZC010000040.1:15248-20536 GCA_964462745.1 uncultured Rhodanobacteraceae bacterium
GCGGGTTGCCGAGAGCTGGCCGGCACAGCTTGCCGTGCGCCTGCTCAGGGAGGGAGCTGTGCCTGCCGGTCCGTCCATCAAGATCGTCGCGCAGACCGGCTGGACCACGGACGAACTCGCCGCTGCCATGGACGCCGCGGATTTCGCGCCGCCGTATGCGCTCGTGACCCTGCTGATCGGGGTCAACAACCAGTATCGCGGGCGCGACTTCGCCAACTACCGCGAAGAGTTCACCGACCTGCTCGAACGCGCGGTCCGCCTCGCGGGAGACGATGCGGATCGGGTCGTGGTCGTGTCCATCCCGGATTGGGGCGTGACCACGTTCGCGCGCGAACAGGGCCGCGATGTACAACGGATCGGCCACGAAATCGATGCGTTCAATGCCGCCGCCCGGGAGATCGCGTTGCGCCACGGGGCCGCCTTCGTCGACATCACCCCGGCGTCACGCGAAGCGGGCGATGCGGATGGCCAACTCGTGGCAGATGGCCTGCATCCCTCGGCCGCCCAGTACGCACGCTGGACCGAGCTGATCCTGCCTGCCGCGCGCAAGGCGATCGCACGCTGACGCAGGGCGAGCGGCGGCCGCCGTAACACGCCTGGCCCGAGCGCTCGGGCAGGACGGCGCCAGCGGTCACGCTGGTACAATCCCGGGTCCCGTTTCCTCCGAATGCATCATGTCCGATCCTGCCGCCACCCGCTCCCGCATCGAATCCCTGCTTGCCGCGAATCGCGTCGTGTTGTTCATGAAGGGCACGCCGGAGGCGCCGAGCTGCGGATTTTCCGCCGCCACCGCGGCTTGCCTCGACGATCTGCTCGAAGGCTATGCGAGCGTCGACGTGCTCGCCGATCCGGACATCCGCCAGGGCATCAAGGATTACGGCAACTGGCCGACGATCCCGCAGCTCTACGTGGACCGTGAACTCATCGGCGGTGCGGACATCGTGCAGCAGATGCACGCCTCGGGCGAACTCCATCGTCTGCTCGGCGTGGCCGAGCCGGACCGTACGCCGCCCGCGATCACGATCAGCGACGCGGCGGTCGCTGCGATCGGCCCGGCGCTCGCCGATGCGGGCGACCAGTGCCTGTATCTCGTCGTCGATGCACGCTACCAGCCGCGCTTCGAACTGCGCGATGCGCAACCGAACGCGATCGTGAGCCATGCGAACGGGCTCGACATCCACTTCGACCCTGCCAGCGCCCCGCGTGCGCGCGGTGCGGCCATCGACTGGGTCGAGACGCCGCACGGCAGCGGCCTGTCGATCCGGCTGCCGGAGGCGCCGCCCGCGGTACGCGCGATCGACGTGCACCAGCTCCGGCAGGCGATGGATGCCGGGGCGATTACCGTCATCGACGTGCGCCCGGTCGCCGATCGCACGATCGCGCCGTTCGCCGGAGCCGAGATCTTCGAGCCCGAATCGCACGAGCGCCTGACCGGCCTGCCGAAGGACACGCCACTCGCGTTCCTGTGCCACCACGGCAATGCGAGCCGCAATGCGGCCGAGCATTTCGTCCGGCTCGGCTTCCGCGACGTCGCCAATGTCGAAGGCGGCATCGACCAGTGGTCACTCGAAATCGATCCATCCGTGCCGCGCTACTGAGGCGCCCGGCATCGACCAATCGCCGCAGGGGGATCCTTCCCGGAGTGCCTTTGGTCATGCTTGACGCGTGAGCCGCGTTGATCGACCCTGCGAGGCGCGGTCCACATCGAGCCGCCGCCAGGGGAGATCGTCATGGGTCGATTGCTGCAAGTCCTTGCCTTCGCGCTGATCGGCCTCGGCTGCGCCGCAACGTCCCTCGCCGCCGAAACCGCCACCCGCGAGTTCCCGCCGGGCCTGCAGATTCCCGATGCCGCACGGCCCGGACCCGGTTTCGATGCCGAGCGCGCGACCGATGCTTACGTCGCATTGCTCTCGCCCGAACAGCGCGCATCGTCCGATGCCTACTTCGAAGGCGGCTACTGGCTGACCCTGTGGGGATTCCTGTACGGCATCGTGGTCGCGGCGATCCTGCTGTGCGGGCGCATCTCGCAGCGCATGCGCGACTTCGCGCGGCGGATCAGCCATCGACCGTGGCTCAACACGATGATCTACGTCGCGTTGTGGGTGCTCGTGGTATTCGTGCTGAGCCTGCCGCTCACGATCTACCAGGGTTTCGTGCGCGAGCACCAGTACGGCCTCGCGACCCAGGATTTCGGCGCATGGTTCGGCGACCAGTTGAAAGGCCTTGCGGTCAGCCTCGTGATCCTGCCGCCGGTACTGGCATTGCTGTACGCGGGCGTGCGCAAGCTCGGCGCGCGCTGGTGGGTCGCGGCCGGTGCGGGCAGTTTCGTGCTGCTGATCTTCTTCATGACCATCGCACCGGTGTTCATCGGGCCGCTGTTCAACGATTACCAGCCGTTGCGCGAAGGGCCGGCCCGCGAGGCGGTCCTGTCGCTCGCGCGCGCGAACCAGATTCCGACCGACAACGTGGTCGAGTTCGACGCGTCGCGGCAGACCACGCGGGTCAGTGCGAACGTGGCCGGCTTCTTCGGCACCACGCGCGTCGCGCTCAACGACAACCTGCTCGACAAGACCTCGCTACCCGAGATCAAGGCCGTGCTCGGCCACGAGATGGGTCATTACGTGCTCAATCACGGCCTGCGCCTGATCGTGTACCTGACCCTCGTGCTGACGCTCGGATTCTGGGTCGTGCATCGCGTGTTCGATCACCTGCTCGCGCGCTGGGGCGGGCGGCTCGATCTGCGCGGCCGCGACGACCCGGCGGCCTTGCCGCTCGCGGTCGCGATCCTGTCCGCGTTCTTCCTGCTCGCGACGCCGCTGACCAATTCCATCACGCGCCAGGCCGAAGCCGAGGCCGACGCCTACGGGCTGAATGCCGCACGCGAGCCGCACGGCTTCGCGATGGCCGCGATGCGCCTTTCGACCTACCGCAAGATCAAGCCGGGTCCGCTCGAGGAAATCATCTTCTACGACCACCCGAGCGGCTACACGCGCGTGCACGGTTCGATGATCTGGTTGCAGGAGAACCAGGACAACCCGACCGCGAACGCGCCGCTGGCGCCGGTCGTTCCCGCGCAGTAGCGTGCGGGGTTCGTAGAGCCGAGCTTGCTCGGCTCGGGCGGGTCGGAAAAGCTAAAGCAGCGGAGCAAGCTCCGCTCTACGGGCGCGCGGGGTTCGTGGTTCGTGGAGCCGCAGCCAGTACCGGCGAAAGCCGTCACGCCATGCGCCACTCCTGCGCAAACCAACGCTCAAGCCTTGACGTGGAACGCGTCCGCGATCAGCGCCTGGTCGAAGCCGCCGGCCGCGTCGCCGGTCGTCGCGTAGCGGTACAGCGCCGCCGAGTAGATTCCCTGCAAGGTGGCCTGCACGAGCGCGAGTAGCATCACGCCGATCACGGCAAGCACCATGATCGCGATGCCGAGCACCTTGGCCTCGGCCGACGCGGCCGCGATCACGAGCGCGATACCGCCGAACGCGACGATCGCGATGAGGATGCCGAATACCAGGCCCATGCCGATATTGCCGGCGAGGTTCTCGCCCCAGGTCTGCTTGAGCAGCTCCGCGCTGCGCTTGACCGCGTCGATCGGACCGACGTTCTGGCTGACCAGCACCGGCACGGTCAGGAATGTCGCGACGGTCCACGCGACGCCGAGCAGGCCGACGATCCAGCGCCCGATGAAGCCGGCGCGCTCCTGCAGCATGCGCAGGATCATGCCGACCGTCGCCGCGATCACCGCATAGCCGAGAATCGCGGGCAGGCGCGCCATCGCGACGCGCAGGCCGTCCGCGAACGTCGGCTCCCCACCGTCCATGCGCATCAGCGCGGTGCCGACCAGCGCGGTATTGAAGAAGAAGATGACCGTGTACTGGATGACGTAGAACACGAACATCGTGACCCAGAACCACATCGGCATCGAATCGCGCGGTGCGTCGCCCAGGCCGCCCGCGACGATGATCGGCACGAAGAAGCTCGCCGCGACGAGCAGGGTGCAAATCGTCGACAGCAGCGGGAACAGCAGCAGCTTGCGGTCCGCGTCGAGTACCGTGGCACTGGCCTTGACCAGCTCCCAGCTGTGCGCGAGCTTGTCGAACATCGTGATTCTCCCCGTGGTGTCGAGGCGTCGTTCTAGCACCCGGGGGACGGCGTTGCAATCGCCGCGCGGAGGGTGGCTTTTCACTCTCCCGTCGGGAGACGGGCCTCGAGATCGGCGACGCGCTCGATGGCGTCGCCGTTCGCCGCTCGTTCCGCCCAAAGTTCCGCGAGGCTTCGTCCCGATACCGGATCGAGGACATCGGGCGCGATGTCGGCCAGCGGCTTCAGCACGAACGACTGGTCGAGTTCCGCGCGCGGGATGCGCAGGCTGCCGGGTCCGGCGACGATCCGGGTGCCGAACAGCACGATGTCCACGTCGAGGGTGCGGTCCGAGTAACGCGGCATGTCGCGGCGACGACCGTGACGGTCCTCGAGCGCATGCAGCCAATCGTGCAGCGCGACGGGTTCGAGGTCGCTGTCGAGGCCGACCGCGAGGTTGACGAAATCCGGCCCGTCGAAACCGACCGCGCGCGTGCGATACGCGGGTGATATTTCGATGCGGCCGAAGCGGGCGCGCAGTTCGGCGAGCGCCGCGCGCAGATGGCGTTCCGGTTCGACGTTCGAGCCGAGGCTGAGATACGCGCGTTCCATCGGATCAGGCCGGTCGGACCCCGCGCTCGATGACCACGCCGACATTGCGCGCACCGCGCACCGCGCCGGGCTTGGACAGGCGCAGCCGCAGCCACGGCACGTCGAATTCCTCGCGGATCAGTGCGGCGCAACGTTCGGCGAGCGTCTCGACGAGCTGGAAATCCGCCGCTTCGACGAACGCGATGAGGCGCTTGGACACCGCCTTGTAGTCGAACGTGTCCGCGATCGCGTCGCTGGCTGCCGCGCGCGTGTTGTCGAACGCGAGTTCGAGGTCGAGCACGACCGGCTGGCGCGTGCGCCGTTCCCAGTCGTACAGGCCGATGAGGGTCTCGATGCGCAAGCCTTCGATGAAGACGATGTCCATGCGGTCACGTCGTTCGGTGGAAAGGATCAGCATACCGAAATCCCGCGACGGAACTCGGGGCATGCAGGAACAGGCGCGGGAACCGCCCAGGAACCGCCTCAGGAACCGCCGTAGGAACAGGCTTCAGCCGTGATGCCCTCGCACGTCGCACGTGTTCTTCCCCTGCGGACATCACGCAGCATCCAACGCCGCCAACCCCGCGAGATCCCAGCGCGGATGCACGAAGATCGACGGGGTCTCG
>CAYWZC010000040.1:20636-24871 GCA_964462745.1 uncultured Rhodanobacteraceae bacterium
CGCCGCCAACCCCGCGAGATCCCAGCGCGGATGCACGAAGATCGACGGGGTCTCGTGCTGTCCCGCGGCGAGGCGCAACGCGCCCGCGAGCGCGATCATCGCGCCGTTGTCGGTGCAGAACTCCAGACGTGGGAAGTAGACGCGGAAGCCGTCCTCCGCAGCCGCCTCGGCCAGTTGCGCGCGCAGGTTGCGGTTCGCGCCGACGCCACCCGCGACGATCAGCCTGTCGACGCCGCTGGCCTCGATCGCGCGTCGGCACTTGATCAGCAGGGTCTCGACGATCGCCTCCTCGAATGCGCGCGCAATGTCGGCGCGGGTCCGGTCGCTGCGGTCGCTCGCCTGCCACGCGAGCAGGACCTGGGTCTTGAGCCCGGAGAAACTGAAGTCGAGCCCGGGCCGGTCGGTCATCGGCCGGGTGAAGCGGAATGCACCGGGGTGCCCCGATTCGGCGATCTTCGCGAGCGCGGGTCCGCCCGGATAGGGAAGGCCCATGAGCTTGGCGGTCTTGTCGAACGCCTCGCCTGCGGCGTCATCCAGCGTGTCGCCGAGCAACCGGTAGCGGCCGATCGCGGCGACCTCGATCAGCATCGAATGACCGCCCGACACGAGCAGGGCGACGAACGGCGGTGCGGGCGGATCGGGTTCCAGCAGCGGCGCGAGCAGGTGACCTTCCATGTGATGCACGCCGATCGCGGGGATTTCGAGCGCCCACGCCAGCGACCGCGCCGCCGCGGCACCGACCAGCAGGGCGCCGACCAGGCCCGGCCCGGCCGTATAGGCGACGCCGCCGAGGTCGCCGACCCCGAGGTCCGCCGCGGCCAATGTCTCGCACACCAACGGCAGCAACTTGCGCACGTGGTCGCGGCTCGCGAGTTCCGGCACCACGCCGCCGTAATCCGCGTGCAGGGCGATCTGGCTGTACAGGCGGTGCGCGAGCAGGCCGCGGCCGGCGGCGTACGCCGCGACCCCGGTTTCGTCGCACGAAGTCTCGATGCCGAGCACCGGGGCTCCGTCGGCAAATCCCGCCTTTGCAAATCCCGTTTCGCTCACGTTAAAATACCCGGCTCGCCCGGCAATCCGGGGACGAGTTTACCAGCGGAGCCCGTATGCCCAACGTCAAAGTTCGCGAGAACGAACCCTTCGAGTTCGCCCTGCGCCGGTTCAAGCGTACCTGCGAAAAGGCCGGTGTGCTGGCCGAAGTGCGCAAGCGCGAGTACTACGAAAAGCCGACCCAGGAGCGCAAGCGCAAGCGCGCCGCCGCGGTCAAGCGTCACCTTCGCCGCGTTTCGCGCGACGTGACCAAGCGCCAGCGCTTGTACTGACCGGCTCCGCCGGCCGTCCGCGCCGACGGTTCCCGAACGCAACCGCACGAGCCGGCACCGCGCAAGCGCTGCCGGCTTTTTGCGTTCGTGGCAACAAAACCTTTCGGCAGGCGCATCATCCAGCCCTCAGCCCTCAGCCCTCAGCCCTCAAGAAGCCCCCGCCATGCCCCTCAAGCAGCAACTCGTCGAAGACATGAAAGCCGCGATGAAGGGCGGCGACAAGCAGCGCCTCGGCGTGATCCGCCTCATCAATGCCGCGATCAAGCAGCGCGAGGTCGACGAGCGCGTCGAACTCGACGACGCGCAGGTGCTCGCCGTGCTCGAGAAGATGCAGAAGCAGCGCCGCGATTCGGTGGCCCAGTACGAAGCGGCGGGCCGCAAGGACCTCGCCGCGGTCGAACGCGCCGAGATCGAGGTGATCCAGGCATACCTGCCGACTCCGCTGTCCGAAGCCGAAATCGACGCGATCATCGCGAAGGCGATCACCGATTCGGGGGCAGCCGGGCCGAAGGACATGGGCAAGGTCATCGGCCTGGTCAAGCCGCAGGTCGCCGGCCGCGCGGACATGGGCGTGGTTTCGGCCAGCGTCAAGCAGAAGCTGGCCGGTTGAATGCAACCGGGTTCGCTCCCGTGCGCTCGTCCGACCCGTCGCCGGAGGTCGTTATGACCCAAGCCCCGCCGCTGCGTCGTTCGCGCAGCAATCGCATGATCGGTGGCGTCATTGGTGGCCTCGCCACGCATTATGGCCTCAACCCGACCGGCCTGCGCATCGTGTTCGTGCTGGTATCGATTCTTTCCGCGGCATTCCCGGGCATCCTCGTCTACCTGGTCCTGTGGTTGCTGATCCCGCAGGAAACGTGACATCCGGGCGACCGCGGGTCGTGGCATCCTAGTCGTCATGTCCGGCCGCATTCCCGACCGCTTCATCGACGACCTGCTCGCGCGCATCGACATCGTCGATATCGTGCAGGAGCGCGTGCCGCTGAAGAAGGCCGGGCGCGACTGGTCGGCGCGCTGCCCGTTCCACGACGAGCGCTCGCCTTCGTTCACGGTCAGCCCGACCAAGCAGTTCTACCACTGCTTCGGTTGTGGCGCGCACGGCACCGCGGTGCGTTTCCTCATGGAGTACGACCGGCTCGAATTTCCCGACGCGATCGAGGAACTCGCCGCTCGCGTCGGCCTCGCGGTGCCGTACGAAGGCGGCCGCCGCGCCGAACCGCGCGAGGACGCGGCCGAGCTGTACGCATTGCTCGAAAGCGCGGCGACGTTCTATCGGCGCGAGCTCGAACGCAGCGCGACCGCGCGCGCGTACTTCGCCGACCGCGGCCTCGACGAGGCGATCCTCGCGACATTCAACCTCGGCTACGCGCCGGACCAGTGGGATGCGCTGAAGAACGCGCTCGGCAAGGATGCGCGCAGCATCGCCCTGCTCGAAACCGCCGGCATGCTGAGCCTCGGCGAGCGCGGCGGCAAGTACGACCGTTTCCGCGACCGGGTCATGTTCCCGATCCTCGATCGCCGCGGTCGCACGATCGCGTTCGGCGGGCGCGTGCTCGGCAAGTCGGAAGGTGCGAAGTACCTCAATTCCCCCGAGACGCCGCTGTTCCACAAGGGCCGCGAGCTGTTCGGCCTGTGGCAGGTGCGCGAGGCGAATCCGAAGCTCGCGCGCATCGTCGTGGTCGAGGGGTACATGGACGTGATCGCGTTGCATCAGTTCGGCGTGACCCAGGCGGTCGCGACGCTCGGCACCGCGACCACGCGCGAGCATGCGGAAATCCTGTTCCGCCAGTCGGCCGACGTGTACTTCTGCTTCGACGGCGACCGCGCGGGACGCCAGGCCGCGTGGCGAGCGGTCGAATCGGTGCTGCCGCGCCTGCGCGACGGGCGCCAGGCGCATTTCCTGTTCCTGCCCGACGGCGAGGACCCGGATTCGATCGTGCGCAAGGAAGGCCAGGCCGGTTTCGAGCAGCGCCTGAAGGATGCAATGCCGCTCGGCGACTTCTTCTTCGCCGAAATCGGCAAGGACGTGAACGTGACCAGCCTCGACGGCAAGGCGCGCCTCGCCGAGCGCGCGCGGCCGCTGCTCGCGCAGATTCCGGATGGTGCGTTCCGCGACCTCATGGCCGCCGAACTCGAACGACGCAGCGGTGCGCAGGCGACGTTCACGGCGCCGACCGACGCCGGTCGGCGCGATGCCGGCGCGCGTTCGCGCGTGGTGCGTCCGCCGCAACGCTCCCTCGTGCGCAGCGCGATCGCGCTGCTCGTGCAGCAACCCTCACTCGCCGAGGCGCTGCAACCGCCGTGGACGTTCGCCGAACTTCGCCAGCCCGGCATCGCATTGCTCGCGGAACTCATCGACGTTTGTCGCAGCCATCGCGGCCTCAACACCGCGGCCCTGCTCGAGCGCTACGCCGGCAGCGAGCATGCAGCCGCACTCAACAAGCTGGCCGCGCTCGAATTTCCGGATGGCCACGACCAGACCGAAGCCGAATTCCTCGGCGCGCTCGCGCAGCTCGATCGCCAGACTACCCAGCAACGCATCGACGACCTGCGTCGCAAGGCGGCCGAAACCGGCCTCAGCGAAGACGAAAAGCGCGAACAATGGGAACTGCTGGTCGCGGCGAGGACGCGCGGTGGATCGCAGCCTTGATCCGGCGGTGTGCGAACGATGCGCCTGCGCGCCGTGCACGGGGCCGCGAGAAGGAATCGGACGAACGGGCCGCGTGTCATCCCGCGGAAAGCCGGACTGCGACCGGGGAGGAACGCGAACGCGAAGTCGCACCCTGTGGGAGACGTACGGCAGATGGCTGGGGAAGGCGCATCGCCGCGAGCGGTCACCCGTCGCTTCGGCATTCGCGCGGCGTCCGTGCCCGCAATCCGGCTTTCACCGGGATGACGGCACCCGTCGCATGC
>CAYWZC010000041.1:0-8530 GCA_964462745.1 uncultured Rhodanobacteraceae bacterium
GACAGTTCCATCGGGCAGCGCACGCCCTTCGGCACGAACACGAAGCTGCCGTCGGAGAACACCGCCGAGTTGAGCGCCGCGAAGTAGTTGTCGCCGCTCGGCACGACCGAACCGATGTACCGACGCACGATCTCCGGGTATTCGCGGATCGCCTCGGACATCGAACAGAACAGGACGCCCGCATCGGCGAGTTCCTTGCGGAACGTGGTGCCGACCGAAACCGAATCGAACACCGCGTCGACCGCGACGCCGGCAAGCTTCGCGCGCTCGTGCAATGGCACGCCGAGCTTGTCGTAGGTTTCGAGCAGTTTCGGATCGACCTCGGCGAGCGATTTCGGGCCCTGCTTCGGTGCCGCGAAGTAGCTGATCGCCTGGAAGTCGATCGGCGCGATGTCGAGCTTCGCCCATTGCGGCGGCGTCATCGTGAGCCAATGGCGATACGCGCCGACACGCCATTCGGTCATCCAGTCCGGTTCGCCCTTGCGCCGTGAAATCCAGCGCACGACGTCCTCGTCGAGGCCCGGCGGCAGGCTGTCGGTCTCGATGTCGGTGACGAAGCCCGCGGCATAGCGGCGGTTGAACGCCGCGACGATCTCGGCATTCGCGACCTCGTCGGGCGCGTCGTGCACGCGCGGCGGACTTTCCGCAGGTTCGCGGAGGCGGGTTTCGATGTCGCTGCGTTCGATGGCCATGAGGTTCGCCGTGGATTCGGACAGGTGCCGGGTCAGGCCGGCGAGATGCGCAACGGGATCTTCGTGCCGTGGTACGCCACGGGTGGCCTGACCATGTCGGCCAGGGTGACGCCTTCGAGCGCGGCGACCACGGCCTTGCTGATGTGCTGCCAGTTCACGCGCACGCCGCAATGCGATTCGTGGCCGCAGGATCCGGCATGCGCGCTGCATTCGGTCATGCCGATCGGGCCTTCCATCGCGACCACGATGTCGGCGACCGTGATCGCCGCCGCGGGGCGCGCCAGGCGATAGCCGCCGCGGATGCCGCGCTCCGAGGTCACGAGTCCGGCGTGCGCGAGTTGCTTGAGCACCTTGCTCACGGTCGGCAACGCGAGGCGCGCGCGCTCGGCCAGGGCCTGCGCACTCGAGACGCCATCGCCCGCCTCGACGAGGCAGGCCATGATCGCGGTGGCATAATCGGTGAGTTTGCTGACCCGCAGCATCGGATTCGGCGTTCGATAAGGTACTGAAATGGTACTGTTTCGGTGCGCCGAGGTCAATCCGTCCCTGCCTGGACTCTCGCCGTGACAGCTTCCGAACCCCGCCTAGAGGCGCTGCGCCGCTTTGCCGCGCTGGCGCTCGCCGACGACGCGCTGTCGATCGAACCCGCGTCCGCCGATGCGAGTTTCCGCAGCTACTGGCGGGTCCAGCGCCGCGTGCGGGCGAGTGACTCGCGTGAGGAGGACGTCCGTCCCGACGCTCCGGGTGCGGGACGAGGCATCGCCGCGGAGCCAGTTGCTGCCGAAGCCGGCGCGACGTACCTCGTCATGGACGCGCCGCCCGAGCGGGAGGACATCGCGCCGTGGCTCGATGTCTGCGCACGCCTGCGCGCCGCGGGACTGCACGCGCCAGCGGTATTCGCCGAGGATCGCGCGCAGGGCTTCGTGCTGATCGAGGATCTCGGCACGCGGACCTACCTGCCGGAACTGAACGAGGCGAGCGCCGACGCGTTGTACGCCGACGCGCTCGATGCGCTGGCGCGCATGCAGACCGCGGTCGACACGACCGGCCTGCCCGCCTACGACCGCGGGCGGCTCGTCGCGGAAATGGAACTGATGCCGGAATGGCTGCTCGCGCGCCATTTCGGATTCACGCCGAGCTGCGAGGAATGGGACGTCATCGAGGCCGCGTTCACCTTCCTCGTACACGCGGCGCAGGAGCAGCCGCGCGCGTTCGTGCATCGCGACTACCACAGCCGCAACCTGCTTGTAGGTCGGGAATCGAGGGAGCAAGCGGACCGAAACATTCTGGCGAGCCCCGGGATAATAGATTTCCAAGATGCGGTCGTCGGGCCGATCACCTACGACCTCGTGTCGCTGCTGCGCGATTGCTACATCGAGTGGGGCGCCGCGCGCGTCGACGGATGGATGGAAAGCCACCGCGAACGCCTGCTCGCGGCGCACCGGATCAACCCGGAAATCGACATCACGCGATTCCGGCGCTGGTTCGACCTCATGGGCGTGCAGCGCCACGTCAAGGTGCTCGGCATCTTCTGCCGCCTGCACTACCGCGACGGCAAGGCGCAATACCTCGGCGACCTGCCGCTGACGTGGCGCTACACGCTCGACGTCGCGCGGCGCTATCCGGAACTCGTGGATTTCGCGGACCTGCTGGAACGCGCGCGTGGCGAGCGCGACATCGCGCAGCCGAACCCGGACGGCGAGCCGCGATGATCGAACGCGCCCTGATCCTCGCCGCAGGCCGCGGCCAGCGCATGCGGCCGCTGACCGACACGACGCCGAAACCGCTGCTCGAGGCCGGCGGCAAGCGCCTCATCGAATGGCATCTCGAAAAACTCGCCGCGGCCGGCGTGCGCGAAGTCGTGGTCAACACCTCGCATCTCGCCGAACAGTTCCCCGCGGCGCTCGGCGACGGCGCGCGCTGGAACCTCGCGATCCGCTACAGTTTCGAGGGACCCGAACCGCTCGAAACCGGCGGCGGCATGCGCCGCGCGCTGCGCTGGCTCGGTCGCGCGCCATTCCTCGCGGTCAGCGCGGATATCTGGAGCGACTGCGACTATGCGCGCCTGCCCGCCGAACCCGATGGCCTCGCCCACCTGGTCATGGTGCCGAACCCCGATTTCCATCCGCGCGGCGACTTCTTCCTCGACGGCGGACGGCTCGACGAGGACGGCCGCGGCGAGCGCCTGACGTTCGCGAACATCGGCGTGTACCGTCCGGAATTCATCGCCGGAGAACCGGACCATGCATTCAAGCTGCTGCCGCTGTTCCAGCGCGCCATGCGCGCCGGAGCCCTGGCGGGCGAACGCTTCGACGGCGCCTGGCACAACGTGGGAACACCCGCACAACTCGCCGAACTGGATCGCCTGCTCGGCGGCACGCAACATCGAAGTCGGGTGCGTCGCAGCTGAAGCTGGCCCTGCGAAATCCCGCCGCGTGAATCCGCCGCGTAGAGCGGAGCTTGCTCCGCTGCTCCGACTTTCCCGCCAGTGCGACGATCAAGCCGAGCAAGCTCGGCTCTACGGCCCCTGCATTCCTGACGGCACCCCGATTACGGATGCCAGCGCCGCGCCAACGTGGCACACTGGCAAGGGTCGGGTCGCATGCTGGCGCGACCCGCATCGGTCAGCGACCCGGGGGGAACGGGATGCATCGGCTCCTTGCGTTTTCGATCGCACTGTTCGGCTTGTGCACGGTCGCGCGCGCGGCGCCGCCGCCGTCCCTGCCGCAGTTCGCGACCCTGACCGTCGCCGATGGCCTGCCCTCGACCGCGGTCTATCGCATCGCCCAGGATCACGACGGCTTCATCTGGATTGCGAGCCATGACGGGCTCGCGCGCGACGACGGCGTGGACTTTCGCATCTGGCGGCACGATCCCGAGGATCCGGATTCGCTGTCGTCGAACGACGTCGAGGCCCTGCTCGTCGATCATCGCGGACGCATCTGGTGCGGCGGCGAGGCATCCGGCCTCAACCTCCTGAACGCGGACGGCAACGGGTTTCGCCACTGGCGCCACGCCGCGAACGACCCGAGCACGCTTTCCAGCGACGATGTGTGGGCGCTCGCCGAGGACGCGTCCGGCACGATCTGGGTCGGCACCTATCTCGGCGGCCTGAGTGCGCTCGATGCGAACGGCCGCATCACGCGCATCGAACACGATCCCGACGACCCCGCGAGCCTGCGTTCGAACATCGTCGTCGCCTTGCACGTCGATCGCAGCGACCGCCTGTGGATCGGCACCGACGTCGGACTCGACGTGCGCGAACCGGGCGGCCGCATCGTGCACGTGGCATTGCCGGCGGATGGCGGACCGGGCCGCGGCGAGGTCATGGCGTTCCTCGACGACGGCGACGGCGCCATGCTGGTCGGTACCGGCCGTGGCCTGTTCCGGGTCGCCGCCGACCTCGGATCGGTCGAGGAAGTCGTCACCGACACCTCGTTCGCGGTGTCCGCGCTCGCGCGCGATGCGGACGGAACGGTGTGGGTGGGATTGCTGTCGGGTCTCGCGCGGCTCGACGCGGGTGGCGTGTGGCGCTATCCGCAAGCCGAACCCGGCCCCGGCACCCTGCCCGGCAAGCGCGTCTGGGACATCATCAGCGATCGCGAGGGCGGGCTCTGGTTCGCGGTGCTCGACGGCGGCGTCGCGCGGCTGCCGCCGGACTGGCGCAATTTCTCCGTGTTCCGCCATGTGCCGGGCGAGGAAGCGAGTCTCGCGCACCCGCGCGTACAGGGTTTCGGCATCGGCGAGGAAGCGGTCTGGGTCATCAGCGGGCGCGACGGCGTCGACCGCATCGACCTCGCGACCGGCTCCATTCGCCGCTTCGGCGCGCACGTCGGCCTCGACAGCCGGCGCTTGCTGTGGTCGGCGCTCGCGCTGCCGGGCGAGATCTGGATTGGCCACCACGACGGTATCCACGTCCATGCGCTCGACGACGGACGCGACATCGACCTGCCGGTTGACGCCAGCCGGGACGACGCGCTGCCCCCCGGCCTGCTCGACCAGATGCGGCTGACCGGCGACGGCGAGGTCTGGGCGGTGTCCCGCGGCGGCGGTGTCGCCCGGCTCGGCACCTCGCCGCCGCGCGTGCTGCGCCGCTATGTGGTCCAGGACGGCACCCTCGGCAATCCCGACATCACCGAACTCGCGCTCGATGCGGACGGCCGGCCGTGGCTCGCCACGACCACCGGCGTGCTGCACCTGGACGACGCCGGATTGCACTTCACGTTCGCGGCCGGCTCACCGCGGGAAGTCGTATCGGGGCTCGCGTTCGCCCCCGACGGCTCGTTGTGGTTGCAACGCCTCGGTGCGCTCGAACGTTACGCGGTCGCCAATGGCAACCTGGAACTCGCCGACCGCTTCGATTCCGCGGACGGCTGGCCCGCGCTCGCCGAGGGCGACCTCGCCGTCGACCGCAACGGCAACGTCTGGGCGACCTCGCCACGCGGCTTGTGGCGCGCCGATGCCGATACGCGCCGGATACGGCGCTTCGACCAGCGCGACGGCTTGCCGAGCGCAGAGTTCCTGTCCAACAGCCTCGCCATCGGCGCCGACGGCAGCCTTTACGCGGGTACCCTGACCGGCGCCGTCGCGTTCGATCCCGCCGCACTGCGGCTCGAAGCGATGGCGCCGCCGGTACGGGTCGTCGACCTGCGCGTGCGCCGCGCGGGCGAGCCGATCCCGCTGGACCCCGCGGGGCCGATCGAACTCGGTCACGCGGACCGCGATCTTGCAATCACGATTCGCGCACTGTCGTACGTGAACGCATCGAACAACCGGTACCGCTTCCGGCTTGCAGGCTACGACGCGGACTGGGTCGAAAGTTCGAACGGCGAACGCGTGTTCTCGCAGCTTCCGCCCGGCGCCTACCGGCTGGAAGCGCAAGGCGCGGGCGCGGGCGGCGTCTGGGGAGGGCTCGATGCACCGATCGCAATCCGGGTGCGCCCGCCGCCGTGGGCGACCGGCTGGGCGTACGCGCTGTACGCGCTCGGCGTCCTGCTGCTCGGCGCGGCGTTGTTCGGCGCCTACCGCGCGCGCGTGCGCCGCCGCCATGCGCTCGCGCTCGCCGAGGAACGCCAGCACCAGGCCGAACGCCTGGCCGATGCGAAGACCGCGTTCCTCGCGACCATGGGCCACGAGGTGCGCACGCCGCTGACCGCCGTGCTCGGCATGGCGGAACTGCTGCTCGGCACGCGGCTCGACGAACGCCAGCGCAACTACGCGAACGCAATCCACCAATCGGGCGAGCTGTTGCTGCGCCAGGTCAACGACAGCCTCGACCTCGCACGCATCGAAGCCGGCCGCCTGACCCTCGAATCCGCCGCCGTGGATCCGCGCGCACTGGTCGCGGACATCGCGGTCCTCGAACGCCCGCTCGCCGAACGCAAGGGCCTGTACCTGCGCAACGAATGCGCCGACGACCTGCCCGCGATGGTGACCGGCGATGCATTGCGCCTGAAGCAGATCCTGCTGAACCTGGTCAGCAATGCGCTCAAGTTCACCGAATCCGGCGGCGTGACCTTGCGTTGCGCGCGAACCGCGGACGGCCTCGCGTTCGAGGTGGCCGACAGCGGACCGGGCATTCCCGAGGACGTCCGCACGCGCCTGTTCGAGCGCTTCAGCCAGGCCGACGAAGGCGTCGCCCGGCGCCATGGCGGCAGTGGACTGGGGCTTGCGATCTGCCGCGAACTCGCCGAACTCATGGGCGGTCGCATCGCGGTCGAAAGCGAACCGGGGCACGGCAGCACGTTCCGCGTGGAGCTGCCGTTCGCGGAAGTCGCGGACGATTCCGGAACAACCGGCGCCGGACCGGAAACCGCAACGGAAACCACGACCGCGATCTCGCCCGAGCCGCCCGACGAAGGCGCGATTGCGGCGCAAACGGAGTCGACGGGCACCGCATCGCAATCCGCAGGAATGCCGGCGGAACCGACGGCTTCCGGACGCCACGTCCTGCTCGTCGAGGACGACGCGATGATCGCGCGCACCGTGATCGGCCTGCTCGAGTCGCTCGGCGACCATGCGGTTCACGCGGGCCACGGCCTCGCCGCGCTCGCCGAGCTCAAGCGCAACCGCTTCGATCGCGCGCACTTCGATCTCGCCCTGCTCGACCTCGACCTGCCCGGCATCGACGGACTCGCGCTCGCGCGCATGATCCGCGGCGGCGTGGCCGGCGACGCGCGGCTCCCGCTCGTCGCGATCACCGCGCGCAGTGACGGCAGCGAGGAAGCGCGCTGCCGCGACGCCGGCTTCGACGGTTTCCTGCGCAAGCCGCTGAGCGCAGCGCTGCTCGACGCGGAAATGGCACGGGTGCTGGCCCGCGAACCGGCGTTGTTCCAACCGCACTGAACGAGCGCACTTCGAAGCGTACCTCGCTTCACCGACACGGCGCGGTTGTCAGCCCGTCGGCCAGGCGCCACACTCGCGCGGCACCGAGCAAGGCATGCCAGGCCCGTCGTGAGAAGCGTTTCCGCCACCCGTTACGTCACCCCGCTGCGCGAAGGCGGTTCGCTGCCGGCGATCATCGAGGCCGACGACGACGGCATGTACGTGATGAAGTTCCGCGGCGCCGGCCAGGGCCCGAAGATGCTGATCGCGGAACTCGTCGCGGGCGAAATCGGCCGCGCGCTCGGCTTGCCGGTACCGGAAATCGTGTTCGTCGGCCTGGATACCGAACTCGCCCGCACCGAGGCCGATTCGGAAATCCGCCACCTGCTGCAGGCCAGCGGTGGCCTCAACCTCGGCCTCGACTACCTGCCCGGCGCGCTCAACTTCGATCCGGCCGCACCCCGGTCGGATGCGACGTCCGTGCCGGACGCGCAACTCGCATCCGCGATCGTGTGGTTCGACGCATTCGTCGCGAACGTCGACCGCACGGCGCGCAACACCAACATGCTGGTCTGGCACCGCCGCCTGCACCTCATCGATCACGGCGCCGCGCTGTACTTCCACCACGACTGGAGCACGGCCGCGAACGCGGCGGCGGATCCGTTCACTCGAATCAGGGACCACGTGCTGCTGGACCGCGCAAGCGCACTGGAAGACATCGATGCGCAACTCGCCACGCGCCTTGCAACGCCGGTGATCGAGGCGGTCGTCGCCCATGTGCCGGACGCATGGCTCCTGGTCGATGCTCCGTTCACCAGTGCGGACGAACATCGCCGCGCCTACGTCGACCATTTCACGCGGCGCCTCGCCGCGCGCCACCACTTCGTCGAGGAGGCGATCCGTGCCCGCGCCGCACACCTATGACTACGCGGTGATCCGCGTGGTGCCGCGGGTCGAGCGCGAGGAGTTCCTCAACGCGGGCATCATCGTGTCGTGCCCGTCGGCGCACCTGCTCGAAGCGCGCATCGAACTCGACGAATCCCGCTTGGCCGCATTCTCACCCGACGTCGATGTCGAAGCCTTGCGCGGCCACCTCGCGACGATTCCCGCGATCTGCGCGGGGCATCCTGACGCGGGTCCGATCGCACGGCTGCCTGCACGCAAGCGCTTCCACTGGCTGACCGCGCAACGCAGTGCGATCATCCAGATGTCGCCCGTGCACAGCGGACGCTGCGAGCATCCCGCGCGCCTGGTCGATCATCTGCTGGAACGCATGGTGCGCCCGGCGCGCAGCGACCTGCGTGGCCCCGATTCCGAAAATACGCGATGAATTCCGATACGCAGCGCTTCGGTGCGGATCCGCAGGCCACGATCCGCGCCAACCTCGCCGACATCCGGGCACGCATCCACGCCGCGTGTCGGCGTGCGAACCGCGACCCAACCAGCGTGCGCCTGCTGCCGGTCAGCAAGACCGTGCCGGCCCGGATCGTGCGCCTCGCGCACGCCGCGGGCCT
>CAYWZC010000041.1:8630-21309 GCA_964462745.1 uncultured Rhodanobacteraceae bacterium
CTGTTCGGCCGCCGGCCCGGATCGGACGCGCACTACTGGCCGGGACTCATACCACCGGGTTGAACACGACGAGGAATCGATCCCGTTCGCGTGCCCGTGCTGCGGCAATCCATGGTCCCGCCACGGAGTCATCGACCATGCGTGGCGCTCCCCGGCAGGTCATGCACCGCGAACCGCCGCCTCGTGCCGGATCGGCACGCTGCACGAGTTCGCGATGAAGCACAGTTCGTGCGCGCTGTCGTGCAAGCGGATCGCAAGTTCCCGTTGCGCCGCATCACGGATCGTCACCTGCGGTCGCAGCATCACTTCGGTGAACTTCCCGCCACCACGCGCATCGGTGACCATCGTCGCCCGCGCTTCGTCCTCGTAAGCGAGGACGCAAATCCGCTTGCGCGCGCACAGCGCGAGGTAGGACAGCATGTGGCAGGACGCGATCGCGGCGAGGAACAGGTCCTCGGGATTGTGCATGTTGGCATCGCCGCGGAACGCCGCGTCCGCGCTCCCCGCGAGCGCAGGTTTGCCGGCGACGAGCACACGATAGTCGCGACCGTATTCGTCATAGGTCGCGGTGCCGTTGCCGCGATTGCCGTCCCAGACCAGGCGGGCGGCGTATTCGTGGGCATCATGGGTCATCGAGCGTCTCGGGCGGTCGCGGTCGGGGCCAGCTTACGTCATCGCAATGCGCCGATGCTTCGACTACCATCGCGACGTGGCAGAGGGCCGTGGCATCGTCGCAAGCGCCGGTCGTGACTCGATCAGGGCGGACGGTGCACACATCTCGCTTGCGCACTCGATGCAGCCTTGTCCGAACGCGTGATCCAATTGCGTCGCGCGAACCACGAGGTGAGTTCGCGGGCGCTGGCCCCGTCACCGTGCGGCGCGACCATCTTCGGGTATCCGCGACACCTGTCGGGACCACCGGATCACATATTGCACCGAAAGCTCGAATCCCCGTGCCCGCCGAGTCGTTCGAACTGCATACACCGCGCCTGCTGCTGCGTCCGCTGCTCGACGCGGATGCGGAGACGCTGTCCATGTATCGCTCGCTGCCCGAAGTCGCGCGCTTCCAGTCCTGGGAACGGTTCGACGCACGCGATGCGGCGCGCCTCCTGGCCGGGCAAGCCGGCCTGGCGCCCGATACGCCCGGTACCTGGTTCCAGCTCGGCATCGTCGATCGCGCGAGCGGTCGCCTGGTCGGCGATTGCGGCCTGCACTTCCGCGCCGGCGAACCGCAGCAGGTCGAACTCGGCATCACCCTCGATCCGGCCTGTCAGCGCAACGGCTTCGCACGCGAGGCGCTGGGCGGCGTCGTGGACTATCTGTTCGGCGTACTCCGCAAGCATCGGATCACGGCCGTTACCGACGCGGACAACCACGCGGCAGCCCACCTGTTCCAGCGGCTCGGCTTTCGCAAGGAAGCGCATTTCATCGAACACGTGCGCTTCAAGGGCGCCTGGGGCAGCGAATTCCTGTTTGCGCTGCTGCGCCGGGAATGGAAAGGCGCCATGTGACCGGCATTCGTGTGCCGGATCACGCTTTCCGGCGCAGCAACGTTGCTAGCGCATGTCCGATGGCGTTGAACGAGGCACGCACCACGGCTGGGGCCGGTTTCGAATCGACCGTCGTGCCCGAGTTGGTTGGCCGCAAGTTCGTGGCGTGGCACGATGTGTCGTGGTGGCGGTGGCGCGTGCCCAATGCGCCGGCCGTGGAAGGCCCGTGAAGCTAGCGGGGATTGCGAGGATTTCATGCACGGCGAATACAAGATTCCGGGCGGCAAGCTCGTGGTCGTCGATCTCGCGGTGCGCGACGGGCGTCTCGCGGATGTCCGGGTCAGCGGGGATTTCTTCCTCGAACCGGACGGCGCGCTCGACACGATCGACGCCGCACTGAGCGGCCTGCCGGAACACAGCGACGTGCAGGCGCTTGCAACGGCGGTGAAATCCGCGCTCGGCCCCGAAGTCATGATGTACGGCATCAGCCCGGACGGCATCGCGATCGCGGTGCGGCGCGCGCTGCTGCAAGGGAAGGAAGGAAGCGAGCCATGAGCCGCAGCGGCTGGAACGACCACGAGTGGCAACTGATCCACACCACCGCGCAATCGCCCGCGTTGCACATGGCGCTCGACGACGTCCTGACCGACGAAGTCTCGGCGGGCCGCCGCGCGCCGACCCTGCGCGTCTGGGAATGGGCCGCCCCGGCGGTCGTGATCGGCCGCTTCCAGTCCTTGCGCAACGAGGTCGATGGCGAAGGCGCACGACGCCACGGCATCGAGGTCGTGCGTCGCATCAGCGGCGGCGGCGCGATGTTCATCGAACCCGGCAACACGATCACGTATTCGATCTGCGCGCCGCTGTCGATGGTCGCGGGGCTCTCCTTCCAGGATGCGTATGCGTTCATGGATACCTGGGTCATCGACGCGCTGGCCGGTCTCGGCATCGAAGCCTGGTACCAGCCGCTCAACGACATCGCCTCGCCGGTCGGCAAGATCGCCGGCGCCGCACAGGCACGACGCGGCAACGCGGTGCTGCACCACGTGACGATGGCCTACGACATCGACGCGACGAAGATGCTCGAGGTGTTGCGCATCGGCCGCGAGAAGCTGTCCGACAAGGGCACGACGAGCGCGCAGAAACGCGTGGATCCGCTGCGCAGCCAGACCGGCCTGCCGCGCGAGGCGGTCATCGCGCGCATGATCGACACGTTCCGCGAACGCCACGGACTCGGCGAGGACACCCTGCGCGACCATGAACTGGAACGTGCCGCGGAACTCGCGCGCACGAAGTTCTCGAACCCCGAATGGACCGCGCTGGTTCCGTGACCGGTCGAGCGGCGGGCCCGGAGAGGCAAGGCAGCACCATTCGTCGGGTCTGATCCTGTCCGATCGCACCCCCGCCGCGCACACGCTGCGGCGCTTTGTCGCACTGCGCATGGAAACGGCGATAGCTGCTTGCGTACGCGCGACAATGTACCCATGTATCCCGTGCATTCCCTGCAGAGGAGCTTCGCCATGTACAAATATCTTGCGGTTGCCGCGCTCGGCCTGTTCAGCGCATCGTCATGGGCCGCCGATTGTGCAGTCACGATCGAAGGCAATGACATGATGCAGTTCAATCTCAAGACCATCGAGGTTCCGGCGAGCTGCGCCGATTTCACCGTGACCCTGAAGCACGTCGGCAAGCTGCCGAAGGCGTCGATGGGCCACAACTGGGTGCTCAGCACACCGGCGGACGAAGCCGCGATCAACAAGGACGGCATGGCAGCCGGCGCCGCGAACGATTACCTGAAGCCGGACGACGCTCGCATCATTGCGCACACGAAGATGATCGGCGGCGGCGAGTCCGATTCGGTCACGTTCGATGTCGCCAAGCTCGATGCTGGTGCGACGTATGCGTACTTCTGTTCGTTCCCGGGCCACGCCGCGCTCATGAAGGGCACGCTCAGCGTTGTCCAGTAACGATTCGAGCGCCACGCCGCGGCCGGCCGCGAACGCCGGCCGCGACGCGCCACGCACCGCGACATCGCCACCCGGCCTCGACCGCGCCGCACTCGCTCGTCTCGTCGACTGCTTCTACGACAAGGTGCGTGTGGATCCGCTGATCGGACCGGTGTTCAACGCGGCCGTCCATGACTGGACCGCACACAAGGCACTGCTGACCGAGTTCTGGGCCTCGGTCGTGTTGCGCGCCGCGACCTACCGCGGCAATCCGCTCGCGATGCACAAGCCGCACCCGATCCGCGCGGAGCATTTCGACCGCTGGCTCGCGTTGTGGCGGGAGACCACGCGCGAACTTCTCGATTCCGATTCGGCCACCGTGATGCAGACGTACGCGGAGCGCATCGGCACCGGCATGAAGCTCGGCCTCGGCCCGCTCGATGGGCCACGACGCGGGCGCAGTCTCGGCGTGCCGATCATCGGCGCGCCGCGCTGACGGGAAAAGCGCCCTCCCCGCTGCGCAAGGCGAAGGGAAGAACGCTGCGGTTCCTTCGCCGCACTTCCCTACCGCGCCACCGCGGGCGGCGTGTACCATCGATGCATCCCGCCATCCGGAGCCGGCCATGGCCAGCGAATCCAGCGAACCCGCGGCGAAACTCGCCGTCCTCATCGACGCCGACAACGCGCAGCCTTCCATCGCCGAAAGCCTGCTCGCGGAAGTCGCCAAGTACGGCACCGCGCACGTCAAGCGCGCGTACGGCGACTGGACCGGTACACGCCTGTCCGGCTGGAAGGAAACCCTGCTCACCCAGTCGATCCAGCCGATCCAGCAATTCGGCTACACGCGCGGCAAGAACGCGACCGATTCGGCGCTCATCATCGACGCGATGGACCTGCTCTACTCCGGCCGCTTCGACGGCTTCTGCATCGTGTCCAGCGACAGCGACTTCACGCGCCTCGCCGCGCGCCTGCGCGAATCGGGTTTGATCGTGTACGGATTCGGCGAGAAGAAGACGCCTGAACCGTTCGTCGCCGCCTGCGACAAGTTCATCTACACCGAGATCCTCGCCGGCAAGCCCGACGAGGCGCAACCCCTCCAGCCACGTGCGGGCACCGCGCTCAAGGGCGACACCGGACTCGTCAACCTGCTACGCAACGCGATCGACGCCGCATCCGACGACGATGGTTGGGCCGGCCTCGGCGGCGTCGGATCGATCATCACCAAGCAGCGTCCGAACTTCGATTCGCGCAGCTACGGCTACGGCAAGCTCAGCGACCTCATCACCGCGATCGGCCTGTTCGACGTCGAACGCCGCAGCCAGGGCGACGGGCGGCCGAAGGTGATCTACGTGCGGAACAAGTAGGGCGACACCAAAGCGGGCCCGCGGAGCAGTTGCCCGGCGGGAGAGGGCTTCGTGCAGCCGAGCGTCGTCGCCGGCCAGGTGTCCGCGAACTCCATCCTGAAGTGCAACGCCGCAGGACGCGGAAATTGCACGCACGAGCTTGCGATCGAACCTGCAGCGCGTCGTGACGCTGGACTTTCGCGATGTGCCGCGTCGCCGACGCGGGCTCCACGCGGGATATCCGGAGAAGATCGCGACTTCAGCAATCCGAGAACCAGTCGGCACCCTGGATCAGACGTGGCCCACGGTAACGCCGAGCCGGAAAACCCATCATTCGTCTGACGGTCGCTGGCCGTCATTTTTTTTTGCCGCTTCACCATATCCAAGGGAGAAATCATGATTGCAATCCGACATCGACTGGGCACGGCCATCCTGCTCGCAAGTGCTTGCGCGATGGCGATGGCGGGAGATGCCACGTCCGATGGCGCAGCGACGCCGCAAGACATCCAGTACTTCCATGCATCCGGCGCTGACGATGGCGCATTGGCGGATCCCCGCGGCATCGGCGACAGCTATCTGTTCATCGCCGGATCCGCACTCAGCCCGCGCACGTCCAGCCAGACCGTCAGTTACATCGGCGCAGGGTGCATCGCGACCAACGACGCGGTGACCACGGATCTGCAACTGCCGGATGGAGCGGAAATCCTGGGCGTACGCGTGTACTACTACAACTCGGGCCAGCCGGGATCTGTACGCACGTTCCTGACCTCGTATGACGGAGCAGGCAGCTTTTTCGATCACCTGAACGTGCCGAGCACCTTCGACGACGGCTATGCAAGCGAATACTTCCCGTTGCCCACACCACTGGTTGTCGACAACTTCTCGCAATCACTCGTCCTGACGGCAAACACGAGTACCGGGTTGCAACTGTGCGGTTTGCGCGTCTTCTACGAAGCACCGTGAGGGGGGGCGGACATGAAAGCGGAAACCACGCGGAGAAATCCCCTGATTCCACGCGGCTCCATGCTCGTGAAGGCCGGTGTTCTCGCGGCATTCGCGGTCTGCACCTTCGCACAGGCGGCGCCCGGCGACAGCCAACGGGGCCCGATGCGTCCCGTAACGAACGGACCCGATCAATTGACGGGAACCGAGATGCACTATCTGCAACTCGCGGGCTCCACCTTCCACCCGTTCGGCAGTGGCACGCAGTTCGCCTATCCGGGTGTCGGGTGCATCAGCGCGACCGGCGGAACGGAGAAGCGCTTCGTTCACAAGCTCGTATTGCCGCAAGACGCGACCGTCAAGTACCTGCGTCTGTATGCCTATGACGAGTCGGCAAGCCGAGTCGACGCATTTTTCACGACCTATGATGCTGCCGGTGCCTTCGACGAGCTTGTCTCGGTCTCATCCAGCAACGGCGGCTACGTGAGCGATCTCAGTGCCGAGATCAACCACGTGGTCGACCACTTCACCCAGCCGATCAACATCGTCGTCAACCTCGGCACGCAGAACGATGACACGCTGCAGTTCTGCGGGGTGCGAATCGCCTATGAGATGCCGGCCAGCGACGTGATCTTCGAGAACGGGTTCGACTAGCAGGAAGATGGAAAGGTCCATCCGGGACTTTCCATCTCGCACGTTCGCCGCGGAGCCGCGCAGCCGGCTCCGCGGATCACGGCAAACTCCACCCCGGCGGACCAGGTTTCAGGGCCTCGCGCGCTGGCAGAATGCTGAAAAGTTCGCCGTGGACTTTTCAGGTTGGCGAAGCGTGGCATCCGCCAGGCCGAAGCGGGCACCCTCGCCGGTTGCTGGGCCCGCGCGGAGCAGGTAGATGGATGGGCATTTGTCAGCGTTCCTGAACTCGCGACTGCCAGTACCCTGGACGACGCGAGTGATGAGCCAGTGCAAAGATGACGATGCCATCCGGGTCGGGGCGATACACAACAGCGAAGGGAAAGTTCTCCACGAAGACCCGGCGCGTATTCATCGAAGCGGGTGAGCCCCGTGAGTGGAAACATGACGGCTCTGGCTACGGCTTCCTCGACAGCGGTGGCAAAGCGAGATGCAAGCTCCGCCTCCTCCTCGTTGTAGAACGCGACTTCCGCGAGGAATTCACGCCGGGCGGGCGCGATGAATCTTGCGCGTTTCATCGCGAAATGCGACGGCCCTCGGCAAACATGTCCTCGGCGGCATAGGCCGGGATTTCGCCACGATCGAATGCCGCCACGCGCTGTTCGATTTCCTCCGCCCAGGCGGCTTCGATTTCCGAAAGCGGCGAGCGCAACGAGTCGAGCAGGGACTCCGCAAGCTTGGCACGCTCCTCCGCCGTCAAGGCACGAGCCTGCTCTTCAAGCCGCCTCAGGGAAATCGACATATCGCACCTCCAGCTCCCTTGGTCGAATTCTACGCTTGTTGGTGGATCACGGCCTGGATCGCCAGACGGCGCCTGAGGTCGACGGCGCCTGGGGGTCCGCGCGCCTGTGGGTCACGTCTTCCATCGTCGCATCGGCATATTGCGTCGGCATGCGGTCATTGTGCTACGAACCTCTCCGCACGGCACGTCCGACAGTGCTGAAGTGCACGCCGAAGTGTTCTGCGATCTGCGCGTAGCTGTACGCGCCGGTGCGCCATGCGATACGCATGGCCTGATTACGGTCGGGGTATTTCTCGGCAATGCTCGCCATCGACGGCGGCGGCGGCCGGCGTTGCGCGCGCGGGATGTTGATGTCGTCGGAACGCTTCGCGAGGCGTTGCATGCGCCGGACGAACGCGTCGTCGCCGAGAAACACCTGTCCTTTCAGTCCGCCCCAGATCGAATCGCCGCCGATGCCCTCGCGCACGAATCGTTCGTAAGCGGCCACCGCGCGCGAGCGCCGTGTGCCGAACTGCGCCAGCAAACCGTCGGCATCGCCGAATCCGCCCCTGGATGGATTCCCCCACGCGTGCGATGCGTCACGCTTGCGGGTGGCCCGGACGTCGTATCGTTCCCGGCCGATTCCCATCGAAAGCCGTGGAGGAAAGTCGATGCTTCATCGTTTCGGACACCTTGCCTGCATCCTGCTGGGCGCGCTGGTGCTGTTGCCGGCCGTGGCCGGCGCACGCGACGCCACACCGCCGTGGAGCTGGACCCATCCGGCCAAGGCCCAGCGCGCCGACGCTCCGGCGCTGCAACTGGCGCCCGTCGACCAGGCGGCCCGGTTGAGCGAGGATGCGGCGGCGTTCTCGGCCCAGATCGCCGAGCACGGCGCCGCGAACAAGCGACTGCGCGTCGCAACCAGCAACGCCGTCGACGTGGTGCCGAGCCATGCCGGTCGCATGACGGCCCTGCCCGACGGCAGCACGCTGTGGCGTCTCGTCGTGCACGCGGACAACGCGACCGACCTGCGCTTCGGCTTCGACCGTTTCGCCGTGCCGCAGGGCGTCACCCTGCACGTGATCGATCCCGCCGAGCATGTGTTCCACGGCCCGTACACCCTGGCCGATACCAACCAGTTCGGCGAGCTGTGGCTGCCACCGATCGCGGGTTCCACGCTGATCCTCGAGTTGCACGCGCCGGCCGGCGTGCGCATCGACACCGGCAACGTGCACCTCGCGCGCGTCGCCACGGGCTATCGCAACAGCACGAACCATGGCGGGCCGGGGCTGTTCGGCGCGGGTCCGTCCGGCGTGTGCAACATCGACGTGATCTGCCCGCTCGGCGACTTGTACCGCGATGAAATCCGCGCGGTCGCGAAGTTCTACTTCGACGTGCCGGGACAGGGCACCTACCTGTGCACTGGCACGCTGGTCAACAACACGAGCGGCGATTTCACGCCGTACTTCCTGACCGCGAACCATTGCATCTCGACCGCATCGGAAGCCGCGTCGATGACCCTGTTCTGGAATTACGAATCACCAACCTGCGGCCAGCACGGCGGCGACAACCAAGGTGACAACACGCAGAACGGCGGGGCGACGCTGATTGCGCACCGCGCCGACGTGGACTTCTCGCTGGTGCAGCTCAACAGCACGCCGGATCCGTCGTTCAATGTCTACTACGCGGGCTGGGATGCGACCGGCGACCTGCCCGACGGCAGCATCGGCGTGCACCATCCGAGTGGCTGGGTCAAGGCGATCACCGAGGACAGCAACGGCCTGTCCACGATGAACAGTTGCATCGGCAGCGGCAACCAGACCCACTGGCGCACCGGCCAGCCGTACTCGCAGGGCACCACCGAAGGCGGATCGTCCGGCTCGATGATCATGGTTCCATCCGGCGACATCACGGGCCACGACAACCTCATCATCGGAACGCTTTCCGGCGGCAGCGCCGCGTGTTCGGGCAGCGTACCGAATGCCGGATACGACTGCTACGGCAAGTTCTCGGTGGCGTGGGACGGTTCGTCCTCCACGACCCGTCTCAAGGACTGGCTCGATCCGGGCAATACCGGCGCGACGACGCTGCCCGGTGCCGATCCCGACGGCGGCGGTGGCGGGGATCCGGAAATCGAGGTCGATCCGACCAGCCTGTCGGGCACGGTCGAACAGGATTCTTCCACCATCCTCACGCTGACCATCTCGAACAACGGCGGCTCGCCGCTCACCTGGACCGCGGACGAGGCTCCGACGACGTGCAGCGCACCCGCGGACGTACCGTGGTTGTCGCTGGATTCGACGGGTTCCACGATCGGCGCGGGCGGAAGCACCAACGTGGGCGTCACGATCGATGCGACCGGCCTTGCGATCGGCAGCCATTCCGCGAACCTGTGCATCGAGAGTGACGATCCGGCAACGCCCGAGGTCGTGGTGCCCGTGAGCGTCGACGTGACGCTGGCGGATGCGATCTTCTGCTCCGGTTTCGAGGATGGCGAGGACGGTTCGTGCGGCGCGGGCGGCGGCGACATCGTGGAAAGCGGTCCGATCAACCATGCCGTCCAGAACAGCATCGACGGTACCTCGATCAACTACATCACCGGCGACGTGCAGGATGCCGACGTACCGAACTACCACGCCAACATCTACAACAACGGCACCCAGATCACGTTCTGGTGGAACACGGGCGCGCCGGACATCGCGGGGGTTTCCGCATCGGCGTCCAGCTCGGAGTTCCTGGTACTCGGCTCCGGGGACACGGTGGGACCGGATTCGGTGTTTTCGACCATCAACAATCCGGGGCCGCCGGCCTGGGCCGCAGGCGCGGACGGTTACCTCGGCGTCCGCTTCAACTGCTCGGAACTGCCGACCGCGCCGCCATCCGGCATCTGCTACGGCTACATCCACCTGACGACATCCTCGCCGGACGGGTTCCCGGCGACGATCGTCGAATACGCCTACGACCAGGCCGGCAACGCGATCACGATTCCCTGATCGCGTAACGCGCATGACGCGGATGAAGGGCCTCCCTCCGGGGAGGCCTTTTTTCTGACACCTGGGCTCGCCACCTCTGCGAGCGCGGGAGCGCGCATCGTTGTTCCGGATTGGCGACGACTCCGTAGAGCGCAGCTTGCTGCGCCTACCGCACGCCGCACGCTCTTCCTGTAGAGCGCAGCTTGCTGCGCTCCACGTGAGCCGCGATGCGGTAGCGGGGTTGCCTCAGCTTGCCGCTGCGAATGCGGACAGGAACCGCCGCGGCGCATCCTCGAAGCCGCCGTTGGACATGAACACGACGTGGTCGCCGGGACAGGTGATCGCGCGGAGCGCGTCGAGCAGCGCATCGACGTTCGGCGCCGTGCGGCCGCGCCCTTCCAGCGCATCGATGACGCGTGCGGCGTCCCACGGCAGTTCCGGCCGTTGCAGCAGCACGACCGCATCCGCGTCGCGCAGGCTCGGCGCGAGGTCATCTGCATGCGCGCCGGCGCGCATGGAATTGGAGCGCGGTTCGAGCGCGACGAGGATGCGCGCGGCGCCGACATGCGCGCGCAAGCCGGCCAGCGTGGTCGCGATCGCGCTCGGATGATGCGCGAAGTCGTCGTAGACGCGTACGCCGCACGCCTCGCCGAGCAACTGCATGCGCCGCGCGACGTTCTCGAAGCGGCCGAGCGACGGCAGCGCAGCCGCAACGTCGACGCCCGCCGCATGCGCGGCGGCGAGCGCCGCCAGCGCGTTCATCACGTTGTGGCGACCGAGCAACGACCAACGCACCTCGCCGAACTCGTGCGTGCCGCGTGACACGACGAACGCCGAACCATCTTCGGCGACGAGCCGCGCGCGCCAGTCGCCGACCTCGATGCCGAACGTCTCGACCGGCGTCCAACAACCCATCGCGAGCACCTCGGCGAGGTTCGCATCCTCGGCGTTGACGACGAGCCGGCCGCTGCCGGGCACGGTACGCACGAGATGATGGAACTGGCGCTTGATCGCATCGAGATCGGGAAAGATGTCGGCGTGGTCGAATTCGAGGTTGTTGAGCACCGCGATCGTCGGCCGGTAATGCACGAACTTCGAACGCTTGTCGAAGAACGCGGTGTCGTACTCGTCGGCTTCTACCACGAAATCCGCTGGGGGCGGATTTCGTCGGGAATCGGGAATTGCCGCGTGCGGCTGGTTTTTACCATTCCCCATTCCCCATTCCCCATTCCCCAACCTCGCCGACACCCCGAAATTCGCGGGCACGCCGCCGATCAGGAAGCCCGGATCGCGGCCCTGCGCTTCGAGGATCCAGGCGAGCAACGCGCTGGTCGTGGTCTTGCCGTGGGTGCCGGCGACCGCGAGCACACGCCGTGAGGCGAGCACGTTTTCGCCGAGCCACTGCGGTCCGGACACGTACGGGATGCGCGCGTCGAGCAGATGTTCGATCGCGGGATTACCGCGCGACAGCGCGTTGCCGACGATCACGAGATCCGGCGTGCCTGCCGGGTCGGCGTTACCGAGATGCTCCGCGCGATAACCGGAATGCAAGGTGATGCCGAGCCGTTCGAGCTGGGTGCTCATCGGCGGATACACATTCTGGTCGGAGCCCGAAACCTCGTGACCCAGCTCGCGCGCGAGCGCCGCGATGCCGCCCATGAAGGTTCCGCAGATGCCGAGGATGTGGATGCGCATCAATTCCTCACTCGAACCAGTCCGCGCTTGCGCGCGTTTCGTCGTCGTCCGGCGAGTAACGCCTTCGGGAACGGACCGACTCGTAGAGCGGAGCTTGCTCCGCTGATATCGGACCCGGAAAACCCGCGCCTTCACGCATCAACCACGCCAGCCGAGCAAGCTCGGCTCTACCAGAGCCCGGAAGCCGCGATGCAGGGGCGACCCTGGGTCGAAGCCATCGAGTTGCGGCGGAACCTTGCCGTCAATCAGGGTCAGGCAGAACGCCCGCAGCTCGTCACCCCACCACGACGCGGTCCCGCGGCAGCGCCGCGAGGATCCGCGCGAACACCTCGTCGAGCGGGCCGACGCCGTCGACGACCTTGAGCATGCCGTGGCGTGCGTACCAGTCCGCGACCGGTGCGGTTTGTTCGGCGTACACCGCGAGGCGGCGGCGCACGGTGTCGGGATTGTCGTCGGCGCGGCCTTCGGCCTGGAAGCGGATTTCGACGCGGCCGATGATTTCCTCCGCGGGCACGTCGAGCTGGACGACCGCGTCGAGCGGCTGTTCGAGCCGGGTCAGCAACTCGTCGAGCGCCTGCACCTGGGCGATGTTGCGTGGATAGCCGTCGAGGATGAAGCCGGCGCGCGCATCGTCGTTCGCGAGCCTTTCCTCGAGCATGCCGAGCAGGATGTCGTCGGATACGAGCTGGCCGGCTTCCATGACCGCCTTCGCCTTGAGTCCGAGCGGCGTGCCCGCGGCGACCGCCGCGCGCAGCATGTCGCCGGTGGAGATGTGCGGCACGCCTAGTTCCGATTTCAGGCGGGCCGCCTGGGTTCCCTTGCCCGAACCGGGCGCGCCCAACAGGACAAGTCGCATGACATTCCTTCGCTGGTACCCGCCCGC
>CAYWZC010000041.1:21409-24521 GCA_964462745.1 uncultured Rhodanobacteraceae bacterium
CGGGCGCGCCCAACAGGACAAGTCGCATGACATTCCTTCGCTGGTACCCGCCCGCGGCATACGCGCCGCGCGCTGCCGGTGGCCGGGAGGTTGTGCGCCAACGCTAGCGGCTCGCGCGGCTCGAAGTCAAACGCGCTGCGCGAGTCCGTGGATGCGGAATGGCCGGGTTCATGCGGGACGCGGAAAATGGGTCCGGCTCTCGGAAGGATCGGCGATGTCGAACGGCAACCTGCTGTATGCGCAATCGGGCGGCGTGACCGCCGTCATCAACGCGACCGCGGGCGCGGTCATCGAGACCGCACGCCGGCACCGGCGCCGCGTGTTCGCCGCGCACGACGGCATCCTCGGCGTGCTGCGCGAGGACCTGTTCGATGCCTCGCGGGAAACGAGCGCCGCGATCGCCGCGCTCGGCCACACGCCGGGCGGCGCGTTCGGCTCGTGCCGCTACAAGCTCGCGCCGGTCGAAGCCGATCGCTCGCAGTACGAACGCATCATCGCGGTCTGCCGCGCGCACGACATCCGCGGATTCCTCTACAACGGCGGCAACGATTCGGCCGATACCGCACTCAAGCTGTCCGCGGTCGGCGCCGCACTCGGCTACGACCTCAAGGTCATCGGCGTGCCGAAGACGGTCGACAACGACCTGGTCGGCACCGATTGCTGCCCCGGCTTCGGATCGGTCGCGAAGTACACCGCGGTGTCGGTGCGCGAGGCGAGTCTCGATGTCGCGTCGATGGCGGAAACCTCGACCAAGGTGTTCGTCATGGAAGTCATGGGTCGCCATGCCGGTTGGATCGCCGCCGCGGCAGGGCTTGCGGGCCACGGCCGCGACGCGGCACCGCACCTGATCCTGTTCCCGGAACGGCCGTTCGACGAGGTCGATTTCCTTGCCCGCGTGGATGCGACCGTGCGCCGCGTCGGCTGGTGCTGTGTGGTCGCGTCGGAGGGCGTGCGCCACGCGAATGGCCGGTTCCTGTCGGAAAGCGACACGCGCGATGCGTTCGGCCATGCGCAGCTCGGCGGCGCCGCGCGCTGCATCGCCGACCTCGTGCATCGCCGGCTCGGCCACAAGGTGCACTGGGCGCTGCCCGATTACCTGCAACGCTCGGCGCGGCACGTCGCCTCGCAGACCGATCTCGACCAGGCGCGCGCGGTCGGCAAGGCCGCGGTCGAGTACGCGCTCGCCGGCAGGAACGGCGTGATGCCGACCATCCGCCGGCTCGGCGACACGCCGTATCGCTGGGACATCGTTCCCGCATCGCTCGCCGGCATCGCCAACCGCGAGAAGAAGTTGCCGGCGAAGTTCCTGCGCTCCGACGGTTACGGCATCAGCGCCGCCGCACGCCGCTACCTCGAACCGCTGATCCGCGGCGAGGCGTACCCGCCGTATGCCGCGGACGGGATGCCGTGCTACGTGACGTTGAAATGCGTCGCGGTCAGGAAGCGGTTGCCGCGATTTGTCGTATAGCCAGCGAAACTTGCGGAATCTCGGCCGGCAAGCATGTTAATAACGTTTGTCGTTATTAACGCGTTGCGTTACTATCGGCGAATGGCGATCAAGTCGTTCAGGTGTGCCGACACGGAAACGTTGTTCCGGCTCGGGCGCGTGGCCCGGTTCGTCAACTTCGAACGCCCGGCGCTGCGCAAGCTCAAGCAACTGGATCTGGCCAGGCGCATCGAAGACATGCGCGCACCGCCGGCAAATCGACTGGAAGCTCTGAAAGGTCGCCGAGCGGGACAATGGAGCGTACGGATCAATGACCAATTTCGAATTTGCTTCCGCTGGAACGATGGCGCCGAGGACGTCGAAATCATCGACTACCACTGAGGACAAGAACGTGAGTACCAAGCTGCAACCGGTTTCCCCCGGCGAGATGCTCCGCGAGGAGTTCCTGATTCCCTTGGGCATGAGCAACTATCGACTGGCCAAGGAAATCGGCGTTCCGGCCCAGCGCATCGGCGACATCGTAGCCGGCAAGCGCGCGATCACCGCGGATACCGATCTTCGGCTTTGCCGTTTCTTTGGCCTGTCCGATGGGTGGTGGCTGCGCCTGCAGGCGGACTACGACACCGAAATCGCGCGGCCCAAGCTGGCCAGTACGTTGGCAAAGATCACGCCACTGGAACGGGCAGCCGCCTGACAATCCGCGGCATCGACATGCGGCGTTCGGATTCCCCGGGCGGAGTGGGGCAATCACGGTGTTGCCCATGGCTCGTGACTCCCATTGGGATCATGCCAAAGGCGCACTTGCGTCGAGGCAGGCGGCCGGTCGGCGCGGGCGCCAGATCGCTGGCCTGTAGCGGATCAGGGCAGAATCCGCCGCGCTGCCGCTATACTGCGCCGGCTTCGGCCGCCCTTGGGGGGCGCGGCGCTCCAGCATTCTGCATCCATCCTTTACGAGAGGGGAATGTCCCATGTTCCATGAGCACGGAATCCTGATTGCACTGGCCTGCGCGGTGATCGCGATCCTGTACGGGGTCTGGTCGATCCGCTGGATCCTAGCCAAACCCGCCGGCAACGAGCGCATGCAGGAAATCGCGGCCGCGGTCCAGGAGGGCGCGCGCGCCTACCTCAATCGCCAGTACCTGTCGATCGGCATCGTCGGCGCGGTCCTGTTCCTGGTCATCGGCTTCGCGCTCGACTGGGGTACCGCGGTCGGCTTCGCGCTCGGCGCGATCCTGTCCGGTGCGACCGGCTACATCGGCATGAACATCTCCGTGCGTGCGAACGTGCGCACGGCCGAAGCCGCGCGCGGCGGCATCGCACCGGCGCTCGCCGTCGCGTTCCGCGGCGGCTCGATCACCGGCATGCTGGTTGTCGGCCTCGCCCTGCTCGGCGTCGCCGGTTACTACGTCGGCCTCGCGCACTTCGGCTACACGCCGGACCAGGCATTGCACGCGCTGGTCGGCCTCGCATTCGGCTCCTCGCTGATCTCGATCTTCGCGCGCCTCGGCGGCGGCATCTTCACCAAGGGCGCGGATGTCGGCGCGGATCTGGTCGGCAAGGTCGAAGCCGGCATCCCCGAGGACGATCCGCGCAATCCGGCCGTGATCGCGGACAACGTCGGCGACAACGTCGGCGACTGCGCGGGCATGGCCGCCGACCTGTTCG
>CAYWZC010000042.1:0-1207 GCA_964462745.1 uncultured Rhodanobacteraceae bacterium
CGCGACCTCGTTGTGCAGGAAATACACCTGGCCGCCACGGCCGAGCTCGCGTTGCAACGCCTCGCGGATCAGCGCCGGGTCGTAGGCGCCGATGAAGGTCTTGACCGCAAGCCGGTGCGCGGGTGGCGTCGCGATGATCGACAGGTCACGCAGGCCCGCCATCGCCATGTTCAGGGTGCGCGGGATCGGCGTCGCGGTCAGGGTCAGCAGGTCGACCTCGGCGCGCAGCTTCTTCAGTTGCTCCTTCTGGCGCACGCCGAAGCGTTGTTCCTCGTCGACGATGACCAGGCCGAGGCGTTTGAAGCGCACGTCGGCCTGGAGCAGCTTGTGGGTACCGATCATGACGTCGATCGCGCCCTCCGCGAGCTTCGCGAGTGCGGCGTCGGTTTCCTTCTTCGACTTGAAGCGCGACAGCACGTCGACCCGGATCGGCCAATCCGCGAAGCGATCGCTGAAGTTCTGGAAATGTTGCTGGGCGAGCAGGGTGGTCGGCACGAGCACCGCGACCTGCACGCCTGCGGTCGCCGCGGCAAACGCGGCGCGCAGCGCGACCTCGGTCTTGCCGAAGCCGACATCGCCGCAGACCACGCGATCCATCGGCCTGGCTGCTGCGAGATCGGCGAGCACCGCCTCGATCGCCTGTTGCTGGTCCGGGGTTTCCTCGAACGGAAAGCCTGCCGCGAACTTCTCGACCATCGCGCGATCGATCGCCAGCGGCGTCCCCGAACGCACTTCGCGTTGTGCGTAGATCGCAAGCAGTTCGGCGGCCGTGTCGCGGACTTTCTCGGCGGCCTTGCGCTTGGCGCGCTCCCACGCGTCGCCGCCGAGCGAGTGCAAGGGTGCGAATTCCGGCGCCGCGCCCGTGTAACGCCCGACGAGATGCAGTTGCGCGACCGGGACGTACAGCTTGTCACCACGTGCATACTCGATCGCGAGGAACTCGCCGTCGGCGCCGCCGACGTCCAGTTTCAGCAGTCCTTGGTAACGACCGACGCCATGGTCGACATGCACGATCGGCGCGCCGATCGCGAGCTCGGAAAGGTCGCGGATGATCGACTCGGGATCGCGCGCGGCACGCTTGCGGCGGCGCGTCTGTTGCGCGCGCTCGCCGAGCAGCTCGCGTTCGGTCAGTACGGTGATCGCAGGTTCGTCGAGGATGAAACCGGTTTCGAGCGCCGCGACCGTGATGGCGAGCCGCGTCGGCGGG
>CAYWZC010000042.1:1307-10378 GCA_964462745.1 uncultured Rhodanobacteraceae bacterium
TACAACTCGGCCGGCGGCAGGATCGGCCGCTCGACGTCGTGCGCGCGCTGTTCGTGGCGCTCGCCGACCTGGTGCCAGAACTGTTCGGCCGCTTCGAGCGCGTGTTCGCCGATCACGAACAGCGGATTCGCGGCGAGATAGTCGAACAGGGTTTCGGTTGCGCCGAACGGGCTGTCCTCGAAGAACATCGGCAGGTAGTACTCGATCCCGGCCGGCGTCGTGCCTTCCCGGATGTCCTGGTACAGCGGGCAGCGGCGCGGGTCGATCGGGAAACGCTCGCGCAAGCGGTTGCGGAATGCGCGCACCGACTCCTCGGTGAGCGGGAACTCGCGCGCCGGCAGCAGGCGCACCGATTCGACCTTGGCCGCCGAGCGCTGGGTTTCCGGATCGAAGCTGCGAATCGATTCGATGTCCTCGTCGAACAGCTCGATGCGGAACGGCTCGGGCGTGCCCATCGGGAACACGTCGAGGATCGCGCCGCGCACCGCGAAGTCACCCGGTTCCAGGACCTGCGGCACGTGGCGGTAGCCGGCCGCCTCGAGGCGGCGCTGCTCGGCGCCAAGATCGAGACGCTGGCCGCGTTCGAGCATGAGACCGGAGCCCGTGATGTAGGCGCGCGGAGCGAGGCGCTGCATCAGGGTCGCGGCCGGCACCACGAGGATGCCGCGGCTCAGCGCGGGCAGTCGGTACAGGGTCGCGATGCGTTGCGACACGATTTCCGGATGCGGGGCGAACAGGTCCCAAGGCAGGGTTTCCCAGTCCGGAAAGTGCAGGATCTCGAGGTCCGGCGCCGCGAATACGGCGAGTTCGCCTTCCAGCGCGTGGGCCGCGTGGGTATCACGGGTGACCGCGACGACCATGCCGGGGTGGCGTCGGCCGGTTTCGGCCAGCGCGAGCGCCAGCGCCGCGCCGTGCGGCGCAAACCAGGCGCGTCGCTGGGTCGGCGACGGTGGCAGCGGGGGAGACAGCATTGGTTCCATCGGTTCCGCAAACGAGTGCAGCGCCGGACGCCAGGGGCGGCCCGCGCGGGGGCGCGCAGTTTAGCAGGGCGCTGAAGACCATCTCGGCGCCGGCTCGCGGCGGCGCCTGCGACCTTGGGCTACACTGCGCGCATGGGGACTGATACGACGCACGGCATCACGCGTGAACAGCTCGAGGATCTGGTCGCCCGCTGGCCCGGCGTGCAGGCCTCGGTCAAGTGGGATATCGATCTCGTGTTCACCGTCGCGAACAAGATGTTCGCGGTGTTGTGCCTGGTCGGCCCCGAGCGGGATCGCCTGTCCTTCAAGGTCGATGCCGAGCATTTCGCGCAGTTGTGCGAGCGGCCGGGCATGATGGCCGCGCCGTACACCGCGCGCGTATTCTGGATTTCGGTCGTGGAACCGGCACGTTTCGAGCACGCCGAACTCGCCGGTTACGTGCGCCGATCCTACGAACTGGTCGTCGAAGGACTGTCGAAGAAGGTCCAGGAAGGACTGTAGGAACCGGCCTCCGCCGTGATGTTCCTTGCACTGCTTGCGACACGGCGAGTCGCATCGCAGCTGAAGCCGGCTCCTGCGCCACGATCGAGACCGTTCCCGCGACGAGGCTGACCGCGGTCACTCCTGCATCGCGTGGCCCCACATCTCCAGCGCATCGAGCAGCGGCATCGAAGCGGGCGGTTCGCTGCTCCGCAATGCCTCGATGAGCGCAAGATATTCGGCCAGGGTCAGCGTGCTGAGCGGTGTCGCGACGTCGAGCCGGCGGCGCCGGAACGCGTGCCATTGCGCCGCATCTTCGAGACCGAGGGTATGCGGCCAGTTGCGCGCGCGATAGCGCAGCAGCAGTTCCGCATAGCGGGGATCGTCGAACCCGATCTTGCGGGAGGCGAGATTTTCCGGAGGCGTCGCGCGCACCTGTGCGAACCGGCGTTTGTCGGCGTCGGAGGGAAACCCGTCGTACAGCGCGAGTTCGACATCCGCGGCCGGCGCCCGGTCGCTCGCAAGCGCGAATACCTCGCGGACCTTCGTGGCGATGTCCCCTGCGTCACGCAGGCGGCGTGCGTGATCCTGCGCGCGTTCGACGTCGAGTTGCAGGCGTTCGCGATCCGCGCCGGTCAGCACTGACAACGGAGCGATCGCCGGACAGCGGTTCACGTGCAGGGTGCGCAGCGCGATGCGCGCGATGCCTTCAGGCAGGTCCGCGCGCGCGGTGAATACCCGGTCCGCGATGTCGGCGGCATCGAGTGCCAGCAGGTCGGTCGGGTCGTCGTCGAGGTCGTACACGATGATCTCGTTCGGGCGGGCCGGGTGTTCGGCGATCGGCGCGACGAGGGTGAGGCACGCGCGACTCGCCGGGTAGCGCGACGACACGTGCACCAGCGGCGTCATGCGCGCGACATCGACGAGTTCGAACACGCGCTGCTTGCGGCGCAATGCGAAGAACCAGTCCCACAGGCGCGGTTGGCGCACCCGCAGCAGGCGAGCGAGTGCGAGCGTGGTCCGGACATCGGACAGCGCGTCATGCGCGCGTCCGACATCGATATGGTTCACGCGCGCGAGATCCTCGAGTCGAAAGCCCGGCGTGCCGTCCTCGCGGCGCGGCCATTCGATGCCGTGCGGTCGCAACGCGTGGCACATGCGCGCGAGGTCGATGAGATCCCAGCGCGAGTTGCCGTCCTTCCATTCGCGCTCGTACGGATCGAAGAAGTTGCGATACAGCAGGTGGCGCGTGACCTCGTCATCGAAGCGCAGCGAGTTGTAGCCGACCGTACAGGTGCCGGGTTGCGCCATCAGCTCGTGCACGCGTGCAGCGAATTCGGCCTCGATGACGCCGTGGCGCTCGGCGTGTTGTGGCGTGATGCCGGTGATCAGGCACGCCGCGGGATGCGGCAGCACGTCGGGCGCCGGCTTGCAGTGGAACACGACGGGTTCGCCGACGGGTTCGAGATCCATCGTCGTCCGGATGGCGGCGAACTGCGCCGGCCGGTCGCGTCTCGGATCCGTGCCGAAGGTCTCGTAGTCGTGCCACAGGAAGGTGTTCATGTTCTTGGCTTCTCGATCGACATGATCCGCGTGGATCACGGGCCCGGCCACGAAAGCGGGAGCATACGCAGGTACGCCGCAATCGCGCCCATTGCAGATCGGTATAATCGCACCTTGGCGAACCAAGGAGACCGCATGTCGCTCGCAACGTCCGACTTCCCCGACGAGCGCCTCATCTGGATCGATCTGGAAATGACCGGACTCGATTGCGATCGCGATTCGATCCTCGAGATCGCGACCGTGGTGACCGACAAGGACCTGACCATCCTCGCCGAGGGCCCGGAACTCGCGATCCGTCATTCGCTCGACCGGCTCGCGGCCATGGACGACTGGAACCGCAACCAGCATCGCAAATCCGGCTTGTGGCAGCGCGTCGTGGAATCCGATGTCGGGCTGCGCGAAGCGGAAGCGCTCACCCTCGAATTCCTGTCCGCGTGGGTAGCGCCCGGCAAGTCGCCGATGTGCGGCAGTTCGATTTGCCAGGACCGGCGTTTCCTGCATCGCCTGATGCCGCACTTGGAACGACACTTCCATTATCGCCACATCGATGTGTCGACATTGAAGGAACTCGCGCGCCGCTGGGCGCCGGAAGTGGGACGCGGATTCAACAAGGATTCCGCGCACACCGCGCTCAGCGACGTGCGCGATTCGATCGCCGAGCTGCGCTATTACCGGCGCTTCATGGGCGCGCTGGGAGGCGAATCCGCCACGCCCTGATTGCACCGATACACCGCTCCGGCACGTGGTTCGAGGCCCTTCGCGGAATCATGTGCGATTGTGCTGGTCGATCCGCGGCATGCCTGCGGCGACGAACGCGTCGAAACGTTCGAGGACATCCTCGATCTCGATGAGATCCATGACTCCGGGATATTCGAGCTTGGTGCCCCATGTGAGTTCCGCGGCCGTCTTGCGCTTGAACTTGCGCGCCGCGGCGTCGTAGCGGTCCACGCACCAGCGTCGTTCGCTGTACGGGCCCGAGCGTTGCGGGTTGCTCGCTGCGTGCAGACCGAGCACCGGCGTGCCGACGCTGTTGGCCATGTGCATCGGCCCCGAATCCGGGGCCAGCACCAGCGTCGCGCGTTGCAGCAATGCGAGCAACTGCTTGAGTGTGTCCTTGCCGATCAGGTCGATCGGCCGTGCTTTCGCGTTGGCGAGGATGCGGTCGCCGAACTCGCGTTCGAATGCGCTCGGCCCGCCGCACAGCGCGACGCGCCAGTCGTGGTTCAGCGCGACGTGGTCGATGACCGCGGCAACGCGCTCGGCCGGCCAGTTGCGCAGGCGATGGCTGGAACACGGGCTGACCAGCAGGGTCGGTTGCCCACCCGGCAGATGCCGCGATGCGAACGCCTTCGCTTCGTCCGGAATCGGCAGGTCCCAACGCACCACGGTCTGCTCGAGACCGAGCGGTTCGAGGAAACTGCCGATCGCGTCGAGCACGTGTTCGCCGCGTCGTGCGGGAATCCGGCAGTTGACGAACCAGCCGTGCAGGTCCTTCGACCGGGCGTTGTCGTAACCGATGCGCAGCGGCGCGCGGATGTGGCGGCTGAGGAGGTTGGCGCGCAGCGAAACCTGCATGTGCAGCAGGGCGTCGAAACGGCGGTCGGCCAGCAGGTCGCGCACGCGATGGCGCGCGCCGCGGCCGCCCTTCTTGTCAAACACGACGAACTCAACACCCGGGATGTCGCCGACCAGGCGATGCTCCAGCGTGCCGACGATCCAGGTCAGCGCGGTCGTTGGCCATGCCGCTTGCAAGGTTCGCACCAGGGGTACGACGTGGGTCACGTCGCCGATCGCGGAGGTGCGCAACAGGCACAGCGAGCGCGGCGGGACGGATTCGGGATCGGCGATTCTCGACATGCGACGCAATGATGGCCCGCACCGGGTGGTGCGTGGGCGTTGCGACCCGTGCCGGGCCGGAAAGTTCGGGCGGCCGGTCCCGGCGCGCTGGTAAACTGCCGCGAGCCCGACGCGATCCATGGGCGCCACGGAAATCCAACTTGGCAGAGGCATGATCGAAGCGCAAGCCCAGGCGACTCCCGACGGCGCGGTGCTGTTCGATGCGGCGTTGCCGGTCCGGCCGGAACCCGCGTGGCTCGACCCCGAGCATTGGGCGGCCGAGACGGTGGCGGGCGGGCGCGGCGGTGTCGTGTTCGCCTATACGCCGATCGGCAATACAGTGTTGCGCCACTACCACCGCGGTGGGCTGGCGGCGCGCTTCAGCACGGACGGCTATCTGTGGACAGGCGCCGAGCGCACCCGCGCGTTCCGCGAGTTCCGCCTGCTCGCGAAACTCGCAAATGCCGGTTTGCCGGTGCCGGCGCCGATCATCGCGGGCTATGCGCGTCGTGGCATGCGCTATGCCGCGGCCCTGCTGATGCGCCGCATCGGTCCGGCGCAAACGCTCGCCGAGCGGCTCGCGGCGCGCCGGCTCGACGAGCCTTCGCTGGCCGCGGTCGGCAACACGATCGCACGGTTCCATGCGATCGGCGTTTGGCATGCGGATCTCAATGCGCACAACATCCTGCTCGACGCCGACACGCAAGCGTGGCTCATCGATTTCGACCGCAGTCGCCAGCGCAAGCCCGAACTCGCGTGGCAGCAGGCCAATCTCGCGCGCCTGCGCCGCTCGCTGGACAAGCTCGGCGCGAGCCAGATGATTCCGGATTTCGACAGCCGCTGCTGGCACCCGTTGCTGGCCGCGTACCACGCGCAACTTGGCGCCGTGCGCACCGCTCAGGAGCCAACATGAACTGGGCGCTGCGCTTCCTCGGCGTCGGCAGCGCGCTCGCTCCGGAGCTCGGCTCCGCGTGCGGCGTGCTCGAGCGCAGCGGCGAACCCGTGCTCATGATCGATTGCGGTGGCGAAGCGCTCGGCGCGTACCTCGCGCGTTACGATCGCCTGCCGACGGCCATCTATCTGACCCACGCGCACCTGGATCATGTCGGCGGCATGGAGCGGCTGTTCGCGTCGCTGTACTTCGATCCGCAGCGGCGAGGCACGACCCGCCTGTTCTTCCATGCGGGTCTCACCCCGATCCTGCAATCGCGACTCGCCGATTATCCGGAGGTGATCGCGGAAGGCGGCGCGAACTTCTGGGACGCGTTTTCGGTGGTCCCGGTTTCGCGCGGTTTCTGGCACGACGGCCTGCGTTTCGAGGTGTTTCCGACCCGGCACCATGCGCCCGGAACGTCCTGGGGCCTGGCCCTGCCGGGCAGCTTCGTCTGGACCGGCGATACGCGTCCGATCCCGGAAATCCTCGCGGTGCAGGCGGTGCACGACGAAATCATCGCGCACGATTGCGGCCTGGTCGGCAATCCGTCGCATACCGGCATGGACGACGTTCAGCGCGAATACGATGCGGCCCTGCGCGCCCGGCTCGTGCTGTACCACTACGCGTCGGAAAGCGATGCGGCGGCGATGGTGCGCGCCGGCTTCCGGGTCGCGCGACAAGGCGATGTCGTCGAACTCGGCGCACCGCGGCGCGTGCTCGCGACGGCGGCCGGCTGATGGGCGGGTCGATTCCGCTGCGCCTCGACACGACGCCGCGCGATCGTCGCGGACGGTCGTTGCGCGACTTGCGCATTTCGGTACTCGACCGCTGCAATTTCCGCTGTCCGTACTGCATGCCGGAGGATCGCTATCCACGCGACCACGAGTTCCTCGCCAAGCGCGATCGCCTGCGCTTCGAGGAGATCGAGCGCCTTGCACGCATCTTCGTGGGCCTCGGCGTCCACAAGTTGCGCCTGACCGGCGGCGAGCCGCTGCTGCGTCGCGACCTCGCCGATCTCGTGCGCCGGCTTGCCGCGATCGAGGGCGTGCGGGACCTCGCCCTGACCACCAACGCGAGCCTGCTGGCGCGCCATGCGCAGGCATTGCGCGACGCGGGCCTGCATCGGATCACGATCAGCCTGGACACGCTGGATCCCGAGCGCTTCCGGCAGCTGTCGGGTGGCCGTGGCGAGATTGCCGAGGTGCTGGCCGCGATCGAGGCGGCCGAGCGGGCGGGGTTTCGACCGATCAAGTTCAACTGCGTCGTCATGCGCGACGCGAACGATGCCGACGTGATGGATCTCGTCGCGCATTTCCGCGGCAGCGGCCATGTGTTGCGGTTCATCGAGTACATGGATGTCGGAACCTGCAACGAGTGGCGGCGCGAGCGCGTCGTGCCGGGCGCCGAGTTGCGTGCGCGCATCCATGCCCGCTGGCCGCTGGTCGCGCTTGCAGCGGAGCATTCGAGTGATGTCGCCCGGCGCTGGGCCTTCGCGGACGGCGGCGGCGAGATCGGCTTCATCGACTCGGTCAGCGCGCCGTTCTGTGGCGACTGCACGCGCGCACGCCTGTCGGCGGATGGCAAACTCTATACCTGCCTGTTCGCGAGCCGCGGCCACGACCTGCGTGGCGCGATGCGCGACGGCGCGAGCGATCTGGAACTTGCCGTGGCGATCCGGTCGCTCTGGGACGCGCGCGAGGACCGCTACAGCGAACTGCGCGCCCGACACGAGGGCGAACCGCGCGAACATGTGGAAATGTACGAGATCGGTGGTTGAACGGACATGGCGACGGACGACGAACTGACCCACATCGATGCCGAGGGCCGACCGCGCATGGTCGACGTGGGCGCAAAGGCGGTGACCCGCCGGGCCGCGGTCGCCGAAGCGCACGTCGTGTTCCCGGCCGAGGTCGCGGCGGCCTTGCGTCGCGACGGCATGCGTTCGGCCAAGGGGTCGGTGCTCGATACCGCGATCATCGCGGGCACGATGGCGGTCAAGCGCACCCACGAGCTGATCCCGTTCTGCCATCCGTTGCCGATCGAGCGCTGCCGCATCGCGGCGGAGTTCATCACGGATGCGGAGCTGGTCGTGCGTTGCGAGGTCGCCGCGGTGCACAAGACCGGCGTCGAGATGGAAGCGCTGACCGGCGCGAGCATCGCGGCGCTCACGATCTACGACATGTGCAAGGCGCTGTCCCACGAGATCGTCGTTGCGGACCTGCATCTCGTCGAGAAGAGCGGCGGCAAGCGCGACGTGAAGCAGGGCAGGGTGCAACCATGAACTACCGGCTGCGCTGGTTCGCGAGTCTCGCCGACCATGCGGGTCGAGCCGAGGAAAGCGTCTCCAGTGACACCTCGGCGCTACCGGAGCTGTATGCCGAATTGAGCGCCCGGCATGGTTTCCGGCTCGCGCCGGAGCGCGTGCGGGTGGCGGTCAATGGCGCGTTCGTGGACTGGGGGCACGTGCTCGCGGACGGCGACGAGATCGTTTTCATGCCACCGGTATCCGGCGGATGAATCACTTCAGGTTGTCTTCGGAACCGATTGATCCTGAAGTGGAAAGATCCGCTTTGGGTGATCCGGCCGCGGGCGCCTGCGTGTGCTTCGAGGGTTGGGTGCGCAACCACAACGCGGGCCGCGAGGTGCGGCGACTCGAATACCAGGCCTATGTGGAACTCGCCGAACGCGAGGGCGAGGCGATCCTCGCCGAAGCGCTGTCGCGCCACGGCCTGCGTGCAGCCCGCGCGGCGCACCGGACCGGAGTCCTGGAACCGGGCCAGCTTGCGGTGTGGGTCGGAGTCAGCGCCGACCATCGTGACGCCGCGTTCGCGGCGTGCCGCTGGCTCATCGACGAAATCAAGCGTCGCGTGCCGATCTGGAAGAACGAGCAATACGCCGACGGCGAGTCAGGCTGGCTGCATCCGGACGCGACGTGAGTGCGCGTCAGCGGGCGAGGGGCGGGTGGCGATCTTCGGTCGCGACGAAACGAGGAGGCAGCTCCGCCAGCGACATCCCGGCGCCCGAATCACCCGCTACCGTTGCTTCCTTCCGAACCTGGCGGGCGAAGCGGTGCGCCTTCGCGATGCCTTGAATGGCATCGCGAGCACCGCTGAGCGCTCGGCCAGGGGCGGTGGCGACCTTCGGTCGCGACTTTTCCTTGGGAGGCAGCTCCGCCAGCGACACTCCGGCGCCCGAATCATCCGCTACCGTTGCTTCCTTCCGGACCTGGCGGGCGAAGCGGTGCGCCTTCGCGATGCCTTGAATGGCATCGCGAGCAC
>CAYWZC010000042.1:10478-17827 GCA_964462745.1 uncultured Rhodanobacteraceae bacterium
ACCTGGCGGGCGAAGCGGTGCGCCTTCGCGATGCCTTGAATGGCATCGCGAGCACCGCTGAGCGCTCGGCCAGGGATGGCCGAGCCGGGTTGTTGCACCATGGAAGGTTGCTTGCGAGGACTTTTTACGGGCGGATGTGGATTGACGGCTCCTCCGTTGGAACCCTTGGCGTCGCGGGCCCTCACCCCACCATCCGCGGCCGCGGATGGTCCCCCCCTCTCCCGCTGCGCGGGCGAGGGACGGCGGTGGCGACCTTCGGTCGCGACTTTTCCTTGGGAGGCAGCTCCGCCAGCGACACTCCGGCGCCCGAATCATCCGCTACCGTTGCTTCCTTCCGGACCTGGCGGAATTTACGGACTATCGTCGCGGAGGCACCGACGGAGCCACCATGGAACTCGAGACGTCGCGCAGAAGGAAACTGCGCGGCACATCCTGTCGGGGCGGAGGGACCGGGATTGCTCGGCACATCCTGTGTGGGTGGCGGAGAGAGCGGGATTCGAACCCGCGAAGCGGTTTGACCCGCTTACACACTTTCCAGGCGTGCTCCTTCAACCACTCGGACATCTCTCCACATCGTTGCATCGAGCGGGATTGTTCGGCTCATCCTGAGCCTCACCCCTCGCTGCGCTCGGGGCCAGCCTGCGGCTGTCCCAAATCGTTCCAGACGATTTGGTCGAACCCGCGAAGCGGTTTGACCCGCTTCCGCTTCTTCCGAGCACGCACTTTCCAAGTGTGCTCCTTCAACCACTCGGACATCTCTCCACATCGGAACCGCTGCAACCCGCCGCACGATGCCAGGCTCCGCGGGTCGCGCAGGATAACGGACGGCCGGGGCGCGTTCAAGCAAACGCGTGACAAACCGGCGCCTGGCCGCACGGGGCCGCTCGTCGCGCGAGTTGCCCGGTCGCCGCGCGGTTTGCACGTTACAATGGCCCCGGCGTCGGCCCGCGTTGACGCCGCGTCCGCGGCGCCGTTGCGCCACCCACCCCCACGCTTGCATTATCACCAGAAAACCCATGTCGTATCAGGCACTTGCCCGCACCTGGCGCCCGCGCCGATTCACCGAGCTGGTCGGCCAGGAACATGTCGTCCGGGCGCTCGTGCATGCGCTCGAGGCGGGCCGGGTGCATCACGCGTTCCTGTTCACCGGCACGCGCGGGGTCGGCAAGACCACGATCGCGCGGATCTTCGCCAAATCGCTGAACTGTGAGCGCGGTGCGTCGGCCGATCCGTGCGGAGAATGCGCCATCTGCACGGCGGTGGACGAGGGCCGCTTCGTCGACCTGCTCGAAATCGACGCGGCCAGCAATACCGGCATCGACAACGTGCGCGACCTGATCGACAACGCGCAGTACCTGCCGACCCGCGGTCGTTTCAAGGTGTACCTCATCGACGAGGTCCACATGCTGTCCAAGAGCGCGTTCAACGCGCTGCTGAAGACGCTCGAGGAACCGCCGCCACACGTCAAGTTCCTGCTCGCGACCACCGACCCGCAAAAGTTGCCGGTCACCGTGCTGTCGCGCTGCATCAAGTTCAACCTGAAACGCCTGACCCGCGAGCAGATCGCTGGCCAGTTGCGCACGATCCTCGCGGCCGAAGGCGTCGCGAGCGACGAGGAAGCGATCGAGACTCTGGCGCGCGCCGCGGATGGTTCGCTGCGCGACGGTTTGTCGTTGCTCGACCAGGCCATCGCGCATGGCGGCGGTACGCTGGATGCGGGCGAGGTCCACGCGATGCTCGGCAGCGTCGAGCGCGGCAAGGTGCGTCAGTTGCTCGATGCGCTGGTCGGCGCGGACGGGGCGAACCTCGTTGCGGAAATCGACCGTCTCGCGGAGTTCTCGCCCGATTTCGGCCAGGTGCTCGACGAACTGGCGGGACTCCTGCATCGCATCCAGTTGCTGCAACTGGTCGCCGATGCGGGCACCGAGGACGACGCGGAACTGCTCGCGCTTGCCGGCCGGCTCGATCCGGAGGACGTCCAGCTCTGGTACCAGATCGCGATCATCGGCCGACGCGACCTCGCGCTTGCGCCGACGCCACGGGTCGGCTTCGAGATGTGCCTGTTGCGCATGCTCGCGTTCGTGCCGGCCGGTGACAGCACCGCGCGCGGCGCGCGCGCTGCGGCATCGTCGGCGTCACCGTCGCGGCAGCAAGACCGACCGGCGACGGCGGCTCGCGAAGCCGCGCCCGTGCCCGCGAACATGGATGGCGTGCGGGAACCGCGCGTCGCGTCCGCGGCCGTTGCGGGCGCGAGCAAGCCGGATCGTGCGGCGCCCGCCGCAAATGGTTCCGGCGCGAATCCGGATCGCCCGTCCTCCGCGTCGATCCATCGCGGCGATGCGCGGGCCGCCGACGCGAACGGGACGGACCGCGACTGGGCTTCGCTCATCGAGCGTGCGGGCCTGCGCGGTCCGCTCGGCCAGATCGCGCAGAATTCGGTTTTGCTCGGTATCGAGGACGGCATCGTGCGCCTCGCGCTCAAGCCCGGCCACGAACAGCTTGCGGTCGCGCCGATGATCGAAAAGCTCGAAGCGCGCCTCGGCGAAACGCTCGGGCAGAAAGTGCGCGTGCGTTTCGAACGAGGTGCGGCGGTGCAGGCCGAATCGCCGGCCGAACGACGCGCGCGCACCGAACAGGAGCGCCGCGATGCGGCGGGACGCGCGCTGCGCGAGGATCCCGGCGTGCGATCGCTGCTCGAGACCTTCGATGCCCGAATCATCGACGAATCCATCCAGCCTCCGGAGCAAGCACCGTGAAAGGACAGATCGCGAACCTCATGCAGCAGGCGCAGCGCATGCAGGAGGAAATGCAGCGCGCGCAGGAGGAACTCGCCCGCGTCGAGGTGACCGGCCAGGCCGGCGGCGGCCTCGTCAGCGTGGTGATGACCGGGCGCCACGAGGTGCGTCGCGTGTCGATCGACCGGCAGACCTTCGCCGACGATCCGGAAATGGCCGAGGACCTCGTCGCCGCCGCATGCAACGACGCGGTCAACAAGATCGCCGAATCGCAGAAGGAGCGTCTCGGTGGCCTGACCGCCGGCCTGAACCTGCCGCCGGGGATGAAGTTGCCGTTTTGAAGCCGGGAATGGGGATTTGGGAACAGGGTGAAGCCGCGAGTCGCCCGATACCTGCTGTCTCCATTCCCGATTCCCAACTCCCCATTCCCCGCTCAAACCCATGTCCGCCTCGCCCTTGCTCGACGAACTCATCGACGCCCTGCGTTGCCTGCCGGGCGTCGGCGCGAAGACCGCACAGCGCATGGCGTTCCATGTGCTGGAACGCGATCGCGCGGGTGCGCGCAAGCTCGCGGACGCGCTGCTCTCGGCAACCGAGCGCATCGGCAACTGCCGTCGCTGCCGCGCGTTCAGCGAGGAACCGGTGTGCCGCATCTGCGCGGACCCCGCGCGCGACCGCAGCCAGTTGTGCGTGGTCGAAACCCCGGTGGACCAGCTCGCGATCGACCAGGCGACTGGCTATCGCGGCCTTTACTTCGTCCTGCTAGGGCGCCTGTCGCCGCTGGATGGACTCGGGCCGAAGGAACTCGGCCTCGATCTCCTGACCGCGCGCCTCGGCGAAGGTGAAATCAGCGAACTCATCGTCGCGACCAACCCGACCGTCGAAGGCGAGGCGACCGCGCACCTGCTCTCGCGCCTGGCACGTGCGGCGGGCGTGCGTGCGAGCCGGCTCGCGCACGGCGTTCCGCTCGGCGGCGAACTCGAATTCATCGACCGCGGCACGCTGGCGCATGCGTTCGGCAGTCGCCAGGCACTCGAATGAACCACCTACCCGGACCGACCACGGAGGAACCATGAGCGATACCCTGTTCGCGAAGATCATCCGCCGCGAGATCCCGGCCGACATCGTGTACGAGGACGACGACGTGCTCGGCTTCCGCGACGTGAACCCGCAGGCACCCGCACATGTGCTGTTCATTCCGAAACGCCCGATCGCGACGCTCAACGATCTGACCGAGGCCGATGCCTCGCTGACCGGCAAGCTCGTGCTCGCCGCGGTCGGTTACGCGAAGGAGCAGGGGTTTGCCGACGACGGCTATCGCTGCGTGATCAACTGCAACCGCGACGGTGGCCAGTCGGTGTACCACCTGCACCTGCACCTGCTCGGTGGACGCCCGATGAGCTGGCCGCCGGGGTGATCGTCGTCGCGTTGCGGAACGTGCAGGTCCGCTCAAGCCCGTAGGTCGGCTCGAGGCCCGAAGGTCAGGAGCCGACGACGCCGGAAGTCCGACAGCATCCGTGCAAGGCAATCGCCCATTCGCGCATTGTCGGTTCCACGGCTGCGCCGCTTGAACCGACCTACCGTCCTTCGCCCCACCGTAGGTCGGCTCAAGGGCCGCAGGCCCGGAGCCGACAGCGCCAGGATGCCGCCGGTAATTCGTGCAAGGTATTCCCGCTCTCGCACGTAGTCGGTTCCGCGGCTGTGCCGCTTGAACCGACCTACCCGTCCTTCGCCCCACCGTAGGTCGGCTCAAGGGCCGCAGGCCCGGAGCCGACAGCGCCCGAAGCCAACGCCGGTCCCGACCAGGGGCTTCAGAACATCCCTCGCAGCCCGATCGACACGTTGCGGCCGGGCAGCGGCGCGAAATCCCGGATCAGTGAGGTCGACAGGCGCGCGGTCTGGTCGGTCAGGTTGTCGGCATGGACGAAGCATTCCCAGCTCGACCGATCGCCGTCGTGGAATGCCCATGCGAGTCGCGCATTGACCAGGGTGAAGCCATCGGTTTCGGTCTCGAATGCGGCGACTTCATCGTGCGGGAAATAGCGGGTCGCGCCGAGGCTCGCGCGCCAATCATCGTTGTGCCATGAGAACTGGCTGCCGAAACGCGCGGCCGGAATGCGCGGCAGGTTGCCGCCGTCGTCGAGCGTTGCGCGAACGCGGTCGCCCCACACGCGCAGGTCGTAATGACCGCTCGCGTTGCTGGCCAGGTGCAAGGTCGCTTCGGCTTCGGCGCCGCGGAACTTCGCATCGCCCTGCGACCAGAGGCGAACCGGCAGGTCATCCTCGATCGTGCCGGTGTCGGCGAGGTAGATGAAGCGATCGTAACGGTTCACGTATGCGGACACCTTCGCGTCGATGCGCGCGCCGTGATAATGCAGCCCGAGTTCGGCCTGGTTCGCGGTCTCGGTGTCGAGCAGCGCATCGCCGACCTCGAACGTCGCCGAGGCCTCGTGCGGTCCGTTCGAGAACAGTTCCTCCTCGGCCGGCGCGCGTTGCGCGCGATCGAGGTTCAGGGTCATGTGCCATGCGTCGTCGAAGCGCCAGGACAGGCCACCGGACAGGCTGTACGGATCGAAATCGCGTTTCGCGCCGCCCGCGGGTTCGCTGCTCTGGCGATCGCGCCGCGCTCCGAGTTCCAGGGTCAACGGCCCCCACGTGTTCTGTTCGGTGAGGAACACGCCGACGCCGCGGCTCGTGGTCGGTGGCACGAAGGTCTCGTCGCCGACGGCGGCGAAGTCACGGTCGAACCACTGCACGCCGAACGCGCCGCTCCAGCCGCGGAATGGCACGTGGGTCAGCAGCACGCGGCCTTCGTTCGCGTCGTTCGTGAATGTGGTCGCGGCCTCGCGGCCTGCGAATTCGGTGTGCTGGTACTCGCTGCGGCCGACGTTCGCCTCGATCCGTTCGAGCCACGCGAACGGTCGTTCGAGCGCGCCCTTCACGTCGTAACGGGTCTGTTGCATACCGATGTGTACGGCGGGTTCCTCGGCGTCGCCGGGTTCCGCCGGGTTGCCGTAGTCGTCGAGATAGCGGGACACGGAGAACCCGAGAAAGCCCCAGTCGCCGAGCGCCGACGCGCCGACCGCACCTGCACGGGTCCGCACGAAGCTGTTGGCGAGCGTGCCGCCCGGGATGTCGTAGTCGCCGTCGTCGCGGTCCAGGCCGTCGAAATGCAACGCATAACCATCGCCGCCCGCGTCGACGCGGAACATGCCCGTGCGCCCGTCCGAGACACTGTCGTAGCCGACCTGCGTGCGTCCCGACAGACCATTCGCGGGTGCGTGTTCGGGAATGCGACCGTCGACTGCATTGACCACGCCGCCGATCGCACCGGAGCCGTACAGCAGGGTCGAAGGGCCCTTGAGGATCTCGATCTGGTCGGCAAGGAACGGCTCGACCGTGACCGCGTGGTCCTGGCTCACGTTCGACACGTCGGCCGCACCGAGCCCGTTGGCAAGCACCGCGACGCGCGAACCGTCGAGCCCGCGAATCACCGGGCGCCCGACGCCGTTGCCGAACGCGCTGGTTTGGATGCCGGGAATGCCGGCCACGGTCTGTCCGATGGTGCCGGCGCGCGCGGCGTCGAGATCGACGCCGGCCAGCACGCTGACCGGTGTCACGATCTGGTCGCTGGTCCGGCGGTTCGGCAGCGCGGTCACGAGAACCGGTTCGAGGGTTTCGACGTGGGGCCCGGAATCATCGTGATCGGTCGAGTCCGCCGGGGTCGGGCCGTGCGCTTCGCCGGTCTGGCTGGCCGGAATCGATTCGAGGGCAGCATCCGGCTGTGGAGGTGCGGCGATCGCGGCACGGCCGAGGATGGCGCCGATGCACAGCGCGAGGGCGGTTCGAGTGATCACGGCAACTCCGGTACACGGTCGGTTCGTAATGTTATAGTATAACGATATGGCATCTGACAAGCCTGCCGGAAGTCACGTCCGTTCAGGGCCGGACGTCGTGTGAACCCGTAGAATGGGTCATTGTTTCCGGCCCCGAAGGTCTGCCGATGCGTCTCGCCCTGCTGTTGCTCGTGTCGATTTGCGCGCCCGCGCTGGCCGCGGAAAGTGCGGGTTCGCGCATGGAAGCGTTCAGTGCGAACCTGCAATCCGTACGCGCGGACTGGACCCAGACGGTGACCGCCGCGAACGGCGAAATCGGTGACGAGGCACGCGGCACGCTCGCGCTCGAGGCTCCGCGCCAGTTCCGCTGGGAGGCGCTCGAACCGTATCGCCAGCTCATCGTCGCCGATGGCCGGAAGGTCTGGGTATACGATCCGGACCTGCTCCAGGTCACCGTGCGCGACCAGGGCGCGGCCGAGGCGCACAGTCCGTTGACCGTATTGACCGACTTGTCGCAGCTGGATCGCGATTTCTTTGCCAGCGAATCGGGCGAGCGCGATGGCCTCGCATGGCTGAAACTCGTTTCGCGTGCACCCGAACCGGAGTTCGAGTACGCCGAACTCGGCTTTTCCGATTCGGGGCTCGAACGCATGATCTTCAAGGACCTGCTCGGCAACGTCACCGAGATCCGCTTCGACGACTGGCAACGCAACGCGGAGCTGCCGGCCGACACGTTCCGGTTCACACCGCCCGACGACGTCGACGTGATCGGCGATCC